>JAICQM010000072.1 GCA_025937875.1 Chloroflexota bacterium
ACGCGCAGCGAGTTGTCGACCACGGCGTCGATCATGTGGCCGATCCAGCCGCGTCCCGGCTGTCCGAAGCGCTCGATGACCGCCGGCGGCAGCGCCTCGGCGGTCAGGACGCCGGCGCGCATCGCGTCGAGCGCGTCGTGGGACAGGTAGGCGATGCGGTCCGCGTAGCGCACCGTGTACGCCTCCGGCGTCGTGGGCGGCGGGTCGATCTTCCAGCTGTGCGCACGGATCCCGTCGCGCACCTCCCAGGTCAGGTTGAGGTCCTCGAGCACCTCGAAGATGCGGACGCTCTGGGCCGCGTGATGCCAGCCGTCGGGCGGGAAGTACGGCGACAGCGCCTCTTCCCCGGTGTGCCCGAACGGCGTGTGCCCGACGTCGTGGCCCAGCGCGATTGCCTCGGCCAGCGGCTCGTTGAGCGTCAGCGCCGCGGCCAGTGCGCGCGCGATCTGCGAGACCTGCAGCGTGTGCGTGAGGCGGGTGACGAAGTGATCCCCCTCCGGGTTGAGGAAGACCTGCGTCTTGTGCTTCAGGCGGCGGAAGGCCTTGGCGTGGACGATCCGATCCCGGTCCCGCTCGAACGCGGTGCGGAACGCGTCGGGCTCCTCGGGACGGGGCCGACCACGGCCGTCGGTGGAGCGCGTGGCGATCGGCGACAGGCCGGCCTCGGCGGCCTCGCGCACGCACCGGTCGCGGCGCCTCAGCATCGGTGGTCGGTCCTGCATGAACCGATGATGCCGCATCGGGTAAGGTGGCGGGCTTTGACGGGACCGCTCATCGCAGAGCCACGCACGGGCCGCCAGCATGCGCTGGCGGTTCTGCAGGCGCTGCTCGTCACATTCCTCTGGTCTACGTCGTGGATCCTGATCAAGATCGGGCTCGACGACCTGGCCCTGGAGCCGCTGAGCTTCGCTGGCCTGCGCTACGCGCTGGCCGCCGCGATCCTGCTTCCGTTCGGCATCCGTGCCATGCGCACCGCGCACGGCATCAGCCCGATCGACCCCTGGCTCCTCACGCGCGTGGCGATCTACGGGCTGCTGTTCGTCGCGGTCGCCCAGGGGGCTCAGTTCGCCGCCCTGGCCGTGCTGCCGGCGACGGCGGTGAGCCTCGTGCTCGCTTCAATCCCGATGTGGGTCGCGCTGGTGGCCCTGGGCGAGGGCGCCGAGCGACCATCGGTGGGCCAGGCGGCGGGCATCGGCCTGCTCACGCTTGGCGCGTTCCTCTACTTCGGGCCATTCGAGGTCGAAGCCCGCGCCCTCATCGGCTTCGTGGCGGCAGGCGTGTGCGTAGCCGCGGCAGCTGCCTCGGC
Source organism: Chloroflexota bacterium (assembly GCA_025937875.1). Lineage (GTDB taxonomy): Bacteria > Chloroflexota > Limnocylindria > QHBO01 > QHBO01 > JAICQM01. Next base: position 1,307 of record JAICQM010000072.1, read on the forward strand.
GCATCTCGGCCGGCGGCTGGCCCGCGACGTCATCGGCCGGCTCGGAGGACCCATCGGCCTGACGGCATCGAGCATGGCGATTGGCGCCGTGGCGTTGCTCGTCGTCGGAGTGGCGTTGGAAGGTGTTCCGCAGCCCGACCTGAGCGGCTGGATGATCATCGGCTGGCTCGCGGTCGTCAATACGGCCTTCGCGTTCACGCTCTGGAACCACACGCTGCGAACGTTGACGGCGGTCGAGTCGAGCGTGGTGAACAACACCATGACGATCCAGATCGCCGTCCTGGCGATCGTGTTCCTCTCGGAGCAGCTCGGACCTCTCCAGGTCGTCGGTCTGATGTTCGCCGCCGGAGGAGCCGCGGTGGTCCAACTGGCTCCCGTGCTGGGGAACCGCCTCGCGCGCTAGGGGCGCTCGACCGGGCCGGTGACGACCTCTGCCAGCTCGGGGTGCGCGATGGCATCGGCGTCGACGCGCTTCGCCCCTGCGCCCTCGATGATGCGACGACGGACCCACCCGGAAACCGTATCAACGGCGATCGTGACGAGGACCACGACGATGACGGCGGTGCCCGCCAGGGAATATCTGTGAAAGGAGATGGTTTGCTGGAGGCTGAAGCCAATGCCGCCGGCACCGACCACGCCGAGGACGGCAGCTGCCCGGATGTTGATCTCGAAACGATACAGCCAGAAGGCGACGATCTCCGGAAGCACCTGCGGCAGCACACCCCAGCGCTGCACCAGAATCGATCCCCCACCAGCCGCGCGAGCGGCCTCGACCGGCCCGGGGTCGATGCCCTCGATCACCTCGGCGGTGAGCTTCCCGAGCGTGCCGATGGAGTGAAGGCCGATGGCAAGGGCGCCGGCCACGGGACCCAGCCCGGCGATGGGAATCATGATCGCCACCGCCAGAACGACCTCGGGAAAGGCACGGATCGCGTTGAGCAGCTGTCGCACGACATTCGAAACCCCGCCGCTCGACACGTTCTTGGCACCGACGAAGCCCAGCGGAATTGACAAGATCGCCCCCAGCACCGTTCCAACCCAGGCGAGTTGGAGGGACTCGATCATTCCCTCGAGCGCCGTCGGCAGGTAGCTCCAGTCAGGACCCGGATCCAGGAACATCTCGCGGAAGAGGAGCGCCACTCCACCCGGCAGGTCGAGGATCTCCGAGGGATCGACGTCGACGGTGACGGCGGCCCAGCCCACGAGCAACGCAGCGCCGAGCAGGGCGAGGTTCCGCTTCGCGTGGGTGGGGGGATGCGGCCGCTCTGCCGCACCCGCCATCACACCAGCCTCCGACGCAGCCAGATGGAGATCAGCTCGATGAGCAGGACGAACACGAACAGTGTCACGACGACGATCGAGACGTTGCTCCAATTGAAGAATCGGTACTGGGTGAACAGAAGGTTGCCGATCCCGCCGGCGCCGACGATGCCGATCACCGTCGAGGCGCGGATATTGAGCTCGAACGTGTAGAGCGAATAGGCGACGTAATTGGGGAGCACCTGGGGCAGCACTGCCCAGCGCACCGTTTGCGTCCGGTTGCCGCCACCCGCGCGTGCAGCCTCGATTGGACCGGGGTCCACGCCGTCGACCGTCTCCGACAGGAGCTTGGCCACGACGCCGATGTTGAAGAAGACCAGGGCCACGATGCCGGCAAGCGGACCGATGCCGACGGCGGCGACGAACATCAGGGCGTAGAGCAGGTCGGGGATCGCCCGGACGACGCTGAGCACCGTGCGTCCGAGGAAGAGGACCACGCCGTTGGGGGCGGTGACGCGGGACACCGTGAAGGCGACCGGCAGCGCAACCGTGCAGCCGACGACGGAGGCGACCACCGCCATCTTGAAGGTTTCGAGCATCGGATCGACGGTGCGCGGCAGAAATGCCCAGTTCGGCACGAGCAGCCCGCGCTGCGCCGCACTGTCGGACTCGGTGATCAGGATCCGTCCGCCGTTGGTGATGTCCTCGATGATCGCGCCGAGGTCGAAGCCAATGCCGAACTGGTCGCTCAGCGAGAGCCAGGTAATGACCAGGAAGGCCAGGAGGCCTGCCGGGACGATGAGCGACTGCCTCGGCCTGGCGGGGCGTTGGCCGCTTCCCGCGGCGGCCGTCATAGTGTCGCGGCCGCGGTGGCTGCCTCGCTCATCACGTCGTCGGCCGTGAGGGACCGGCCGTAGATGTCGCGGAAGACGCGTTCGTCGGCCTGGGCGGCCGTACCGTCGTAGACCAGCTCGCCGCCGCGCATGCCGATAATCCGCTCCCCATAGACCTTGGCCAGGTCGAGGAAGTGCAGGTTGACAATCGTCGTGATGCCGAGCTCGCGATTGATCCGTTGGAGGTCGCGCATGACGACGTGACTGGTCGGCGGATCGAGGCTCGCCACGGGCTCGTCGGCGAGGATGATCTTCGGCTGCTGGGCGAGAGCGCGGGCGATCCCGACGCGCTGCTGCTGTCCACCGGAAAGATTGCTGGCGCGGACGTAGGCCTTCTCGACGATGTCGACCCGCTCGAGCGCCTGCATGGCGATCTCGATGTCCTCGGGCCGGTACCAGGCGAACAGTGAGCGCAAGGTACCTGCGCCGTAGAGGCGGCCCATCAGCACGTTGTTCAGCACCGTCGTGCGTTTCACGAGGTTGAATGTCTGGAAGATCATCCCGATCTTCGAGCGGATCTCGCGCAGCTGGCGCGATCCCGCGTGACGGACGCTGACGCCATCGATCTTCACGTCACCGCCGCTCAGCGGTACGAGACCGTTGATGACGCGGATCAGTGTCGATTTTCCCGCGCCGGAGAGGCCAACGATGATGAGCATCTCACCGTCGCGGATGTCGAGGGTCACGTCCTTGAGGGCGTGAACGCCACCGGGATAGGTGACTGAGGCGTTCTCGAATCGGATCATCGGTACGAAAAGGAGCGAGGCCCTTGGCGGGCCTCGCTCCTCCTGGTGGGACTAGCCTTCGTAGCCCAGCTCGTCGACGGCCCGTCGCACGAGCTCGAGCGCCTCGAGATTGGGCTCGGTGAACGCCGTGATCTGGTAGATCGAGTCGAGGACCGCGGCCCCCTCCTCGGTCTCGGCGTAGGCCATCAGGGCGTCGGCGATTTCCTGCTGCAGGTCGTCGGGCAGATCCCCGCTGACGGCGATACCGTCGTTCGGAATCTCGGGCCCGTAGCCGAACACCACGACGTTCGACGCGACGTCGCACTCGGTCGTCGTGACGGTGCGAGCATCGTCGAAGCTCACGCCGATGAGGGCGTCACCGCGGCATACCGCATCCACGGCTCCCGGGTGGCCGATGCCACCTGTCCCGGCAAAGATCGGCTCGATGTCGGCAACCGGATCCACCCCCTGGCTCAGGAACACCGTCGCCGGGAAGATGTAACCCGACGCCGAGGTCTGCTCGACGAACGCGACGGTCGAACCCGGCTCGAGCGCGTCAAGCGCATCGAGGCCGATCGGTCCCTCAGGGGTCTCGTCGTTGGCGCGGTCGGTCCCGTTGCAGTTGAGGAACGTGACCTCTTCGCCATCCGGATTCACGCGCGTGTTCTCGACCGGCTCATCCGAGCAGAAGGTGTCGGGATCGTTCGTGAAGAACTGCGTGTGGTACGTGCCGGATCCGAACCGCTCGGACTGGAGGATTACCTCGGCGTCCGCCTGGTCGATGGCCTGAAGCAGACCGTACGGGGGGAGCGCGCCGATGTGGGCCTGGCCGGTCTGCATGGCGGTCACGAGCCCGGTGTAGTCGTTCGTCACGGTTCCCGTGACCGGGATGCCGAGGGCGTCGGTCAGATAGTCCGCAAGCGGTTGGATGTCCTCGACCAGCTGCCCCGCCTCGCTCGATGGCACGAAGCCGATCACGAGCTCATCAGGCACTTCGGCGGCTTCCGAGGCGGATGCGGCGGCGCTGCTGGCCGCTGCCGAGCTGGGCGAGCTGCCCGCCGGCTGGCACGCCGCGGCGATGAGTGCAACGCCGAACAGCGCTGCGATGGGACGAGAGTGCTTCATGTTCCTCCTCCGGCGGCCCGCGGACCATCTGTCAGCGGTGCGCGCCCATGCCCGCATCTGGCCGTGTTGCAGGGCGCCGACGGGCTGGGGAGACGGCGATGGGCGTCGCTCGGGGCACCGTGCGGGCTGTGCGGGCCAGTCAGGGCGGCATCATACCCGAGGGATGGCTGTTGTCGACACATGCTTGGCTGGCGCGCCGGACAGGATTCGAACCTGCGACCTTCGGCTCCGGAGGCCGACGCTCTATCCACTGAGCTACCGGCGCCAGGTCCCGTGGGGGAGCCGCGAGTCTAGCGGATAGTCGAAGGCCCCGCCGAAGCGGGGCCTTCATTGCTGCCGGATTCGCTAATCGCAAGGGCATCTTTCACGCACGGTTTCCCGCACTACCCTTACCCAAACCTACCCATGGCCTTGCGACCAGTTGTGAATCGCTGTGCGAACAGCACCCGCAGGATAGACCATCCGTTCACTTCGGGTCAATAGTTGCCAGCGTGAAGATTCCTTTACGAGCCCGACGAGACCGATGCTTCCGCGTCCGCCGGAGCGATGGCGATGGCCTCGATGATGGCCGGGTCGAGGGGTACGCCGACCCGCGGGTTGTTCACCGGCAGGGCCGCGATGGCATCCACGGTTTCGGTGCCCGCTGTCACGGTCCCGAGGACCGAGTAGTACGGGCGCAGTCTTCCTGAGAGGTCGTCGAGGGTGACGAAGAACTGGCTGCCATTACTGTCCTGTCCGCTCGTGATGGTGGCGTTGGGGTCGTTCGGGTCGTACTCGATCGCATTGGCCATCGCCACCGTGTAGGGCGCGTAGGGCTGGTCGGAGTCGGGGAACTCAACCGTGTAGCGGTACGCCGGCCCGCCGTTGCCCAGGCCATCGAAGTCGCCGTGGTCCTCCCTGGTCTGCGGGTCGCCGGCCTGGATCACGAAGCCGGCCAGCACGCGGTGGAAGCTCACCTCGTCGTAGAACCCGCAGCGCGCGAGGGCCACGAAGCTGGCGGTTGCGATCGGTGCGCTCGACGGGTCGAGGGTGATGGTGAAGTCGCCCTTGTTGGTCCGCACCGTGGCCGTGCCGGCATCGGCCAGGATCGCCTCCGCGTCAGACAGCGACGGTGGCGCGGTGGGGCACTCGGCACGCGGCGTCGGCGTGGGCTCCACACCGCAGGCGGCAAGGACGAGGACCAGCGCCAGCAGCGGCGGCAACCGCTTCATCGGTCCATCTCCTCGAAGAGACGGCGGGCGTAGCTGACCGGCATCGTCCCGCCGTACAGGAGCGTGTCGTGGAACCCGCGCGGCGTGAACGCCGCGCCGAGCGACCGCTCGACGTCGGCCCGCAGCCGCTCGATCATGTGGCGGCCGTACAGGTACGACAGCTGGTAGGCGGGAGTCGACGTATAGCGCTTCACTTCGGCCAGGGCGGCATGCCGCTCGAAGCCGGTGCGCGCCTGGAGGAAGTCGACGGCGTCGTCGAGGCCGATCTGGCCGCGATGGAGCCGCACGTCGAGCAGGATTCGGCAGGCGCGCCAGATGGCATCGGTATGGACCACGTACCAGCCCGTCGGCGTGTCGTCGAAGCCGGCCTCCTTCATCATCCGCTCGCAGTAGAACGCCCATCCCTCCGCGAATTCGGGCGAGTCGGAGAAGAGTCGCACGAGGCTGGGGTTGGTGGTGGCCGCGCTGAGCTGGAGATGGTGCCCCGGATAGGCCTCGTGGACGCTCGTGTTGCTGATCGCGGCGCGGCTGTGCTCGCGCATCATCCCCGGCGTGGCGGGCGGGGTGACGATGTACGTGCCCACCGGCACGGGGTCGAACTTCGCGGGCTCGTAGTACGCCGCGAACGGGATGAGGTGGCGCAGGAACGAGGGCGTCTCCACGACGTTGAGGTGGTCCTCGTCGGGCAGTGTTGCGAGCTCGTGCTCCACCACGAAAGCGCGCGCCGCATCCATCGTCGAGCGATAGTCGTCGAGGGCCTCGACGAACGTGTCGGCGTGGTCGTTCTTGACGAGGTCGGCCACCTCGGCCGGGGTGAGGGTCGGATCGATCTCGGCGCAGACCGCGTCGCGCGCGGCGGTTGCGTCGGCCAGCATCTGCTCGCCAACGGCGAGGATCTCGTCGCCGCTCGCCTCGAGCTCGCGCAGGCGCACGATCTCCTCGAACTGCTCCGGGCCCGCCGACCAGCCGGCCGCCGCTCGCGGCAGGACCTTGTCGCGCAGCCATGCCAGGTGGGCGTCGAGGGCGGTCCGGGTGGCATCGGCGGCGGCCCGCAGGCGGCGCGCCAGCGCCGCATCGGAGCTGTCGCTGGCGGCGGCCGACACGATCGTGTCCAGAAACGCGGGGAGGGCCTCGCAGCTCTCGATGTCGATCTCCGCCCACAGGCGCACCGGGTCGGTGACGCGCTGCTGCGCCTCGGCGAGCAGCTGCGGCGCGGCCTCGAGACGCCCGGCGATCGACGCCAGCCGCTCGTCGAACGGGGCGAAATCGCGAGTGAACAGCGGGAAGAGCGCCTCGCCGATCTCCTCGGCCGCGCCAGCACGCTTCTCCCACGAGCGTCGCTCGGTGAGCTCGTGGAGCGCGAGCCGCGACTGGTGGATGGCGAGGTCACGGTCGAGCCGGTGGTCGGCTGAGAGCTCGTCGGCGGTGAAGCGCTCCATCTCGTCGACCGTGGCGCGGTGGAAGGCGGTCAGCGCCTCGACCTGCTCGCGGGAGGCGGAGTGCATCTCGGCGTCGTGGTCGTGGATACCGAGGAACGTGGCGATCACCGGCTCCAGGCCGATGCGCTCGCGAAACCGGCGCTCGACGGTGCGCGCGAAGCGCGCGTCGGCATCGGTCAGGTGGACGGACATTCGGACTCCTGTACGGCCCCCCGGCGCGCCTCGGGCATGGGCGCGCGCCAAGTTGTGCAGTGCGAGGGCGGTCTCCGGCGGCCTAGGAGCCGAGCGCGGAGTCCAGGAAGCCTAGCACCCAGGAGCGATAGTCATCCGGGCAGGCGTCGACGAGGCCGGCGTGACCGGCGGACGGACAGACCTCGAGGGTGGCATCGACCCCGGCCGCCTCGGCGGCCGCCAAGAGCCTTTGGCCGGGATCGGGACCGATGGAGGTGTCCTCGCCACCGACCAGGATCAGGACCGGCACGTCGCCCACGCGCCGGATGGCGCGATCCGGATCGACGCTCGTCATGTCGGTCCCGGTCCGCAACAGGCCGCCCATCAGGACTCCCCACGAGGCGGGAAGCGACAGCGGGTAACCGGCCTCCTCGATACGTGCCTGCACCGCGCCCTGCAGGGTGGGGTGCGTCGAGTCCAGGATCAGTGCCGCCACCCGTGGGTCGTGCGTTGTCAGGGCGAGGGCCGTCGCGCCGCCCAGCGACACGCCGAGCAGTGCCACGCGGCCGGGACGCTTGGTGGCGTCCAGCCAGTCGAGGACCGCCACCACGTCGCGCTGCTCGGTCACGCCCTGCGTCGTCGGCTGCTCGGCCGAGCTCTGGCCGTGGCGTCGCAGGTCGATGGCAACGACGTTGTACGAGGGGGCCAGGAGCTCGACCAGGTCGAGCATGTTGCTCTTGTTGCTGCCCCAGCCGTGCAGCAGGACAACGGTGGGTCCCTCCGGACCGATGTCACTGGTCGCCGGCACGTACCAGCCGGCGATCCGCACCCCGTCGGAGGCCTCCACCGCGTCCTCGGCGGGGGCGCCCTGCGAGGGGCAGGCCGCATGGTCGGGGTACGCGGCCAGCTCCTCGTCGTTCTCGATCTCGTAGTTGATGGCCTCGTAGGCAAGGCCCAGGTCGGCCGGCGTCCCGCACGCCGCCGAATGGCCGGGCGCGTCCGCAAGCTGGCCCGAACCCACGAACCCGACGTACGCGAGGTAGGCGAGGAGCGCGACGAGGATGGCGGCCAGCGCGAACGAGACCCATTGACCGATGCGGGCGCGACGATCCGAGGTGGCAGTGGCAGGTGGTTCCCAGGGCATGCGCCGCGAGTATACGGCCGCCCTCCGGACTCCCGGTACGGACCGATGCCGGCATGCGGGCTACAATCCGCCACCATATGGTCACCTCCAAGAAGGTCGGCAAGCCGGCACCGCGCGTCATCCGCTCCGCATCCCGCTCGGTGGCGGCGCGGCACCGCTCGCACACCCTGGCGCCCGAGCATCTCGGCGAGATGGCGAGCATCGCGACGCTCGTTCTGGGCGTGGGCGGCGTGGCGCTCCTCATCACGGCGGTCTCGATGGTCGTCGGTGGACTGACGATCAGCTCTCGGTATGCCGCATCGCTGCCCCCCAACATCGGCTCGCTGGGGATGCCACAGGTGCTCGGCGGCATCGGCATCCTGCTCCTCGCCATCGGCCTGGTCGCGGCTGCAGCCGCCGTCTTCCTCGACGTGCGTGGCGGACGCACCGCGGCCATCGCCCTGGGCGGCATCGTGGCGGTGCTGTCGGCCGCGGGCGTCATCGGGGTCATGACGATCGGCGGCGGCGACCGCCTGGTGGCCGTGGCCCTGCTCGTGGGCGCCGTCGCCTTCGGGGCGTCGAGCATCCTCCTGCTCCGCACCCGGCACCACAGCGCCTCCGACTGACGTGCGGCGCCGCGCATGACGCCGCGCCGGCGGATCTCCCGGGCAAGCACGGTCGTCCTGATCGGTGGAGCTTGCCTGGCCGTCCTCACCGGCGTGATGGCTGTCGTGATGGGCACCGCCGCGCCGGCGTGGATCCTGGCCCAGCTCGCCGGCACCGGGGTCGTCACCGATGCAGCCGCGGTCGGCGGTGCGGTTGCGGCCCTCGGCTATGCCGCGCTGCTGGCCGGCGCCGGCCTGCTGGGCCTCGCCCTTGCCCTGCGCGCCGGACGGGCGTGGGCCCGCCCGGCCGCCACGGTCGTCGTCGGTGCCG
>JAICQM010000049.1 GCA_025937875.1 Chloroflexota bacterium
CGGGCGGTTGGTAGACTCCGCGGCACGGTCCGCGAGCGGGCGAGTGGCGGAATGGCAGACGCGCCGGCCTTAGGAGCCGGTGTCGCAAGACGTGCGAGTTCGAGTCTCGCCTCGCCCACCACCTGCACGTGACGCCGCGACCGCCACACCCCATGCATGCAGGAGCTGACTTGGTCACCGTCCAATCCCGACCAGAGCCGGGCTCGAAGGTGGTCCTCGAGATCGAGGTCCCACCGGCCGAGGTCGACCGCCATTTCGCCACCGCGTACCGCCACCTGGCGGCGCAGACGCGCGTGCCCGGCTTCCGGCCCGGCAAGGCGCCACGCAGCGTCATCGAGCGCTACGTGGGGCAGGGCGCGGTGCTGGCCGAGGCGATCGACCATCTGGTCAGCGCCGCGTACGACGAGGCCCTCGACCAGACCGACGTGATCCCGCTCGACGCCCCGCAGGTCGACCTCGACCCCGCATCCGTGGCCGAGGGCCAGGCGGTGACGTTCACCGCCACCGTCCCGGTCCGACCGGACGTCCAGCTCGGCTCGTACACCGACTACCCGTTCGAGCTCGAGATCCCCGAGGTCAAGGACGAGGACATCGATGGGGTGATCGCCGAGCTGCGGGAGAGCCAGGCCACGCTGCGCCCGCTCGACGACGCCACGGCCGCCAACGGGCACATGGCAGCGGTGAAGTTCAGCGGAACGATCGACGGCGAGCCGTTCGAGGGTGGCAGCGCAGATCGCCTGCCGCTGGTCATCGGCGAGGGGCGGATGATCGCCGGCTGGGAGGAGCAGCTGGTCGGGATGCGCGTCGGCGAGACGCGCGAGTTCGACAGCACCTTCCCCGACGACTACCGGGTCGAGGAGCTCCGCGGCAAGACCGCGCACTTCACCGTGGAGCTGCTCGACCTGCGCGAGAAGCTCCTGCCCGACATCGACGACGAGTGGGCCGCCAGCGTCGGCGAGGTGACGACCGTCGACGAGCTGCGGGCGGAGATCCGCGACGCGCTCGCGAAGCGCAACGAGGCGGAGGCGCGCCACGCCTTCGGCGACCGCATCATCGACTTCGCGGTCAGCAACGCCACCGTAGAGCTCCCGGAGGTGATGATCGCCAACGAGGTCGAGATCATGCGCGACGAGCTGACCAACCGGCTGGCCCAGCAGCGCATCGGCCTGGACCAGTACCTGGCGCTGGCGAAACAGACGCCGGAGGAGCTTGCCACCGAGCTGCGCGAGCCGGCCTCCCAGCGGGTGAAGACGCTGCTCGTCCTGTCGGCGATCGCCGAGAAGGAGGGGATCGATGCCGGCGACGCCGAGATCGACGCCGAGATCGCGGCCCAGGTCGAGCGCTACGGCGACGACGCCCGCCTGCGCGAGTCGCTCTCGAGCCGGCGGGGCCGATCCTACCTGCGCATGACGCTGCGCAACCGTACACTCGTGGAGGCCCTCATCGACCGGGCGACCGGGACCGGTGGGCAGGCCGCCGAGGCCACATCGGTCTCTGACACGCCCGAGCCAGCATCAGCCAAGGAGTCCGGTTAGACCGATGCTCGTCCCGATGGTTATCGAGTCGAGCGCCCGCGGTGAGCGTGCGTTCGACATTTATTCGCGGCTGCTCAAGGAGCGGATCATCTTCCTCGGCGACGCGATCGAGGATCACGTCGCCAACCTGATCATCGCGCAGCTCCTGTTCCTCGAGTCGGAGGACCAGGAGAAGGACATCAGCCTCTACATCAACTCGCCGGGCGGGGTGGTGACCAGCGGCCTCGCGATCTACGACACGATGCGCTACCTCAAGGCGCCGGTGAGCACCATCTGCATCGGCCAGGCGGCCTCGATGGGCGCGGTCCTGCTGGCGGCGGGCGCCACCGGTAAGCGCTACGCGCTGCCGAACAGCCGGATCATGGTCCACCAGGGGTCTGGCGGCTTCCGGGGCAACACGCCCGACGTCGAGATCCAGATGCGCGAGATGCTGCACCTCACCGACCGGCTGATGCACATCCTGGCCGAGCACACCGGACAGGAGTTCGAGAAGGTGAAGCGGGACAGCGAGCGCGATTACTTCATGAGTGCCGAGGAGGCCAAGGCCTACGGCCTCATCGACGAGGTGTTCGTGGGGACGACCGAGTCGCTCATCAGCATGGCGCAGGCGGCGGGCGGCAAGGTCCCCGACGCCGAGGCCGCGGCCGAGGCCGACGCGAAGAAGAAGTAGGCGCCGCCGCGGGCGGCGGCATCGGGCGGGCGCGAGTGTCGTGCTCCTCCGACCGTTGAGCCGCCCCGCGGCTCAGTCGGGCATCTCGCGGGCCAGGAGCGTTCGCTTCAGCGCGTCGGCGCCTCCCCAGCCGCTCCACCCGTCGGCGGCGCGCACCACGCGGTGGCATGGCACGGCGGGAAAGAGGGGGCAGCGGCCCATCGCGCCGCCCACCGCCCGCGCGGCGCCGGGCCTGCCGACCATGATGGCGACCTCGCCGTACGTGGCCCTCTCGCCCCAACCGATGTCGCGGACCGCCCGGTACACGGCGGCGTCGAACGGGGAGAGACCGCGCAGGTCGACCGGCGGCGTATCCCGCCGCTCGCCGGCGGCCCAGGCGGCCAGCCAGGCGTCGTGACGGCCGGTGCCGGTGATGAGCTCGCAACCCGGGAAGCGGCGCTGCAGGCCCGCCACCAGGTCCGGGCCGCGTTCGACAGCGGCGACGCCGCGTGACGTGGTGGCGAGGACCATCGGTCCCAACGACGTGTCGACCGCCGACACCGTGATCCGCTCCGGCATGGGGTCAGCATCCCACGACGATCGGCCTATTGGGGGTGGGGTGGTGTCCCCGTGCTACCATCGGCCACCGAATGACCACCAAGTCGAAGGTCCCGTACCGCTGCTCGTTCTGCGGCAAGAGCCAGGAGCAGGTCCGCAAGCTGATCGCGGGCCAGGGCGTGTACATCTGCGACGAGTGCATCAACCTCTGCCAGGAGATCATCGAGGAGGAGATGCTCGAGACGCCGCGCGCCGGCAAGGCGCAGGCGGCTCCCCTCCCCAGCCCGCGCAAGATCAAGGACGCCCTCGACGAGTACGTCATCAGCCAGGACCGGGCCAAGAAGGTCCTGAGCGTCGCGGTCTATAACCACTACAAGCGGGTGGACGCGGGCCACAGCGTCGACGAGGTTGAGCTCGGCAAGAGCAACGTCATGCTCGTCGGACCCACCGGCAGCGGCAAGACGCTCCTGGCCCAGACGCTGGCGCGCATCCTGGACGTCCCGTTCTGCATCGCCGACGCGACGAGCCTGACCGAGGCCGGTTACGTCGGCGAAGACGTCGAGAACATCCTGCTGCGCCTCATTCAGGCCGCCGACTTCGACGTGCAACGCGCGCAGCGCGGGATCATCTACATCGACGAGATCGACAAGATTGCGCGAAAGACGGATAACCCGTCGATCACCCGCGACGTGTCCGGCGAGGGCGTGCAGCAGGCGCTGCTGAAGATCCTCGAGGGCACGGTGGCCAACGTGCCGCCGCAGGGCGGCCGCAAGCATCCGCACCAGGACTTCATCCAGATCGACACGACCAACATCCTGTTCATCTGCGGCGGGGCGTTCGAGGGGCTGGAGTCGATCGTCGAGGACCGGGTCGGGAAGCGGGGGATCGGCTTCGGCTCGCAGTCGCAGCGGAGCCGAGGCGAGCGACGGGCGATCCTCGACAAGATGATGCCCGAGGACCTCATCCACTACGGCCTGATCCCCGAGTTCGTCGGCCGCCTGCCGGTGGTCGTCAACCTCGCCGCGCTGGCACAGGCCGACCTGATGCGCGTGCTCACCGAGCCCCGCAACGCGGTCACCCGCCAGTTCACCAAGTTCCTCAGCCTGGACAAGGTGGAGCTGGTCTTCACGCCGGAGGCCCTCGAGGCCACCGCCAAGCTGGCGATCGACCGCAAGACCGGCGCACGGGCCCTGCGCACCATCGTCGAGGAGGCGCTGCTCGACGTCATGTACGACATCCCCGAGCGGACCGACGTCCGCAAGGTGGTGATCACCGGCGAGACGATCGAGAACGGCCAGCCACCCATGTTGCTCACCGAGACTGACGACGCCGAGCCCCGCACCCGCCGTGGCAAGGCCGCGCGCGAGGCCGCCGAACGTGCCGAGGAGTCGGCCTGACGGACCACTTCCTGGACGACACGGTCGACCTCCTGCGGCGGACACCGGAGCTGCTGCGGGTCCTCCTGGCCGGGCTTCCCGAGCGCTGGACCGATACGCCCGATAGGCCCGATGGCTGGCGCCCGCGCGACGTCGTCGGCCACCTGATCACCGGCGAGCAGACCGATTGGATGGCTCGCACCCGGCTCATCCTCGACCACGGGACCGCTGTGCCGTTCGAACGCTTCGAGCGCTTCGCGATGCTCGAGCGCGACCGAGACGTGGCGCTCGATGCGCTGCTGGAGCGCTTCGCGACACTGCGCGCCGCGAACCTGGAGCAGGTCGCCACGCTCGTCGGCGATGGCGACCTCGATCGGCGCGGCCTGCATCCCGCGCTGGGCGAGGTCACGCTCCGCCATCTGCTGGCCGCCTGGTCCGTGCATGACCTCGACCACGTCGCCCAGGTGTACGCCGGGCTGGCCGGGTCACGGGACGCGGAGGTGGGGCCGTGGAAGCAGTACCTCGGGATCCTGCTGCGGCGGGACGACCCGGCGGCAGTGGCCGGCTAGGTCAATCCAGGGCGACGACGTCGTCGCCGGCAGGTTCGTCCGGCGGTTCGGGATCGCCGTCTGCGCTGCGAGGCCCGGCTCCCGTGACCATCACCCGGCGCGGATACGGCACCTCGATGCCCGCGGCGCCGAAGGCGGACAGGATCCGCTTCCGCAACTCGCCGGCCACCGCCCACTGCTCGGCGGCACGCACCTGGCCCAGGACCTTGAGGGTGACGCCCGAATCGGTCAGCGCATTGATCCTGACCACCGCCGGTGGCTCCAGCAGGCGCTCGCTCCACCCCGGATCGGCCGCCAGCTCGGCGCCGACGCGGTCGATGATCGAGGTGGCCCGCTCGATGTCGGCGTCGTAGGTCACCCCCACGTCGAGGTTGACGCGGGACCAGACGCGGGTGTGGTTGGAGGCGACCACGATCTGGCCGTTGGGAACGCTGTGGACCGTGCCGTCGAGGTCGCGAAGGGTGGTGCGGCGCAGGCTGAAGTCCTCGACGGAGCCCTCGACGCCAGCGATGGAGACGACGTCGCCGGAGCTGTACTGGTTCTCGAGCACGATGAAGATGCCGGCCAGCCAGTCCCGTACCAGGGTCTGGGCCCCGAGCCCGACGGCGATCCCGACGACGCCCAGGCCGGCCACCGCCGGGCCGATGTCGATGGCGAACACGGCGAGCACCATCAGGAGCGCGATGATCGTGATCAGCGACGCGCCGACACGCACGCTCAGCCGCTCGATGGTGGCGACGCGGCGCTGGAGCTCGGCCGCGGGCAGGACCGCCTCGGCGCTGCCGGGCCGGCGCTCGAGCAGGTGCCGCACGCCGATCCGGGCCGCGGTGCGGAGGAGCGCGTAGGCGACGAGCGCCACGAGGACGATGACGCCGATCTGCAGCGCGTGGTCGGCCCAGTTCGGGAGGTGGATGTCTGGCATGCGGACCGATGGTAGCAACGCGGGGGCGGAGTACGATCGGTGTCGGCGGTTGGTACCTTGGGTGACTGCGATACCGGACCCAGCACGACCTACCATGCCGCTGCCGCCGTGCGCGGCCGAGCCAGAACTCCTCACTGAAGCGAAGGTCCATGACCCAGTCGACCCGAAAGCCCGGCTTCCGTCTCCCGTGGAGTGGCGAGGGCGAAGACGCCGCCCCCGCCGCGGACGTGGACGCGCCGGCCGCAAGCGGCGCGAACGGCGCGACGCCGGCCGCACCCGAGCAGCCCGCACCCGGCGAGACCGTGGTGGGTGAGATCGGTGCCGCTGCACCGGTCAGCGACGAGGGCCCCGCTCCCGAGACTCCGGTGCCGCCCGCGGTGACCGGAACCGAGGAGACCTCCGACTTCCTGCGCAGTCTTGTGGACGCCATGCGCGGCGTCGCCGAGGAAGAGCGCAGCACATCGGTCACCGAGCTGCGGCAGAGCGTCGACAGCCGCATCGCGGATCTCGAGACCCGGGCCGCCGAGCGGGCGGAGGAGCTGCGGCGCACCGCTGACCTCGACATCACCGGGATCGGGGATTGGGCCAAGGGCGAGATCGAGCGCATCAACGCCGAGGCAGCCCGCAAGGTGGACGCCCGACGCCAGCAGCTCGAGCAGCAGCTCGCCGACCACGCCACCCGCAGCACGTCCGAGGCGGAGTCCGTGCGCGAGCGCCTCGCCGCGTACGAGCGCGAGCTCGAGGCCTTCTTCACGCAGCTCGGCGACATCAACGACCCCGCTTCGTTCGTTGCCGCCGCGCGCCGGATGCCCAAGCCACCGGCCTTCGAGGAGAACGCCGCCACCGGTCCGGCACCGGCAGCGGCGCCTCCCACCGAGTCGCTCGACGCACGGCTGGCCCGTCTGGGGATCGACCGCTCGCAGCGCGCCGTCACGACAGCTCCGGTAGTTGCCGAGCCCCCCGCCGAGGCGGCACCCGAGACCGACGCACCGGCGCCCGGCGCCGACGAGGCACCCGCTGAGGCGGTCGCCGCTGCCGAACCCCCCGCGCCGCCGGCCGATGAGCCCGCCGCTGCGGGGGCGCGCGACGCGCAGCTCGCCCAGCGGCTGGCCGAGCTCGACGCTCGCCCCGAGCCCAACACCGCCACTGCCCCACCGGCCGGCGGGGGCGACGAGGCGGAGGAGGTCGCGACCGCAATCATGGTCAAGGGCCTCGGCAGCTTCGGCGCCATCACCTCCTTCAAGCAGCGCCTGGAGCGCCTCGCCACGGTGCGCTCGGTGACACTCAGCCTCGGGCCCACCGGCGAGTTCGTGTACCGCGCGACGCACGCCCGCGAGACCGACCTGGGCGCGGCCATCGAGACCCTCGAGCCGGGCTCGACGGTCGACCGCCACGCCGACGGTTCCCTGCGCGTCACCGTCCAGTCGCGCTGAGGCTCCGCCCAGCGCCCTGCTAGACTCCTCGGCACGGCACTGACCGTGAGGAGTACCCCTCCATCGGCCGCACCAGAGAGGCGGAGCCGGTAGGCTGCGAGCCCGCCGCGGAGCGAGAGGGAGAAGTCGCACGCGAGCCGGACGGGTTCCGCCCGATAGCGCGGGAACGAGGCGGCCGCATCGGTCGCGAACGAAGGTGGTACCACGACGAGCCCGTTCGTCCTTCGGCGAGCGGGCTTTGTGCTGTACCGATGGAGGAGCCTGGACCGATGACGACGACGCGACGCGAGCTGAGCGCCCGCTATGACGCGGCCGCGGTCGAGGCTGCGACGTACGAGCGCTGGATGGCCGCCGACGCCTTCACGCCACCTCCCGAGGCGCCAGAGGGTGCCGAGCGGTTCGTGATGATCCTGCCCCCGCCCAACGTGACGGGTGCGCTGCACACCGGCCACGCGCTGGTGGCCACGATCGAGGACACGTTCGTCCGGTACCACCGGATGCGCGGCGATGACACGCTGTGGCTTCCGGGGGTCGATCACGCCAGCATCGGAGCGCAGTTCGTCCTCGACAAGATCATCGCCGAGGAGGGCGAGACCCGGCAGTCGCTGGGAAGGGAGCGCTACCTCGAGCGCATGTGGCGCTTCATGGATGAGACGCGCCCGGTCATCGGTGCGCAGCATCGGCGCCTGGGAGCCAGCGTCGACTGGAGCCGAGAGCGATTCACGATGGACGCGGGCAGCGCGCGCGCGGTGCGTGTGGCCTTCAAACGCCTCTGGGATGCGGGCCTCGTCTACCGGGGCGAGGCGCTCATCACGTGGTGTCCGCGGTGCAGGACGACCATCAGCGACCTCGAGACCGTGCACCGCGACGAGACCGGCACACTGTGGACGATCCGCTACCACCTCGAGCGCGACGACGGCACCCCCGATCCGGACCGCTGGATCAGCGTCGCCACCACGCGCCCCGAGACGCTCCTCGGCGACACCGCGGTCGCGGTCCACCCCGATGACGAGCGCTACCGCGACCTGGTCGGGCGCCACGCGATCCTGCCCTTCCTGGGTCGCCGCCTGCCGATCGTGGCCGACGACGCCGTGGACCGGGCCTTCGGCACCGGCGCGGTGAAGATCACCCCCGCCCACGACCCCAACGACTACGCGCTGGCGCAGCGCCACGGCCTGGAGGCGATCAACGTCCTGGACGAGGAGGCACGGATCAACGCGGCCGGCGGCGAGTTCGTGGGGCGGGACCGCTACGAGGCGCGCGAGGCGATCCTCGACCGCCTGCGCGAGACGGGCGACCTGGAGGCAGAGCGCCCGCATCAGATGGTGGTTGGGCACTGCGAGCGCTGCGGCACCGTCGTCGAGCCACGCCTCTCGGTGCAGTGGTTCATCCGGGTCGCGCCGTTGGCCGAGCGCGCGCTGGCATCGGTCCGGGAGGGCCGCACGCGGATCGTGCCGTCCCACTTCGAGAAGGTCTACACGCACTGGATGGAGAACATCCACGATTGGGCGGTGGGCCGCCAGCTGTGGTGGGGGCACCGCATCCCGGCCTGGTTCTGCCCCGACGGCCATGTCACGGTGAGCGACGACGAGGCCGGGCCCGATGCCTGCGCCGAGTGCGGGCGCAGCGCAGCCGAGCTGACCCAGGAGACCGACATCTTCGACACCTGGTTCAGCTCCGGCCTGTGGCCGTTCAGCACCCTTGGCTGGCCGGATGCCACGCCCGACATGGCTCGTTTCTACCCGACCAGCATGATGGAGACCGGCTACGACATCCTGTTCTTCTGGGTGGCGCGGATGATGATGCTCGGCCTGTTCTGCACCGATGTCGAGCCGTTCCACACCGTCTACCTGCACGGGATGATCCGCGCCGAGGGCGGGGTGAAGATGAGCAAGACGAAGGGCAACGTCATCGACCCGATGCAGATGATCGACGAGATCGGGGCCGATGCGCTGCGCTACGCCCTGGTCGCCGGGACCGCGCCCGGGAGCGACCAGCGCCTGACGCGCCCGAAGCTCGACGGCGGCCGCAACTTCACGAACAAGCTGTGGAACGCGGCGCGCTTCGTGATCGGCGCTCGTCCCGACACCCTGGCCGTCGCGGGCGGCGACGAAACGCTCGCCGTTCGTTGGATCCGCTCCCGCCTGGCGGCGACGGTCGAGCAGGCGACGCGGGCGCTCGACGGTCTCGACCTGGCCGGCTACGCGGCGTCGATCTACGACTTCGCGTGGAGCGACTATTGCGACTGGTTCCTCGAGATGGCCAAGGTCGACTTGCGTCGCGACGACGCGTCGGACGCCGATCGGGCGCGCACCTGGCGCGCCGCCGCCGAGGTGCTCGGTGACCTGCTGCGCCTCATCCACCCGCTCATGCCGTTCGTCTCGGAGGAGATCTGGGCCGCGCTGGGCGAGGCAGATGCCGCCGCCACGCGGGGTGAGCCGCTCCTGGTGCGCGCCGCCTGGCCGGCCGCCGCGGCACGTGACTCGGGCGCCGAGCGCGAGGTGGCGGCGCTCACCCAGCTGATCCGCGAGGTCCGCGACCTGCGCACCGCAGCCGGCGCTCCGGCCGGCGCCTGGCTGCCCCTGCACGTCGCGCCGGGCGACGATCGAGACCGTGGCGCGCTGGAGCGCGGCACGCGCTACCTGGCGCCGCTCGCCCGCGTGCGCCCCGTCGACCTGGCGGCAGATGCCGGCCAGCGGCCCGCCCTCGCGGGAAGCACCGGGCTGGGCACGTTCTGGCTGGGTACCGACCCGGCGACGGCGGAGGCGGCTGCCGAGCGCGCGGCGGCGCACATGGCAGACCTGCGCGCTCAGGCCGAACGCCTGCGTGCCCTCCTCGCCAACGACTCGTTCACCGCCAAGGCCCCGTCCGCGGTCGTCGAACGTGAACGTGACCGGCTCGGCGAGATCGACGCACAGCTGGCGCAGCTCGAGGAAGGCGAGGCCCGCGCCTAGCCACTGGCCCACGGCGGGCTCACCGACGGCTGATAGAATCGGCCGCGGCCAGACGGCCATGCTTGTACCGAGGTCACCGTTCGTCGATGTCGTTCCTGAGACGCAACAGGAAGGAGCCCGAGGCTCCGCCGCCGCCGGTCGCCGTCCAGGAGGAGGTCACGGCCCAGAGCTACTCGCTGAAGCTGTCGTTCGTCGCCAAGAGCAGCGACGGCCTGCGGGTCATGGGCGATCCCAACGCCATCGGCACCCTGCCCTCGATCGTCGAGCCGCTGAGCCAGACGCCCATCGAGGTCATCGAGCCACTTCCCGTCGAGTACGCCGAGGCGGCCCCGGCCCTGGAGCGCTTCAACGAGATGCAGCAATGGGTGCTCGCGCGGCGTGAGGTGGGCCCCATCGGCCGCCACGGCCTCTACGTCCTGGAAATGACCGATGCGCTCGACATGACCGTCGACACGTTCATCTGTGGCCTGCTCCACGGTGAGACCGACACGAGCGGCTATCCCGAGTACAACGCCATCGTCGGCGGCCTGGCCAGCCACTTCGACGAGCTCTCCGGCGAGCTCATCGTGCGCGCCGTGGTCGGCTGGGGCGGCAAGGGCCTGCGCGGCGACACGGAGCGCATCGGTCAGAAGCTGCTGTCGAGCCTGTACCAGCAGGTCGTCGCGTCCGGCTTCAGCCTCGGTGAGGCGGAGCAGGCGCGCCTGCCGCAGGCAGGACTGCGCTCCGGCCTCACCTGCGCGCACTGCGGCTTCGAGGCGCAGAGCGCGTCGGCGTTCTACTGCCCGAAGTGCGGCATGCGGATGGTGCGCTCCTAGGCAGCTCGTGCGGGGCCGGGCTGCGTCCCATCCCGGGTAGTACCTTCGGCAGCACGGCCCGTGCCCAGGTCCCATTGTCGTGCGGGTCGGTCGATCCGACACTGGTGCGGTCCGGCGCCCTCGTGTGGCGTCACGTTGCCATTAGGGAGACTCATGGACCGCCCGTCCGTCCTGCTTGCCGTCACCGACGATCTCGAGGTTTATCGGCCCGCGCTGAAGATCGCCGGCTTCGACGTCTTCGAGCCGGGTGCCGAGGCCCACGCACCAACGCTTGCGATCATCGACTGCGACCTCGATCCCGAGCGATTCGCCCAGGTTCGCGCCGCCCTCCGCGCCTCCGGTGGCGCTCCGACGTTGCTCCTGCTAGGCGACCGCCTGCCCGAGCTCGGCGAGGCCGAGATGCGCGACGACATCGCGGTCAAGCCGCTGCCGCCCGATGCGCTCGTCTACCGGCTGCAGGCCATGCTCATCCGCGCCGGGCGCTCGCTCCCGGCCGAGTCGGGCAGCTGGGCGGACGAGCAGGCACAGACCCAGACGATCGGCGAGGGCCACGTGGTCAGCGTCTTCGCGCCCAAGGGTGGGGTCGGCAAGACGACGATCTCGGTCAACCTGGCCGTCGCCCTGCGCGAGCAGACCCGCTCCCGCGTGCTTCTCTTCGATGCCGACGTCGGCGTCGGCAACATCACCGCCATCCTCGACGCCCCGGCGACGATGGGCCTTGCCGACCTCGCCGACAGCCCGCCCGAAGAGTGGACCGATGCTGCCTTCGAGCACCTGACCTCGACCCATGCGCAAAGCGGCCTGCGCGTCCTCACCTGGGGGACCGATCCCGGTGACTCGGAGCGCGTCAGCGTCGACCTGCTGCTGGCGGCCCTGCGCTGGGCTCGCAGCCAGCATGCATGGGTCATCGTCGACAACCATCCGGGCTACGCCGACCGCACCATGGCGATGCTGACCCTCGCCAACGAGATCCTGCTGGTGGTCACGCCGGAGATGGGGTCGGTGCGCAACAGCGCGCAGTTCCTCGACCTCGCGCGCCAGCTCGGACTGGCCGACGTGACGCGAGTCGTCGTCAACCGCGCCAACCACGGCATCAGCGTCGCCGACATCGGCAAGGCGCTGGGGATGCCGGTCGCGGCAACGATCGTATCCAACGGCCCGAAGGCGGTGATCGCCGCCAACGAGGGCAAGCCGGTGATCACCAAGTTCCCGAAGGAAAAGCTCGCGACCGACCTGCACCAGCTCGCCCGCGTGGTGACCCGTCAGCCTACGCAGGAGGCCGCCCTCACCCGCCGTAGCTGGCTGCCGCGCTTCGCATCCCGCAGCTCGAACGCCTGAACCGCGTTGCAGCCCCTGCGCGGGGCTGCAATGATTCGGCCCCGTGCCGACGTACGACTATCGGTGCCGCGATTGCGGCACCACCGTTGAGCTCATCCATGGCATGACCGAGGACGGTCCGACCGTCTGCGAGGTCTGTGGTGGCCCCATGCGCCGCGTTCTATTTCCGACGGGCATCATCTTCAAGGGCTCCGGCTTCTACCGGAACGACTCGCGAGCCTCGAGCGGGAGCGCGAGCGCCCCCACCTCCACGGGGTCGACCGATGCTGCGCCGGCATCGGGGACGCCTGCCACCACCGGCGGCGCCGGTGGCGGCGAAGGAGCTTCCGCCGCCCCGACGCCGAAGCCGGCTCCGGCGACCGACTAGGCGGCCGTATCGGCCCGCCTTCGGGCGGTGAGCCTCACCAGGCTCAATGGTGGGAGGAGCCTCGCGGACCGGCATGTCGTCCGACGGGTGAGCCTCACCGGGCGCAACCGTGGGAGGAGTGCCACGGTCCCGCGCGCCTCGACCTGCTCCTCCGACGGGTGAGCCTCATCAGGCTCCGCGGGGCCCAGCCGGCGCAGTCGATTTTCCCTCCAGCGTCAGGCGGGCTGCGCCTGGCGGGTGCCGCAGCGGCGGCAGAATCGGGCCGTGGCCGACAGCGAGAGGCCGCAGCTGCCGCAGCTCTGCACGCCAACGGCGCTCATCGCGTCCGCCACTTCGCGTGCGGACGCGTCCCAGAATGCGGATGTGCCGCGGTTGCGCGCCGCGCGCTGCGCCAGGTCGCCGGTCGGCAGCGCCGCACCGCTGGATCGGTAGGGCAGCGCCTGCGGCCGTTCGGGGCGCACGATGCCCTGGCCCGGGTCGTCGAGGCCAAGCAGGTCGAGCTGCGCGCGACGCGCCGCTGCCATCGGGTCCTCGGCCGCCAGCGGCTGCTTGTCGGCGGCCGGCTCCAGCGCGCGCGGGGCGGGCATGCGAAGGATCGTGTCGCCGATGGGGCGGACACTGGGTCGCGGTGTCGGCGGTGTTTCAGGCAGGGGCTCCGGCTCGGGCGTGGACGCCGCAATCGGCTCCTCGACCGGCTCGGGCGCGGGGAGCGGTTCCTCGACCCGCGTTTCGACGTCCACCGGCTCCGGTCGCTCGAAGATGACCGGCTCGCCCTCGGGGACTGCCTCGGCGACAACCGGCTCGGGCTGCTCGAAGACCGGCTCGGGCAGCAACTCGAACTCGGTGTCGGGCTCCCAGTGGAGGACCGTGAGCTTCGGTGGTGCCTCGGGCTCGGGGAGCGGGACCTCGACCGGCGCCTCGGCCACTACGGGCTCGGGTTCCGGCTGCTCGAAGACGACCGGTTCGGGCTCGGGCTCGGGCTCGGGGAGCGGAACCTCGACCGGCGCCTCGGCAACCACCGGCTCGGGTTCCGGCTGCGCGAAGACGACCGGTTCGGGCTCGGGCTCGGGCTCGGGCTCGGGGAGCGGAACCTCGACCGGCGC
>JAICQM010000224.1 GCA_025937875.1 Chloroflexota bacterium
AGCGGCCTCAAGCACACCGACCTCGTGGATGCCGGCACATCGCTCCCGGTGCTGGCCACGGATGCGGACGTGGCGGCCATCGCGAGCGCGATGCGCGCGCCGGCGAGGTGAGCCTCCGGCGCTAGACGATCCGCCGCCAGGGCTCGTCGCCGTGCGGCGCGTCGGCGCGGCGGTACGCCTCGGCCAGGATCTCGATCGGGTGCCGGGTGCGCACGCCGCTCGACTGCTCGATCTGCCAGCGGCACGTCTCGGAGTCGCAGGCCGCCTGTCGTGCCCCGGCGGCGGCAGCGGCGCGCACCGTCGCGAACAGCGGCGCGCCGACGTCGTGGGCGATCTGCCAGCGCTCGGCCTTCAGCCCGTACGTGCCGGCGGCGCCGCAGCAGTCGTGATCGGCATCGACCGCCTTCAGGCCGGGGACCAGCGCGAACAGCTCCATCGCCGGCGTCCCGATCCCGTGCGAGCGAAGCTGGCAGGGCGGGTGGTAGGGCAGCGCCTCGGGCATCGGTCCGAAGGTGGTGTCGAGCGCGCCACGGTCGTGCAGGTCGGCGAGCAGCTCGCAGATGTCCCAGGTCGCGTCGGCGACCGCACGCGCATCGGCGTCGTCGAGGTCGAGCATCTCGCGGTACTCGGCCTTGAGCGCGTGCGTGCATGACGTGGAGGTGCCCACGATGCGCACCCCGGCCCGTGCCAGAACGGCGAGCGAGGCCAGGTTGCGCTGTGCCTTCCGGCGGGCCTGGTCGTACAGGCCGTTGCTGATGAACGGCAGGCCGCAGCATTCCTGCGGCGGCACGAGGACGGTGAAGCCGTTGCGCTCCAGGACGGCGACCGCGTCCTCCCCCACCCCCGGCTCGAACGTGTTGACCGCGCAGCCGTGGAAGTAGGCCACCGTGCGCGCCGGGTCGGCGCCGGCAGGGAGCGTCGCCAGGCCGCCACGGCGCCGCCAGCGCGTGGTGAAGGTCCGCGACACGAAGGTCGCCAGCGGTCCGCGACGGTGCACGCCGAGCAGCTTCTCGCCGAGCCAGCGCAGCAGCGGATTGCGCAGTCCGAAATTGGCGAGCGGCGCCAGCGGCACGCCCAGCCGCGCGATCAGGTCGGTGTCGCTGATGATCCGGTTGCGAAGGCTCGCGCCGCGTCGCCGCACGATGGCCGCGCGCGCGCGATTGTTGGTCTCGGCGATGAGCACACCGGCCGGGCAGGCGCGGGTGCAGATCCCGCAACCGGAGCACAGGTCGACGGTGTGGTCCGGGACCCCGAGCGCCAGCGTCGGGCCACGGAAGCGCTGCGCCTGGGGGCCGACGTACTTGGGTCCCGGGAAGGCATCGGTCACGCGGGCAACCGGGCACACGGTCTGGCACACCGTGCATTTGATGCAGGCGTCGGTGGAGAACGGCGGGAACTCGCGGGATCCCGCATCCACGAAGCTCATGCCGCACCCTCCCGCCGGACCGATGCCGCCGCGTCCGCGCGGCCGAGGAGGCGAGCCACCCGGTGGCCGCTCGCCAGGGCCACGCCGTCGCCGCAGCGCTCGTCGAGATAGCGCATCCCGGCCAGCGCGGAGCCGATGACGTGCACGTTGCGCGGACCATCGAGAAGGGGGCGCAGCTCGGCGTCGACCTCGATCCCGGCCGCCTCGATCGGCTGCGGAGCCAGGGCCTCGTCGGTGAACCAGTCGTCGTGCGCGGGTGCGGTCACCTGCAGGCCGAAGACGCGCTCGGTCAGCGTGCCGTCCGGAGCGGCGCGGAGGCCGCCGCCGGCGACGCCGCCGCTGGCCAGCACGAATGCGTCGGCCGCGACGCGCAGCGTGCGCGACGCGCCCTCGGTGTGAATCGCGCGCACCCGATCGCGATCGCGCTCGACATGCGTGACCCAGAAGCCCCAGTGGAGGCGGCCGCCGGCCGCCAGGAGCCGCCCGCGTAGCGCCTCGAACAGGCGCAGCCCCGGCACGGACGGCGGCACACTGACGATCTCGAGGATCGGTGCGCCGAGCGTGGCCGTCGCCAGGGCCAGCGTCTCGGCGTGACTGGCCAGGCCCAGGGTCGCCGGCAGCGCGATGCGCCAGCGTCCGGCCGGGATCACCGCCGCGATGGCATCCAGCGCGCGCGTCCGCCAGGCCGCCTCGTCGAACAGGTGGGCGAGCGTCAGGGCATTCAGGTTGCGGAGGTCACCGAGCCCGGGCAGGACCGCCTCGGCGATCGCGACACGCGTCGGGCCACCCGGCCACGCCACGCGCGCGAGGTTGCCGGCGGCGAAGGCCGGCCACGCGTCCCGGAAGCGCTCGAAGCCGACGACGAGGAGCCCGTCGTCACCCCACGCGTCGAGCGCCGGCGCCTGACCCACGGGCAAGTGGCTGGCCCGGCGCGTGGTGCCCACGGCGGTGGGGACCGTGACCAGCGGGGCGTCGAGGTCGCCGCCATACGAGAGGCCGGCGCCCGCCAGCCGTGTGAAGTGGGCGTCCAGCGCCGGCTCCACATCCGCCGCCAGGTGCGCGTACGGGTGGCCGCGGCGTCCGGATAGCAGCGCGACGCCGGCACGGGCCGTGGTCGCACCCGCCGGAGCCGCGACGTCGATCCCGCCGTGCGTCCAGTGCGTGGCCGCCATGCCCTTTGCCGCCACGAACACGCGGGCGCCGCGTTCCGCGAGCTCGACCGCGCAGCTCAGCCCCGCAAGGCCGGCGCCGATGACGGCCACGTCAGCGCTGGGCATCGGTCTCGTCGGTTGCCGGCAGGCCGTCGATGGCCAGGGTCCCGCGGAAGATGCCGGCGGTCAGGG
>JAICQM010000222.1 GCA_025937875.1 Chloroflexota bacterium
GAAGATGCGGATCAGCAGCGCGAACGCGCCCAACTTGGGGCCGGTGGAGAGGAAGCCGGTGATCGGCGTCGGGGCGCCCTGGTAGGCATCCGGGGTCCAGTAGTGGAACGGGATCGCCGCCGCCTTGAACGTGGCGCCCACGGTCAGCATGGTGATCGCCACGATGTGCGCCGGCGTGAGGTCGATGCCCGTGAACGCCACCGCGACCTCGCCGATGCGGGTCGTCCCGGTCAGCCCGTAGGTCCACGCGATGCCGAACAGGACGATGGCGCTGGCGAAGCTGCCGAGCAGGAAGTACTTGAGGCCGCCCTCGTTGCTGTAGCGATCGGTCTTGTGGAAGCCGGTGAGCAGGTAGGAGGGCATGGTCATCAGCTCGAGGCCGACGAAGACGGTGATCAGGTCCGCGCTGGAGGCGAGCGCGAACATCCCGAGCAGGGCGAACATGAGGATCACGTTGTGCTCGCCCAGCGGCAGGTTGCGCTGGCGCAGGTAGGCGGGCACGAACAGGGCGGCCAGGATGCCGATCAGGACCGAGGCCAGCTTCAGCACGACCGCGATGTCGTCGACGCGGTAGAAGCCGGCGAAGACCGTCTCGTTGACGCCCCACACCAGCAGGCAGCCGATGCCGGTCAGCAGCAGTCCCAGGATGGTGAGCGGGGTCAGCAGCCACTTGGCGCGGCGCGACAGGAACAGGTCCGCGGTGAGCACCACCAGCACCGTCACGGTCAGGATCAGCTCCGGGTAGACCGTGAACAGGTCGTTGAGATAGTCGGCGGAGGTCATCGGTCCATCACCACGGCAGGATGGCCAGGCCGCCGGAGCCGTTGACCGCGTCCAGGATGCGCTGCACCGGCTGCTCGACGGCGCCCAGCACCGGCCCCGGGAACACGCCCAGCGCCACGACCAGGATGATCAGCGGTGCCAGCGAGAGCCACTCGATGCGGTTCATGTCGCGCAGCGACGACCACAGGCGGCGCATCCAGTCCGACGGGACGGTGAAGAACATGCGCTGGAACATCCACAGCATGTACACCGCGCTGGCGATGACGATCAGCATCGTCACCCCGGCCACCAGGCCGTTGTACTGGAACGTGCCCAGGATCACCAGGAACTCGCCGATGAAGCCGGCCAGTCCGGGCAGGCCGATGCTGGCGAACGTGAACAGGCCGAAGATCGCCGCGTACTGCGGCACGCGCGCGTTGAGCCCGCCGAGGTGCGCGATCTCGCGATCGTGGGTCTGCTCGTAGATGATCCCGACCAGGAGGAACAGCGCGCCGGTGATGACGCCGTGGGCGATCATCTGGAAGATCGCGCCCTGCATCCCCTGCATGTTGAAGACGAACGCGCCGAGCATCACGAAGCCCATGTGGCTGACGCTCGAATAGGCGACCAGCTTCTTGAGGTCCGGCTGCACCATCGCGACCAGCGCCCCGTACAGGATGGCGATGACCGCCAGGCCGATGATGATCGGGGCGAACTCGCGGGCGGCATCGGGCAGGAGCGGGATGGAAAAGCGCAGGAAGCCGTAGCCACCGAGCTTCAGGAGCACGCCGGCCAGGATGATCGAGCCCGCGGTGGGGGCCTCGACGTGGGCGTCGGGGAGCCAGGTGTGGAACGGCCACATCGGCACCTTGATGGCGAAGGCCAGGAAGAAGGCGATGAACGCCAGGGCCTGCAGCGCCTCGGGGTAGATGCTGCCGGTGGCGCGAAGCGCCTCGTAGCCGAACGTGAAGTCGTACCCGGCACCGGCATGCGCGATGGCGACCGCCAGGATCGCGACCAGCATCAGCAACGACCCGACGAGGGTGTAGATGACGAACTTGACCGTGGCGTAGATGCGCCGCGGGCCGCCCCAGATCCCGATGATGAGGTACATCGGGATGAGGCTGATCTCCCAGAAGACGTAGAACAGGAACAGGTCGAGCGCCACGAACACGCCGAGCATGCCGACCATCAGCAGCAGCATCGTGGCGTAGTACTCCTTGACCCGAACCTGGATCGGGCCCCAGGAGTAGAGGATCGCGACCACCGACAGGACGGTGGTCAGGAGCACCAGCACCACGCTGATGCCGTCCACGCCGAGCAGGTAGTTGATCCCGAAGGCCGGGATCCAGCGCAGCGATTCGCGGTACTGGAACTCGGGGCCGCCGGTCTGGTAGCCGAGCAGCGCCAGGCTGAAGCCGAAGCTGGCCAAGGCGGCGATGAGGGCCACCCAGCGGATGAGCCGGTGGTTGTCGCCGGGGATCAGCAGCAGCGCCAGCACGCCGACGAGCGGGCTGAAGACGATGAGCGACAGGATTGGCAGCCCGGTCGCCTGGACGTCGAACGGCATCAGCGAATCACCATCAGCGGATCACCAGGTAGGCGACCAGGACCAGCACCAGGCCGCCGGCGATGCCGAGACCGTAGTTGTTGACGCGTCCGGTCTGCGCCTTGCGCAGCAGGCCGCCGATGCCCGACGCCAGCCAGCCGGCGCCGTTGACGATGCCGTCGATGACCCGGGCATCGAACCACCACAGGACGTTGCCGAGCAGCGCGCCACCACGGGCGAAGACGAGGCCGTAGATGTCGTCGACGTAGTACTTGCTCACGCTGGCGCGGTACATCCCCGGGCCGAGGCCGAGCGGCATGCGCGCGACGAAGCGCTCCGGCGCGGCCGGGTCGCGGACGTACCAGCGATACGCGATCCAGATGCCCAGCACGCCGGCCGCGGCGCCCACGAGGAGCAGCAGGCCGCCGATGCCGAAGAGCTCGAAGCCATGGTGCTCGCCGGCGGCGATCGACCCGGGCAGCACGCCGGCGTGCGCCTCCTCGGC
>JAICQM010000026.1 GCA_025937875.1 Chloroflexota bacterium
CACCTCGGGCTCACGCCGCCGGCGGCGGCCGGCGGCGCATCGGTCCAGCCCGGCCTCTTCGACGGGTAGCGCCGATGAGCCCGGAGCTCGGACGGCTCATCCTGGTCATCGGCCTGGTGCTGGTGGTCGTGGGCGGCCTCGCGGCCCTCGGCGTGCGCCTTCCGTTCGGACGGCTGCCCGGTGACATCGCGATCGAGGGGGAGCGCGGGGGCGTCTACATCCCGATCGCCACGATGATCGTGATCAGCATCGTGCTGACGGTGCTCTTCAACCTGTTCCTGCGCCGCTGACGCTGCTTCCGGCGTGCAAAAACCGGCGCTGTTGCGGCGGGGCGCGTACTACGATCCGCGTCGGTACTGCCGGGCAACGGCGGGCCATCGGAGGAGGAGGGTTCACATCGGTGGACACGACCGCCCAACCACGCGAGCGCGCGCAGGAACCGGAAGAGACCGGCCTGGCGCGCTTCTTTCATTTCAGGGAGCGGGGGACCGACCTCGGCACGGAGATCCGGGCCGGGGTGACCACGTTCATGGTCATGGCCTACATCCTGTTCGTGAACGGCTCGATCCTGACCGGCGGCTTCGCCGCCACCGGGCAGGCTGACCCGGCCTGGGACCTCGGCACCGTCGCCGCGGCGACGGCCCTCGTGGCCGGCGTGATGACGATCGCCATGGGCCTGATCGCGAACTACCCGTTCGCGCTCGCCGCCGGCCTCGGCATCAATGCCATCGTCGCGTTCTCGCTCACCGGTCGCGGCTTGAGCCCGGCGGGCGCCATGGGTGTGATCGTCATCGAGGGCATCGTCGTCACCCTGCTGGTGCTGGCCGGCCTGCGCGAGGCGATCATGAACGCGGTGCCGATCTCGCTGAAGCGCGCGATCGGCGTCGGCATCGGCCTGTTCATCCTGTTCATCGGCTTCGTCAACGGCGGCCTCATCCGCTCGAACGTGCCGGGGACGCTGGTGACCATCGCGTTCCCGACCGAGCCCGCGCAGTGGGTGTTCCTGGCCGGCCTGCTGATCACGATCGTGCTGTACGTGCTGCGCGTGAAGGCGGCCCTCGTCATCAGCATCCTGCTGACGACGGTGCTCGCCCTGCTGGTGGGGGTCGCAACCATCCCGGCCGGCAACGAGCTCATCGCCACCCCACGCTTCGATACGCTCGGCCGGTTCGACGTGACCGAGGTCTTCAGCGTCCTGCCGCTGGTGACGGCCCTGCTCGTCATCTTCGCCATCCTGCTGACCGACTTCTTCGACACCATGGGCACGGTCACCGGCGTGGCCGCAGAGGCCGGGCTGGCGCGTCCGGACGGATCGGTTCCCAACGTCAGCCGTCCGCTGCTCGTCGACTCCGTTGCCGCCTTTGCCGGCGGCGCGGCCGGCATCAGCTCGAACACGACGTACATCGAGAGCGCCGCGGGCGTCGCCGACGGCGGACGGACGGGGATGACCTCGGTCGTGACCGGGGTCCTGTTCCTCCTCGCGATCCTGCTCTCGCCGATCGCCCTCATCGTGCCGGCGGCCGCCACCGCCCCGGCGCTGGTGCTCGTCGGATACCTCATGTTCACGCTCATCAAGGACATCCCGGTCGGGGACGTGGAGGAGGGCCTGCCGGCGCTCCTGACCATGATCCTCATGCCGCTGACGTTCGAGATCACGGTGGGCATCGGGGCCGGCTTCATCAGCTGGGTGCTCATCAAGGCGGTGCGCGGCAAGACGAGCGAGATCCACTGGCTCATGTGGGTGGTCGCGATCGCCTTCCTCATCTTCTTCGCCCAGGACTGGATCACCACGCTGGTCGCCTGATCGGCGTTCGCCGTACCGATGGCGCCCGGCCGGGCTTCCCGGCCGGGCGCTACGCTTTCCGGCATGAGCGACGCACGGCTGCGGGTCGACGACTTCGACTACGAGCTGCCGCCGTCGGCCATTGCCCAGTCGCCTGCCGAGCCGCGTGATGCCGCGCGGCTGCTGGTCGTCGAACGAGCCGTCTCGCGGCCGGGGGCGCCGGCCCTCAGCCACGCCACGTTCCGCGACATCGGGGAGTGGCTGCGCCCCGGCGACCTGCTCGTCGTCAACGACAGCCGCGTCATCCCGGCCCGGCTGCCAGCGCGCCGTGAGACCGGCGGCGTGGCCGAGATCCTGGCCCTGCGCCAGGCCGGCGACGATCCGCTGCGCTGGCTGGCGCTGGTACGGCCGAGCCGCCGCATCGCCACCGGCACGAAGCTCACCCTGCGCTCCGGCGAGCGGGTCGAGGTCGGGGAGCGGCTCGGCGACGGGACGCGGCCCGTGACGTTCGCGCGCGACCCGCTGGCAGTCATGGCCGAGGCCGGCGAGATGCCGCTGCCGCCGTACATCCGGGAGCACGGGTCGGCCCCGGAGCGCTATCAGACCGTGTACGCCGATCCACCGGGCTCAGCCGCGGCACCGACGGCCGGCCTGCACTTCACCCCACGGCTGCTGGAGCGCCTCGTCGCGACCGGGGTGCGGCGCGCCAGCGTGACCCTGCATGTCGGCCTCGACACCTTCCGCCCGCTCGAGGGTGAGTTCGTCGACGAGCACCGCATCCACCGCGAGTGGTACGAGGTGCCGGTTGCGACCCGTGTTGCGCTCGACGCCACGCGTCGTGCCGGCGGTCGGGTGGTCGCGGTCGGCACGACCAGCGTGCGTGTCCTCGAGACCGCTGCCCGTGACGGAGCCATGTCCGGGTGGAGCGACCTCTACATCACGCCGCCGCACGCCTTCTCGGCCGTCGACGCGCTGGTGACCAACTTCCACCTGCCGCGCAGCTCGCTGCTGCTGCTGGTGACCGCCTTCGTCGGGGCAGGGATGGGACCCGCCACGCCATTCGAGGCGCGTGACACGCTGCTGGCCGCTTATCGCGCGGCGCTGGAGCGCGGATATCGGTACTTCAGCTTCGGGGACGCGATGCTGATCGTGTGACCAGCCTCAGCCGCGAGGGTGGAGCGGACCCTCCAGGCCGAGTGGGTCGGGATCGTACTCGTCGAGGTTGATGGGCTCCTCGCCGGGAAGATACTGGCCGAGGTCGACCGCCTCCTCGCCGGGCGGCAGGTCGCTCGCCGCACCAGCCGCGACCGGCACCGGCGTTGCGGGCACCTCCACCGGGGGGGCCTCCACCGCCGGCGCATCGGGCTCGATGGTGAACGAGCTGCCACCCTCGCGATCGGCGATGGGGGGCGGGGCCGCCCGCTCCACCGGTGGCTCGGGCGCCGTGGCGGGCTCGGCCTCCTCGATGCCCTGCGGCTCGATGCCGTTGGTGGGGCCGGTCTCGGCCACGACCTCCGAGGCGGTGGCCGGCCCCGCTTCGGCAGCTGTGGCCGTTCCGCCGGGGGGCTCCGCGATCTCGCCGGGGAGCGCTGCCAGCGCCGCCACCTCGTCCGGATGCACGTCCTCGAGCAGGACGTCTGGTTCAGGTTCGGGCTCGGGCACGGTCTCGGATGGCGTCGCGGGCTCCGGTTCGGCCACCGTATCCGGCTGCACGCGCTGGCCCTCGACGCCGGTGGGTGCAATGGAGGTGGGTTCGGGCGGGGCCGTCATCGGCACGACCATCGGCGGAGGCACCGCGGGCCGGCCGGTCGGTGCCATGGCCTCCACGTCGCTGCCAGCCTCCGGCGGCACCTCGGTCGGCGTGGGCAGGACACGAAGCTGCTCGCGGCGCGCCGGGACGTCCTCCTGGGCGGCCTGCCATCCGGACGGTTCGGCCATGACCGCGCACACCTTGGCGAAGTCGCAGATCGCGCCGCCCAGCTCTGGCGCATCGGTCTCCGTCTCGAACGCCGGCCGCGCCAGGCGCAGCCACCAGCGGGTGCGGTGCTCGAGGGCCCACACGCGGTAGGTCTCGCTGCGCAGATCCACGCCCCGCACGGCCTGCCAGGGCCAGAGGCGGGTCGTGAAGCCATATCGCGCCGATGAGCCGCCACGGGGCGCGTACCAGCCGTCGATGAGGCCGACCTCGGTCGCGACGAGGATGCGCCGCTCCTCGTCCTGGCCGCGCTGGGGGTCCACGCCGTAGACCGCGATCTCCTCCACCCCGAGCGTCGCCAGCTGGGCGGTGATCCATTCGCGCAGCTCGTCGTTCAGGTAGGGCATGCGGGGCCAGTCGGCCAGTCGAACCAGGGTTCCGTCCTCCAGGTCAGATGGGAAAGCCTATCCTCTCGCCGATGAGCGCGCATCCCCCCGCCGAAATGTCCCACGCCTCGGGGCCGGTCACGTTCACCGCCGTTCGCACCCGCACGGGACGTGCCCGACGGGGCCGGTTCGAGACGCCCCACGGCGCAGTCGAAACGCCGGGGTTCATGCTGGTCGGCACCCAGGCCAGCGTCAAGGCCCTGACGCCGGGCGACCTGCGGGCGGCGGGCGCCGAGATGATCCTGGCCAACACCTATCACCTCAGCCTGCGTCCCACCGCGGAGCGCATCGCGCGCCTCGGCGGGCTTCACCGGTTCATGAGCTGGGACGGTCCGATCCTGACCGATTCGGGCGGGTTCCAGGTGTTCAGCCTGGCCCACCTGCGGCGAATCGACGAGGGCGGCGTGACGTTCGCCAGCCACATCGACGGCGCCGAGCACCGCCTGACGCCGGAGCGGGCGGTGGAGATCCAGGAGCTGCTCGGCAGCGACGTGGCGATGGTCCTCGACCAGCTGGTCGACCCCACCCTGCCCCCGGCGGCGGTCGAGGAGGCGATGACCCGCACTCACCGCTGGGCAGAGCGCTGTCTGGCTGCCCGGACGCGGGCCGACCAGGCCCTGTTCGGCATCATCCAGGGCGGCACCGACCCGGCGCTGCGCCGCCGATCCAGCGCCGCCATTGCCGCGCTGCCGGTCGACGGCATCGCCGTGGGCGGCCTGTCGGTGGGGGAGTCGAAGGCCGCGATGGCCGCGACCCTCGACGTGGTGGCCGAGACTCTCGGCGACGACGCACGGGTGCGCTACCTGATGGGCGTGGGGTCGCCGCTGGACTTCTTCACCGCGGTCGAACGCGGGATCGACCTGTTCGACAGCGTGCTCCCGACCCGGGTGGCGCGCAACGGGCAGCTGTGGACGTCCGAGGGCCGCCTCAACATGCGCAACGCTCGCTTCGTGGACGATGCCGGACCGATCGATCCGGCGTGCGCCTGCGAAGCCTGCGGCAACCATTCGCGGGCTTACCTGGCGCACCTGTTTCGGGCCGGGGAGCTGCTCGCATATCGCCTCGCATCGGTCCATAACGTCACCTATACTCTGTCGCTGATGGCGAACATCCGTTCGGCTTTGGCCGACGGTTCGTTCGATGTCCTGCACGAGGTCGTGGCAGCCCGCTACCAGCGCCCGGCGACCGCCGATAAGCCACCGCTAACGGCGCGATAATCGGCCAGGGAGCAGGATGGCGTGGCCTCGGCCGGTCGCCCATTCGCAGATGGAGGTTCGACCAGATGGGGAGTCGAGATCGCCCGCGTCGCCAGGAGAAGCGCAAGCCGAAGGGCGGCGTGAAGGCGGCAAAGCATCCCCCGGCAGCCCCGGCCTACGAGCCGCCGGCGTCGGTCGAGGTGATCAAGCCACGGCGCAAGCCGCGAACCGAGGAGCCGAGCGTCGAGGAGTGACACCCTCGCCGCCGGCGCGAACGATGGAAGGAGCCCACTGACCCATGGACGCCCCGGCGGCCGCCGCCAAGGCCCCCACTCCGGCCCAGCAGAACGGTGAGCGCGGCCGCGCCGTGGACGCCGCGATCCTCCAGATCGAGAAGCAGTTCGGTCGCGGCGCGATCATGCGCCTCGGCGACCGCGCCGCCCAGAACGTGGAGGCCATCTCGACCGGATCGGTGGCGCTCGACCTCGCGCTCGGCGTCGGCGGCGTGCCGCGCGGCCGGATCACCGAGATCTACGGGCCCGAGTCGAGCGGCAAGACGACCCTGTGCTATCACGTCATCGCCAACGCCCAGGCCAACGGCGGCGTGGCCGCCTTCATCGACGCCGAGCACGCGCTCGACCCCGGCTATGCCAAGAATGTGGGGGTCGACGTGGACGAGCTGCTGGTCAGCCAGCCCGACACCGGGGAACAGGCGCTGGAGATCGCCGAAACCCTCATCCGATCGAGCGGTGTCGACGTCGTGGTGGTCGACTCGGTCGCGGCGCTCGTGCCCCGCGCGGAGATCGAAGGCGAGATGGGGGACAGCTTCGTCGGCCTCCAGGCGCGGCTCATGAGCCAGGCGCTGCGCAAGCTGACGGGGGCCGTCAACCGATCGCAGACTGCACTCGTCTTCACCAACCAGCTGCGCGAGAAGATCGGCGTGATGTTCGGCAACCCCGAGACGACGCCCGGCGGACGAGCGCTGAAGTTCTATTGCTCGGTGCGGCTCGACATCCGGCGCATCGAGACGCTCAAGACCGGGACCGATGCCATCGGCTCGCGAACCCGCGTCAAGGTGGTCAAGAACAAGGTCGCCAGCCCGTTCCGGGTCGCCGAGTTCGACATCATGTACAACGAGGGCATCAGCCGCGAAGGGGGCCTGCTCGACGTCGGCATCGCGGCCGGCGTGCTGGCCAAGACCGGAGCCTGGTTCAACTACGGCGACGTGCGGCTCGGCCAGGGACGCGAGAACGCGCGCGACTTCCTCAAGGCCAACCCGGAGATCGCCACCAGGATCGAGGACGAGATCCGCGGCAAGGTGGCCAGCATCGAGGTCGGGGTGGAAGGGATCGCCGAGGCGGAGTGACCGCCGCCCGGCATGCCTGAACGGCGGGGCCGGCCCGCGGAGCCGCCCGGCCCGAACCAGGCCCTGGAGGTCGCGGCGCGCGTCCTCGCGACGCGGCCCCGCAGCCGGTGGGAGGTCGATCGCCGCCTGCAGCGCGCCGGCGCCCCTGACGCCGTGCGGGAGCAGGTGCTCGACCAGTTGGCCGAGATGGGGCTCGTCGACGACGTCGCCTTCGCCACCTGGTGGCGCGAGCAGCGTGACCGGCACGCTCCGCGCGGCCATCGGATGCTCGCCTCGGAGCTGCGGGCCAAGGGCGTGCCCCGGGAGGTCATCGAGACCGTCTCCGCCAGTGAGCCGGCATGGGCGCCGGAGGAGCGGGGCCTCCCGACCACGGAGGCCGATCGCGCCCGCGACGCGCTCGCCGGCCACCTCCGCGGTCGCCCGCTGCCCACCGATCGCGGTGCGCTGCAGCGCATCGGCACCTACCTCATGCGTCGCGGCTTCGATGCCGAGACCGCACGGGCCGCCATCCGCGCCGCAGGCGCCGAGACCGGCGACGACGTACCGTAGCGGAACACCGTGACGACAGGGGAGCACTCGATGGCATCGAGCCAGGCCGCGACCCCGGGCGAGCAGGGCGCGTCCCTGCCAGAAGCGGCGCGCGGCTCATCGCGCACGGCCCGCGGCGGGGCGAGCTAGGCCAGCATGCGCTTCGCCCTGATGTCGGAGCCCCAGCAGGGGCTGACCTACGACGAGATCCTGGCACTCGCCCGGTCGGTAGAGCGCGCCGGGCTGCAAGCCTACTTCCGCTCCGACCATTACAGCTCGTTCCCGGGGCCCGAGGGCCGGCGAACGACCGACGCCTGGGCCACGCTGGCCGGGCTGGCGCGCGAGACGGAGCGCATCAGCCTGGGGACCCTGGTGAGCCCGGTCACGTTCCGCCTGCCGGGCAACCTGGCCAAGGTCGCGGCCACCGTCGACGAGATGAGCGGCGGCCGGATCGAGGTTGGCATGGGCGCCGGCTGGCATGCCGAGGAACATGCCGCGCACGGCATCCCGTTCCCGTCACTCAAGGAGCGGTACGACATGCTGGAAGAGGCGCTGACGATCGTCCACGGCCTGTGGACCGAGCCGGATGGCTGGTCGTACGGCGGCGACCACTGGACCGTGCGCGACGCGCTGTTTCGGCCTCGCCCGGAGCGTGCGGATCGTCGGCACCCGCCCATCATCCTCGGCGGCGAGGGTGGGCCTCGATTCGCGGCGTTGGTGGCGCGCTTCGCCGACGAGGTGAACATCGTTTCCGCCACGCCCCAGCGCTGCCGCGAGGCCTATGCCCGGGTGCGGCAGGCGTGTGCCGCCATCGGCCGCGATCCCGATGAGCTGACCTACTCGGCCATGACCGGCGTCCTGGTCGCGGACAGCGAGGCGGACCTCGAGGCCCGGGTGGGCGACCAGCTGGCATTCACCGCCGATGCGGAGACCGATGCCGCGGCCTGGCTCGTGCAGCGCCGGCGGCGCTGGATCATGGGCACGCCGGACGAGGCCCGTGCGCGCATCGATGAGCTTGGCGCGGCCGGTGTGCAGCGGATCATGCTGCAGGACTTCCTGCCGCGCGACCTCGACATGGTCGGCAGCATCGGGCGCATGGTCAACGCCTGACGGCCGGCCGGGCGGGTCACCGGATGTGCGGTACACTCCGGCACTCGGGCGCCGATGGCGCTCACAACGAATCTTGAATCCGCTTCGCCCGCCAACGGGCGCCGATACCGCCCATCCGGGCTCCATCGCTGGGGAGGGAGCCGATGCCTGAACTCATCATCGTCATCGTGGCGATCGTCGCGCTGGTGCTGGGCACGCTGATCGGCTACGTCGCTCGGCGCGTCATCGCCACCAGCGCCATCAAGCACGCCGAGGCGTACGCCGCCCGCATCGCGGCAGAGGCCCGCGCCAAGCAGAAGGAGCTCGTCCTCGAGGGAAAGGACGAGGCCCTCAGGCTTCAGCGCGCGGCCGAGGAGGAGGCACGCGAGAAACGCTCCGACCTCCAGCGCCAGGAGCGGATGCTGCTCGATCGTGCTGAGGCGCTCGACCGCAAGCTCGAGACGATCGAGCGCCGCGAGGCGTCGTTCGAGGAGCGCGGCCGCGAGCTCGAAACACAGCGCCAGCACCTTGCCGACCTCCAGCAACGCCAGCTGGTCGAGCTCGAACGCGTCAGCGGCCTGTCGGTACCGGAGGCACGCCAGGCGCTGATCGGCCAGATCGTCGACGAGGCGCGCGCCGAAGCCAGCCAGCAGGTGCGGGAGATCGAGCGCCATGCGCTCGAGGCGGGGGAGGAGAAGGCCCGACGCGTGCTGACGACCGTCATGCAGCGCATTGCGGGCGAGCACACGTCGGAGGCCACGGTCAGCGTGGTCCAGCTTCCCAACGAGGAGATGAAGGGTCGCATCATCGGTCGCGAGGGCCGCAACATCCGCGCCCTCGAGCAGGCCACGGGGGTCGACCTCATCATCGACGACACCCCGGAGGCGGTGGTGCTCTCCGGCTTCGACCCGGTCCGCCGCGAGGTGGCGCGCCTGACCCTGACCAAGCTCATCAGCGATGGGCGCATCCATCCGGGGCGGATCGAGGAGACGGTCGCCAAGTGCCGGGCCGAGATCGAGGTCGTCATGCGGCAGGCCGGTGAGCAGGCCGCCTACGACGCCGGCGTGCCCGGCCTCCATCCCGAGCTCATCAAGCTGCTCGGGCGTCTCAAGTACCGGACGAGCTACGGGCAGAACGTCCTGAACCACTGCATCGAGACGGCACGCCTCTCCGGCCTGCTGGCGGCCGAGATCGGCGCCAACGTCAACGAGAGCAAGAAGGGCGGCCTGCTTCACGATATCGGCAAAGCGGTCGACCACGAGGTGGAGGGGCCGCACGCCGCCATCGGCGGCGACATCGCCGCCCGCTACGGCATCAACGCGGTGGTCTGCAACGCCATCGCCGCCCACCACCAGGAGGTGGATCAGGAGAGCGTCGAGGCCACCGTGGTCCAGATCGCCGACGCCATCAGCGCGTCGCGTCCCGGCGCGCGCGGCGAGTCGCTCGACAACTACGTCAAGCGTCTCGACGACCTGCAGCAGATTGCCCTGAGCTTCCCGGGCGTCGAGCGCTGCTACGCGATCCAGGCCGGCCGCGAGATCCGGATCCTGGTGCGTCCCGAGGACATCGACGACCTGGCGTCGAGCCGCCTGGCCCGCGACGTCGTCAAGCGCATCGAGGACCAGCTCCAGTATCCGGGCCAGATCAAGGTCACGGTGATCCGCGAGACGCGCGCGGTCGACTACGCGAGGTGACGCCGTCCTCCGGCGGCCTGCGCATCCTGTGCATCGGCGACATCATCGGCAAGCCGGGGCGGCTCGCGATCGCGCACGCGCTGCCCGACCTCCGCGCCGAGCTGGGGATCGACTTGGTGATCGCCAACGGCGAGAACACCGCAGCCGGGATGGGGCTCACGCCGTCGCTGGCCGAGGAGCTGCTCCGCTCGGGGATCGACGTCATCACCAGCGGCAACCACATCTGGGACAAGCGCGAGATCTACGACTACCTCGACGGTGACCGGCCCGTGCTGCGGCCGCTCAACTATCCCCACGACGCGCCGGGACGAGGCTGGCTGGTGCACCACGCCGCGGACGGCACCGAGGTCGCCGTCATCAACGTCATGGGCCGCGTCTTCATGAACCAGCTCGACTCGCCGTTCGGTGCCATGGACACGCTGCTCGACCAGGCCGCCGAGCCACTGCCCGCGGTCCGCATCGTCGATTTCCACTGCGAGATCACCAGCGAGAAGAACGCCATGGGCTGGTACCTCGACGGGCGCGTCACCGGTGTCGTGGGTACGCATACCCACGTTCCCACCGCCGACGCCCGGCTCCTGCCCGGGGGGACCGCCTACATCAGCGACCTGGGGATGACCGGCCCCCGAGATTCGATCATCGGCTTCGCGATCGAGACCGTGATCCCGCGGTTCACCGCCCACCTGCCGACGCGCTTCCAGGTCGGAAGCGGGCCGGTGAGCCTCAACGCGGTCATGATCGAGGCTGACCGGGCCAGCGGGCATGCCATCGGCATCACCCAGGTACAGCGGCTCGTCGAGGTCGAATAGACCGATGCGGCCGACGCCGCCGCTTCTGGCCGTCGTGGGTCCGACCGCATCGGGCAAGACCGAGCTGGCGCTCGCGCTGGCGCGGCGGCTGCCGGTCGAGATCCTCGTCGCCGACTCGCGCCAGGTGTACCTCGGGATGGACGTCGGCACCGCCAAGCCCGACGCCGCGGCGCGGGCTGCGGTCCGCCACCATCTGCTCGACCTGGTGACGCCCGACCGCGCATTCACCCTCGCCGACTGGCTGTCCGCCGCCCGCGCGGTCGTTGCCGAGGTGGGGGACCGGGGCCGGCTGCCGATGCTGGTCGGCGGGACCGGGCTGTATGTCTCAGCCCTGGTCGACGGCTACGCCCTCGAGGTCCAGCCGCACGAGCCCGCCCTGCGGGCGCGGCTGGCCGAGAAGCTGGACCAGGCCGGCCTCGACACGCTCGCCGCGCGCCTGGCGGACCTCGACCCCGCCGCCGCATCGCGAACCGACCTGCGCAACCCGCGTCGCGTGCTGCGTGCCCTGGAGCGGGCGGAGGCCGGCGGAGTGGGGGAGCAGCCACTCGCCGCGCCATACCCGGGGCGGGTGGCGCTCATCGGGATCGACCGCCCGCGGGACGTGCTGGCGGCGCGGATCGACGCCCGCGCCCGGTGGCTCTTCGCCCACGGCCTGCTCGACGAGGTACGTGATCTGCTCGCGGCCGGCTACGACCCCGAGCTGGCACCCATGAGCGGCCACGGCTATCGCGAGGCGGCCCGCCACCTGGCGGGGGAGTGGTCGATCGAGGAGGCAGTCGACGTCACCGCGCGCCGCACGCGCCAGTATGCGAAGCGACAGCTGACCTGGTTCCGACGCGACCGGCGGATCATGTGGCTGGCCGCGGGGGCGCGGCCCGCCGACACTCAGGCGCTCGTCGCAGAGGCGGAGAACCTGGTTCGCGCCGCCCTTGCCTGAGGATCCCGGCTAGGCGTTGGCGGAGAGGCCGATCGACTGGCGCCAGGCGGCGACGCCGACGAGGTCGTCGACACCACCGGGGATTCGCAGCGGCACGACGCCGCGCCCGCTGGGTGGCGGGAATGCGGGCAGCGGGCCGGGGCGCCCCAGCAGGTAGCCCTGACCCGCAAGGACGCCCAGCGCGCGGACCTGGGCCAGCTGCTCGGCGTGCTCGATGCCCTCCGCGACGACCATTGCGTCGGTCTGGGTGGCGAGCCCGACGACCGAGGCGATGACGGCGTTGGAAGGCGCCCCCGGCGCGCTGCCCTGGACGAGGCTCAGGTCGACCTTGAGAACGTCGAACCGCACCTGGGCAAGCAGCTGCAGGCCGGCATTACCGGCCCCGAGATCGTCGGCTGCGAAGCGGACCCCGTGGCGGCGGAAGGCGGCGAGCTTGGCCCTGGCCGCCTCGGCGTCCCGGAGCGGACGATGCTCGGTGAGCTCCAGCACCACCCGCTCCGGAGCGATGCCGTGCCGGGCGAGGATGGTGAGCAGGGCCGCGGTGCCGAACTCGTCCGCCTCCACCGTCTGCGCCGACAGGTTGACGCACAGGAAGGCCGGCGGCGGGAGAGCGGCCGCACCGCCGACGATGGTGTCGAGACAGGCGAGGTCGAGCTCGAGGTGGTGGCCGGTGGCCTCGGCCGCCGCGAACAGGTCCGCCGGGCCGTCGAAGGGCAGCCCCTCGGCGGGCCGGATGAGACCCTCGTAGCCGATGACCGCGTTGGTGGCGAGATCGACGATGGGCTGGTACACCGGCCGCAGGAGCCGCTGCCGCACGACGTCGGCTATGGCGGCCAGCTGGGCGGCGGGAACCTCGGGAGCGACATCGGCGATACCGGGCTCGAAGCGCCGGACCTCGGTCCGGCCGGCACGTTTGGAAGCGTAGAGTGCCGCATCGGCCTGGAGGTAGAGGGCGTCGCGATCGGCGGCCAGGGCAGGGACCGACGACACGCCGGCCGAGAACGAGATCGGCTCGTCGCCCAGCTCGCGCAGCACCGGCTGGAGGGCAGTGACCAGCAGGCGGCGTGCGGCGAGCCACGCGGCCTCGGCATCGGTATGGGGCATGAGCACCGCGAACTCGTCGCCGCCGGTGCGGAACGCGCGGTCTGGGCGTCGCGTCGAGAGCTCCAGCAGCCGGCCGAAGCGGGCCAGGACGCGGTCGCCCTCGGCGTGGCCGCGGGTGTCGTTGACGGCCTTGAAGCCGTCGAGGTCGATGAGCACCAGGGCGACCGGCGCCTCGTAGCGCAGGCTGGCATCCACCTGTCGCTCGAGCTCCTCCTGGAAGGCACGGTGGTTACCGAGCTTGGTGAGCGGGTCCTGGAGCGCCTCGGCCACGGCTTCGTGGTAGGCGACCTCCAGCTCGTCGCGCGATCGGGTCACCGGTGCGATGGCGCGGTGGGTGAGCAGCGTCCCGACGCCGCACGCGGACAGGAGCGCCAGGGCGCTGCCGACGATGCTGCTGTCGGTCACCAGCGGGGCCAGGGTCCAGCGCATCAGCACGCCGGTCAGGACGGCCAGCAGCACGGCGCCCGCGACGCGCACGGTCAGATGGGCGGCCTGCCCGCCGGTGCGCTGGGTCCGGGCGTCGGAGTCGTCGTTCATGCTGCGTGGAGGTATCTCATCCATGGCCTGGGCGCGCACTAGGCGAAAGGTACCGATGCGCTACCATGAACCGAACGTATGTCCGAACGCACGCGCATGATCGACCTCACCACGTCCGAGGAGCGTGCCTTCCTGATCGGCATCGACGACCCCCACGACGACCGCTGGCCGATCGGGCGCAGCCTGGCCGAGCTGGGGGCGCTGGCCGAGACGGCGGGCGCGTCGGTGGTGGGCAGCGCCTTCCAGCGCCGCCCGCATCCCGACCCGGCCTGGTACTTCGGCAAGGGCCGCGCCGCTGAGCTCCTCGACGAGAAGGCGGCCAGCGACTTCAACGTGCTCATCGTCGACGACGAGCTGTCCCCGAACCAGCAGCGCAACCTCGAGAAGCTGCTGGACTGCAAGGTCCTCGACCGATCGGCACTGATCATCGACATCTTCGCCCAGCGCGCACGGACCCGGGAGGGCCGGCTCCAGGTGGAGCTGGCCGGGCTGGAGTACCACCTGCCGCGGCTGACGCGGCTGTGGACCCACCTCTCGCGCACCGCTGGCGGGATCGGGACGCGCGGGGGACCCGGTGAGACGCAGCTCGAGACGGACCGCCGCCTGATTGGGGAGCGCATCAAGAAGCTCAAGGCCGAGCTGAAGGGCGTCAGCCGCCACCGCTCGACCGCCGCCCGGCGCCGGGACGAGTCGGAGGTGGCCAGCGTGGCCCTGGTGGGCTACACCAACGCGGGCAAGAGCACGCTCCTCAACCGGCTTGCCGATGCCGACCTGTACGCCGCCGACCAGCTGTTCGCCACGCTCGATCCCACCAGCCGCGGCGTGACGCTGCCCACCGGCCAGCGTATCGTGGTATCCGACACGGTGGGCTTCATCAACAAGCTGCCGCACGACCTCGTCGACGCCTTCCGCGCCACCCTGGAGGAGGTCATCCGCGCCGATCTGCTGCTCGAGGTCGTCGACGCCTCCGATCCGAACTTCGTCGGCCAGCAGGAGGCGGTGCAGAGCGTCCTCGACGAGCTCGGGGCAGGCGACACACCACGGATCACGGTCTACAACAAGGTCGACCTGCTCGACGCGGACCTGCGCACGGCTGCCGTCCTGCCCGATGACGACCGCGTGGCCTTCGTCAGCGCCACCACTGGCGAAGGGGTCGACCGGCTCCTGAG
This sequence comes from Chloroflexota bacterium, assembly GCA_025937875.1. Lineage (GTDB taxonomy): Bacteria > Chloroflexota > Limnocylindria > QHBO01 > QHBO01 > JAICQM01. Next base: position 14,574 of record JAICQM010000026.1, read on the forward strand.
CAGGATCGCCGAGGCGCTACGGACCTCGATGGTGCCCGTCGATGCGGTCGTGCCGTACGAACGTGGCGAGCTGGTCGCGCGCGCCCGGACCGCGGGCGACGTGCAGGAGCGCTACACCGAGGGTGGGATCAGGGTGTCCGGGCACCTGCCGGCGGCGATTGCCGCGGAGGTCGGATCGGCGGCCAACGGCCGGTCAGGGGCGGAGCGAACCGTCCCGAGTTGAGATGCGAAGCGGCGAGCGCTCCCGTGCCGGCTGTCGCTGGCCCATGAGGTGCCGGACGGCGAGCCCGGCGAACAGGTACGCCGCCGCCGGCAGCAGCATCGCGCCGTAGCCGCGCAGGAGCGCGCCGAACTCACCGGGAAGGATCAGGCTGGCGCCGATGGCGATGACGGCGAGTCCCAGCCCGGCAATTCCGGTTCGAGCGAGCCACGAGAGGTTGCGCATGCCAAGCATCCTGGGACCATGCGCCCGCCAACGCCATGAGGCATCGGTCAGGAGGGTCCATCCGAAGGTCCCGGGTAACGCGGCAGCGCCCCTCCGACGGACTTCCGCAAAGATATGTTATGTGATGTGGGACGGATCCACGGCTGAGTAGCAGGCCGGTACCTCGGTGAGCTGGCATTCGGCTTGCCTGTGCATCTCCCGCGATGCCGTTGGCACCTGCACACGAAGGAGATGACCACACATGGATACTCGAGACCGAGACCAGACGCTGCCACGTCCCGTCGACGAGTCGATGGAACCGACCGCGCACGTCCACACCGATGACGACGACCACGACCACGATCACGACCAGGAGCACGATCATGGCGAGGTCGGCGCTGAGGCGATGGGCGGCGCGGCAGGTGCCGTGGGCGGCGCCGTGGTAGGCGCCGTCGTCGGTGGCCCGGTGGGCGCCGCCATCGGCGGGGCCGTCGGTGCGGCCGGTGGCGCGATCGCCGGCGAGGCCACTGAGGGCGACGAGGAGGCCGGCGCAGGCGTGGGTGGCGCGGGCGGCGCGCTGGGTGGCGCGGCCATCGGTGGCGCGATCGCCGGTCCGCCAGGAGCCATTGTCGGTGGCGCCGTCGGTGCCGGAGCGGGCGCCGGAGCCGGTGACAAGCTCGAGGAAGGCGCCAAGGATACGGATCTCGACGGCGACGACGACGTCATCTGACCCGTTGGCGACGCGCGAGGCGAGGTTCGGCCTCGCCTCGCGCGCTCAGCTCGCGCTCACGACGTTGCTCGCCGGGACGGGGCGGGACATGCCCTTCAGGGTGAGCTCCCCCACCGGTTCGACCTCGACGAGGTCCTCCACCATCGCGTGGGCGCGCTGGCTGAGGAGGATCTGGTTCGCCTCCGCCTTGCTGCTCAGGCGCGAGGCCATGATCACGACGTTGCCGATCGCACCGTAGTCGTGTCGCCCCTCGAAGCCGATCCGCCCCAGCGTCGCGTAGCCGGTTGCAATCCCGGCGCCGAACCCGAGCTCGTAGCCCCGCTTCCGCCAGCCGGCCGCCAGCGGCGCGAATCGCTCACGAATTGCCACCGCCATGCGCACCGCGCGCGCGACGTGGTCGTCCTGGAGCACCGGATCATTGAAGAACACCATGACGCCGTCGCCGGCGAAATGCTCCAGGGTGCCACCGTGCTCGATGATCGCCTCACCCAGCAGGCGGTGATATTCACCCAGGACGCCCAGCAGCTCCTCGGGGTCGGCGCCCTCGGCGAACGAGGTGAAGCCCCGCAGGTCACAGAACACGACGGTGATCAGGCGCCGGTGACCCGCGAGCAGCTCCTCGCCGTCGTCCGAGGAAATCAGGGTTGCGACCTGCGGTGAGAGGAACCGGCTGAGCTCGGTCTTCTGGCGCTCGATGGTGCTGGTGAGCGCCTGGAGGCGCTCGAGGTGCGCGACCTCGAGGTCGTGGAGGTGCTTGGCGGCGAGCGACGCATTGACCCTGGCCTCGAGGATGCGAGGCGTGATCGGTTTGGTCAGGTAGTCCGTCGCCCCGAGCTCGATACAGCGCACCACGCTGTCGAGCTCCTCGACGCCGGACACCATGATCACCGGCAGGTGCCGGATGGCGGCGTCGGCCTTCATGGCCGCCAGCGTCTCGTAGCCATCCAGCTCCGGCATTTCCACGTCGAGCAGAACGAGGTCGAACCGGTCCGGTGCGGCGTGCAGCAGGTCCAGGGCCTGGGCACCGTGCTCGGCTTCGAGCGTCGCCAGGCCGAGGCCCTCCAGGTGGCGAACCAGGACCCTGCGATTGACGACGCTGTCGTCGACGACGAGCGCTGTGCCGCTCACGCGGTCTCCCCGGCGACCCAGGCGCGCAGCTCGCGCGTGGCGTCGTCCCACGTTTCACGCAGGACCCGCATCTCCGCATCGCCGGCGACCGCCTCGAGGTTTCCCGCGCGACCGGCCAGCTCGATGGCGCGCGCTGCGGCAGCCAGCGCCGGCGCTCCGACCGTGGCGCTGCTCGACTTGAGGGTGTGCGCCGGTCGGACCACGGCGGCGGCATCACCCGCGGCCAGGGCGGTCGCGATCTCGGTGAGCTGCTGCTCCCCGTCGGCGATGAACGTCTCGACGAGGTCCACGACGAAGGGGCGATCGCCGCCCACCGCATCCGCGAGCTCCTCGAGCACCGACACATCGAGGACCATGTCAGGTTCGGGCACGGTACACCCTTGCAGGCTTGCGGGGCGGGGCGCCGAACGAGGCCGCAACGGACCCGGCGGGCGTGCGCTCCAGCGCCGCCGCCAGCTCGGCCGGTCGGATCGGCTTGCTGAGATAGTCGTTCATGCCCGCGGCCAGGCACGCCTCTCGGTCGCCGGCCATGGCATTCGCGGTCATGGCCACGATCCAGATCGGTCGCTCAGGCCATTCGGACCGGATCTGGCGGGTGGCGCCCAGGCCGTCGAGCTCCGGCATCTGGATGTCCATCAGGACCACGTCGTACGGGGTCGTCGTGAGGGCGTCGACGGCCTGGCGCCCGTCTTCCACGACGTCGGGCACATAGCCGATCTGCGCCAGCAGGCGCGTCGCCAGCTTCTGGTTCACCGGGTTGTCCTCGGCGAGCAGGATCCGCAGCGGGTGGCGCTCGCCGAGCAGGCGACCGTCGCCATCGGTGGAGGCGGGGGCGATCGGTCGAGCCACCGTCGCACCGAAGAGCACGGTCGCGATGGCGTCGTGGAGCGCGGAGGGCTTGATCGGCTTGGCGAGCCAGGTCGCGACCGGTGCATCCTCGCGCTCGCGGGTGCCGATGGAGGACAGGATGACGACCGGCAGCGAGCTGCCGCGGCCGGAGGACGGCAGGGCGGCGACGCGTTCGGCAAGCTCGACGCCATCCAGATCGGGCATGAGCAGGTCGACGAGTGCCAGGTCGAACGTCTCCCCCGCCTCGAGCCACGCCAGCGCCTCGAGGGACGAGCCCGTCTCGCGCGGCACCATCCCCCACCGCGTGGTCTGGGCGACGAGGATGCGGCGGTTGGTCGCGTTGTCATCGACGATGAGGACCGAGCGCCCGGCCAGGTCGGCTTCGACCCGCATCGGGCGGCTCGGTGTGACGGCGTCGCGTGGCGCGGCCGTCATGCGCACCGCGAGCTGGAACAGGCTCCCCTCCCCCGCCACGCCGCTGCTTGTCGCGGTCAGCGTGCCATCCATGAGCTCCGCGAGGCGGCGGCTGATCGCCAGTCCCAGGCCGGTGCCGCCGTATCGGCGCGCGATCGAGGCGTCGACCTGGCTGAATGACTGGAACAGCTTGCCCATCGCCTCGGGCGGGATCCCGATCCCGGTGTCGCGCACGTCGACCCGGATCTCCCAGGGCGGCTGCTGGGCGCCCTTTCCTCCGCCACCGAGCCGTGACCCGCCGACCGTCACCAGCACCTCGCCGCGCTCGGTGAACTTCACCGCGTTGGAGAGCAGGTTGAGCAGCATCTGGCGCAGGCGTCCCGCGTCGCCGACGAGCGCCAGCGGCAGGTCCTCGTCGACCGCGTAGACGAGCTCGATCCCCTTCTTCGCGGCCGTGGGGGCCACGATGTCGAGCGCCGCCTCGACCGTCTCGCGCAGCACGAACGGCGAGGCGTCGAGGTCGACACGACCCGCCTCGATCTTCGAGAAGTCGAGCACGTCGTTGATGATCGTCAGCAGGGCGTCGCCCGAGGTGCGGATCGTCTCCGCGAAGTCACGCTGCTCGTCGTCGAGCGGCGTGTCGAGCAGGAGGCCGCTCATGCCGATGACCGCATTCAGCGGCGTCCGGATCTCGTGGCTCATGGCGGCCAGGAAGCTGCTCTTGGCCTCGTTCGCCTGTTCCGCGGCGGAGCGTGACTCCTGCGCTTCGGCGAAGAGGCGCGCGTTGGCCAGCGCCACGGCGGCCTGCTGCGACAACCCCACCAGGAAGCTTAGATCGGCCTGGGTGAAGGGCTCGCCGCCATGGCTGCGCCACACCGCCAGAATGCCGGCGACCTCTCCTCGCACGGCCAGCGGGGCGGCCATGAGCCGATCTTCGTCGCTCTCGTCGGTGCCGGTGATCTGGATGGCCCGCGGATCGTGGGTGGGATCGTTGACCACCTCGGCCTGCGCGCTGGCCGCGATGCTGCCCAGGATTCCCTCACCGCGAGCCAGCGGATCGGTCCGCACCTGCGCGGCGATCTCGCCGATGGCCACCACCGCCTGCAGGGTGTCGCCATCGGCATCGGGGAGGTACACCGCGCTCGTATCGGCGTTGAGGAGCGTCTTGGCCCGATCGGCGATGAGCTCGAGGACAACCGAGAGCTCGAGCGTGGCCGAGATCTCGCGGCCGACGTCGGCGAGCGCGGCCATCTCGTCGGCGCGGCGGCGCGTCTCGGCGTACAGCCTCGCGTTCTGGATCGCCAC
>JAICQM010000180.1 GCA_025937875.1 Chloroflexota bacterium
CCCGGTGAGGTCGCGGTCCTCCATCTCCCAGGCGTGGTCCATGGCGTGCTGGCCGGTGCGGCGCAGGAGAAACTGGATCGGCCAGGTGCGCGCCGGCCTGCCGTCGGCGTTGAATTCCCGCACGAGACCGATGTACTCGTCCCGGAGCGACGCCAGCTCCGGCGGCGTCAGCCGCACGCCGTCGTCCATGCGCAGGCCAACCTTGCGCCACCAGTTATGGCGCTCGGACGCATACACGTGGCGGACGATCTCGTCGCGGCTGCGTCCGCCGCCCCGCGGACCAGGCTGCAGTTCGGCCGAGACGCGAGCCGTGACGTCATCGAAGTGCCCCCAGGCCGCCCTGACCAGGCCGATGCGCCGCTCGAGGTCGCGTTCGGCGAGCACCGTTCGCTCCGTCTCCGAGGGGACGTGCGCGATGCCCCAGAAGTCGGTGGAGGTGTTGCCGGCGTAGCGCTCGACCGCTTCGAGCGTCGACTGCGCGGCGAAGTCAGCCGCGAGCCCGGCCCGCTCGGCAACGGGGGCATAGCGCGGCAGGTACGCGACGAGCTTGGCCAGGGCCGCCTCTTCGTCCTTGCCCCATCGGTCGAGGCCGGGCCATTCGTAGGCGGCTGCCACGACGCGCTTGCCCTTGGGGCCGATCTCGAGCACGACGCGGAGCGGAGTGGTCATCGCCCCCCAGCCTACCGCGGTTCCAGCCGGTGAAGCATCACGCGAACGAGCGACCGCTCACACGTCATTCGCGTCGCCCGATGCAACGCAGGACGAACGAGCCGCGGCTCCTTCGTCGGAAGGTGCACGGGGTGAAACAGCCGACGTCGGTACGATCGTGGGATGAGGGCCGTGCTTCCGGGGGCAGTTTCCGTCGAGTTCCCGCTCCGCGGGGAGTGGGTGGCGGTCACCTCGCCCGGCGACCGCATTCCCAGCCACGGGACCGACGTCCTCGCCCAGCGCTACGCCTACGACTTCATCCGGACCGATCGCCGCCCGGGTCTCCACGTCCACCCGGGGAGTGGCTGGAGGACCAGCATCTTCGGCGGGCGGACGCGCGAGGCCTACGCGTGGGGGCAGCCGGTCCACATGCCCTTCGACGGCGAGGTGGTGGTGGCCGAGGATGGGTATCCGGAGCGCGCGTGGGTGTGGCCGATCGGCGAGCTCGTCCGTTCGCTCAAGAACGCGGTCACGTTCAGCCCGGAGCGCGGCGTGCGGTCGCTGGTCGGGAACTACGTCGTGGCGCGCTCGGGAGACCTGTTCGCCGTGTTCGCGCACCTCGCCACCGGCACCGTCGCGGTGGCGCCGGGCCAGGCCCTGCGGACCGGCGAGGTCGTGGGGCGGGTCGGCCACACCGGCAACTCGACGGCGCCGCACCTCCACTTCCAGCTCATGGACGGCCCGGATGCCCGCACTTCGCGGGCCGTGCCGTGCGCCTTCCGCGAGCTCGAGATCGAGCGCAACGACGGATGGGAGCGGGTGACGGATGCCGTCCCGCGCCGCGCCGACCGCGTCAGATCGGTATATCAGGCTTGACTTAAATAAGCCGAGGCTGTCATAGTGCTGCGGTGCACGCATTCGACGTCCTCGGTGATCCGGTCCGGCGCCGGATCCTGGAGCTTCTCGCCGACGGTGAGCAGAGTTCCGGAGCGATCACCGCGGTCATCACCGACGAGTTCGGCATCACGCACCCGGCCGTGTCGCAGCATCTCAGGGTGCTGCGGGAGAGCGGGTTCGCGACCGTCCGTGCCGAAGGCACCCGGAGGCTGTACGCCGTGGATTCGGGGCCCCTTCGCGAAGTGGACCGGTGGCTGGAGCACTTCCGCCGGTTCTGGAGCCAGCCACTCGACGCGCTGGCCACCGAGCTCGCCCGTGGCCGGCGCGAACGTCGCCTGGCCGCGGAGCGGCACTCGACACCCGACGGCGACATCACCACCCAGGAGAACGAGACGTGATCGACATCATTCCCCAGATCGAGGCCATCGAGCGCGAGGTCGCGAGCCGGTCATCCGAGCGCGGCGAGGTCGTCAGCGTCCTGCTGCGGCGGGCATATCGGGCCTCGGTCGAGGACGTTTGGGACGCCGTCACCGATCCGGAGCGGATCAGGCGCTGGTTCATGCCGGTCAGCGGCGACCTGCGCGAGGGCGGCGACTTCCAGCTCGAGGGCAACGCCGGTGGCCGGATCCTGCGCTGCGACGCCCCGACGCTGCTGCGCGTGACGTTCGGCGGCGACACCAGCCTGGTCGAGCTCCGGCTGACTGCCGACGGCGACGACGCCACCACCCTGGTGCTGGAGCACACGGTGCCGATGGAGATGGCCGGCAGCGGTGCCGGCGCGCTGTACGTCGGGCCCGGCTGGGACGGCGCCTTCCTGGCGCTGGGCCTGTTCCTCGCCGGCGAGGTGATCGGCGATCCGGTGGCGGCGGCCAGCTCCCCGGAGGCGCAGGCCTTCTCGCGGCAGTCGATCGATGCCTGGACGGCGGCGGTCGAGGCTTCGGGAACCGCCGGCCCCGATGAGATCGCGGCCGCGGTCGCGGCATCGGTGGCCCAGTTCGCACCGGACCACTAGCATCGGTGCATGGAGCAGCGGGCGGCAACCGTCGACGACATCCACCAGATCGCGCTCGCCCTGCCGGGCGTGAGGCGGGCCGACGCCGGCCCGATCGTCTACCAGGTCAGCCGCCGCAGCTTCCTCTTCTTTCGCAACCCGCGGCCGGACGCGGTCGACCCCGAGACGGGGGAGCGCTATACCGATGTCATCGTCTTCTGGGTCGCCTCCGAGCTCGAGAAGGAGGCGATCCTGGCCGATGCGTCGCTGCCCTTCTTCACCACGACCCACTTCGACGGCCATCCGTCGATCCTGCTGCGTGGCGCCCGCATTGGGGAGCTGAGCCGCGACGAGCTGGCCGGGTTCGTCGAGGGCGCGTGGCTGGCCCGGGCCGGCCCGCGGGCCATCGCCACGTGGCGGGCGCAGCGGGGAGCCGAGTAGGCCGAGAAGTCGGTCAACCGCCGCGGGCGCCGCCTACTGCGTGCCGATGCGGTCGGCCAGCGTGGCCAGCATGGCCAGGGCCGCTTCGGGACGCTCCTCCAGGATCGCCCGCAGGCTCTCCCCAGCAATGACGAGGCCGTGGACCTGCTCGTTGCCCGCGATGACGGTTGCCGCCCGCGGCTGATCGCGCAGGACGGCCAGCTCGCCGATGTGGTCGCCGGCACCGTAGGTCCGGATCAGCGTCGCCCGCTCGCCGGTCCCCTGCACGATGAGCACCTCGCCCTCGACGATGACGATCAGCTCGTCGCCGAGCTCGCCCTCGGTCAGAAGCGCCTCGTGCGGCGCGTAGCGCCGTTCGCTGGCGACCGCGGCGATGCGTTGCAGGTCCTCCGGCGCGAGGCGGTCGAAGAGGGGCACCCGGCGCAGGCAGAGCATGCGCTCGATCACGCCCAGGGTCGCATCGGGGTCGGGCATCGCATTCCCTACAGTGCGCTCGGCAAGCGTCCGGCTCGCCAGTGTGCTGATCCAGGGATCGGGATCGTCTGCCAGCAACGCTACGCCATCGGTCCCGCCGTCGGTGGCCGGATCGCTGTCGAGCAGCGCCGCCAGTGCCCGACCGAGGCGCGGATCGCCGAGCGTGTCGAGGGCCTCGATGGCCTGCGCGCGCACCTCCGGGTTGCGAGCGCGGAGCGCCCGCCGAATCGGTCCGTCGGCCTCGGGAGCACCGAGGGCCGCGATGGCAAGGAGCACGCGACGCTGGGCCTCCAGCTGGCGGTGCTCGAGCGTGAAGCCGAGCAGCTCAGCCGTGGTTCCGGGGACCGCGCCGGCGGGTGCGGAGGATCGCCTGAGACGCATGGCGCGCGCCAGCTGGTCGAGTGCCCAGGCCCGCAGCGGCTCGGGCGCCGCGTGGCCCGAGCCCCGCAACGCCGCCACCGCCGCTTCCTGTGCCCGCGGCGAGCCCGCC
>JAICQM010000019.1 GCA_025937875.1 Chloroflexota bacterium
CCCTTGACATCCTGACCCCCGTCTTCGAGACCTCGGGCCTCGAAGAGCTGGAGGTGGAGGCCGGCGAGATCCAGGTCCGCCTGGCGCGTGCCGTCGCGCCGTCTACCGCCGCACCGCTGTCCGCAGCCGCGCCGGCGCCACCGCTGGCGGCAACGCCGCCGACCAGCGTCAGCCCATTCGGGGAGCCGGCCCCGGGCCGGCGCTTCGTGACCGCCCCGCTGACCGGCGTCTGGTATGGCGCCCCGTCGCCCGGCGCACGCCCCTACCTCGCCGTCGACGCCGAGGTGTCGGTCGGCCAGGTCGTGGGCCTGATCGAGGCCATGAAGCTGTTCAACGAGATCAAGTCCGATATCGCGGGCAAGGTGACCCGCATCCTGGTGGAGTCGGGAACGCTGGTGAAGCGCCAGCAGCCGATCCTCGAGGTCGACCCCAGCTAGCTGACAAGAGGACGGAACATGACGACGAATGCGGTGATCTCGGGCTGGGGCATGTACGCGCCGACGCGCGTCATGACCAACGACGAGCTGTCCACCATGGTCGAGACCTCCGACGAGTGGATCTTCACGCGGACCGGGATCCGGGAGCGCCGGATCGCCGATCCCTCGGAGACGACGACCACCCTCTCGGTGCACGCGGCACGCGACGCGCTGGCGGTGGCCGGCGTCGATGCCTCGGCCGTGGACCTTGTCATCGTCGCCACCTGCTCGCCGGACTACCCGCTCCCCGCGACTGCCGTCCTGGTCGCGACCGAGCTGGGCGCCACGCGCGCCGCGGGGTTCGACCTCCAGGCCGCCTGCTCCGGCTTCCTCTACGCGCTCGCCACCGGGACCGGCTTCATCCGCGGTGGCATGTACCGCAACGTCCTGGTCATTGGGGTCGAGGTGCTCAGCCGCTTCATCAACTGGCAGGACCGCGCCACCTGCGTCCTGTTCGGCGACGGGGCGGGGGCGGTGCTCCTCTCGGCGTCGGATCAGCCGGGCGGCCTCCTGGGCGCCGAGCTGTACAGCGATGGGACCGGCTGCGAGGCGATCATCGTCCCCGGCGGCGGCTCCAAGCATCCGGCAAGCGCCGACACGGTTGCCAACAAGCTGCACTACATCCGGATGGCGGGCAGCGACGTCTACAAGTACGCCACCCGCCAGATGGGCGACTCCGCCGCCGCGGCGCTCGCGGCCGCCGGGCTCGGGGTCGATGACATCGACCAGTTCGTCTTCCACCAGGCCAACCTGCGCATCATCCGCAGCGTGGAGAAGGCGCTCGGGATCCCCGAGGAGAAGGTCTTCGTCAACATCGAGAAGTACGGCAACACCTCGGCGGCGTCGGTCCCCATGGCCCTGGTCGAGGCCGTCGCGGCCGGGCGGGTCAAGGCCGGCGATCGGGTCCTCATGGTCGCCTTCGGGGCCGGCTACACCGCCGGCGCCGCGGTCGTCGAGTGGACCGCCGATCCCTCCCGTGCCTTCCTCGCCCCGGGGGCCCAGACCCGCCTCGGCCAGCCCCGGCGCGAGCCCGTCGGCGTCTGATGTTCGACCTCAGCGGCAAGTCCGCCCTCGTCACCGGCGCCAGCCGCGGCCTGGGTCGCGCCATCGCCCTCGCCTTCGCGCGCCAGGGCGCGGACGTGGCCATCAACTACCGGGGCAATGCGGCGGCGGCGGAGGCGGTGGCGGCCGAGATCGGGGCCATGGGTCGCCGGGCGCACGTCGTCCAGGGCGACACGTCCGGCGGGCGTGAGCCGTGCGAGGCGATCGTGGCGGCCACGCTCGAGGCCTTCGGCAAGGTCGACATCCTGGTCAACAACGCGGGCATCACCCGTGACAACCTCATGATGCGGATGGACGCCGAGGAATGGGACGCGGTCATCGGCACGAACCTGTCCGGGCCGTTCTGGATGACGCGCGCCGTCGCCCGACCGATGCTCAAGGCCCGGGCCGGTCGCATCATCAACATGAGCAGCGCGGCCGGCCGGATGGGCAATCCCGGGCAGGCCAACTACGCGGCGGCCAAAGCGGGGCTCATCGGCCTGACCAAGACGACGGCCCGCGAGCTCGCCAGCCGCGGCATCACCTGCAACGCGCTGGCCCCGGGGCTCATCGAGACCGATCTCACCGCGGACCTGCCCGCCGCCGCCAACGAGGCGCTGATCGGGATGACGCCGCTCGGCTACGTGGGATCGGTGGAGGACGTGGCCGCCGCCGCCGTCTACTTCGCCTCGGACGAGGCGCGCTACGTGACCGGCCAGGTGCTGGGCATCGACGGCGGCATCGTGATGGGGAGCTAGGACACTCCAGGCATCGGTCCGGCAGGCTGCTTGCTGGACGCCTAGGATGGGGAAGCCATACAGCAAGCCCTCGTCCACCGATGAAGGAGTCCGCCATGATCACCCTGCGCACGCTGCTGCGCCCCTCGCGCGTCGTGGACGCGCACTGCGACCTCCCGTGCGGCATCTATGACCCCGAGCAGGCACGCATCGAGGCCGAGTCGTGCCTGCGCACGATCGAGAAGCACGACGCCAGCGACGACAAGAACTTCCGCGCGCGCGCCGTCCACATCAAGGAGGAGCGCGCCGAGCTCGTGAAGCACCACCTCGATGTCCTGTGGCACGACTACTTCAAGCCGGAGCACCTCGAGCAGTACCCGAACCTGCACGACACGTTCTGGAAGGCCACCAAGCAGGCCTCGAAGGTCAGGCAGTCGATGGACGCCGGTGCCGCCAAGGAGCTGCTGTCGATGATCGACACCATCGACGAGATGTGGAAGGCCACCGGCGGAGTGGAGAAGACGCGGGTCAGCGGACGCCCTTCCTAGACCGATGTCATCGGTGAGGGGCCTCCCTTGGTCCCTCGGCCTGCTGGCCGGCATCGCCGGAGCCCTCGGCGCCGCACTCGCCTGGCGGCGCCTGGACGTCGTCGAGGTGCGCGGCCGGTCCATGGCCCCGACGCTGCTGCCGGGGGACCGCCTGCTGGTGGCGCGGCTCCGACGGCCGCCGCGCGCCGGTGACGTGGTCCTCGCCGCCGATCCCCGCGATGCTAGTCGCGAGCTCATCAAGCGCGTGGGTGCCGTCCATGACGGCCACGTGGTCGTGCACGGCGACGCGCCGGACGCCTCGACCGATTCCCGTCACTTCGGGGAGCTGGCCGCCCCCGACGTTCGGTGGCGGGTCGTGGGTCGCTACTGGCCGCCCGCTCGTGCCGGCACCGTCGCCAAGGCGCCGCCGCGTCCGCTCGACCCGCTCGACGAGGGTGGCGAGCCCGCCTGCACCTTCCCCGAGGCCCTCATCGCCGGCGACTGACCGCCGCGCAGGGCCTGCTTGGGACGGCTCACGGGCCGGTATTTGCCATCCAGCCGTGAGGCGGCTGCTATCGACCTCGAACCGTCACATGGTCACCATGTAGACGTGGTACGGCTCGTGGGCGCGTGTTGGATCCTGCAATCGCCGAATCCTCCCGCCGCCCACGCTCGATCCGGGCGGGTCCCGGCTTGCTGCGGCACCATTGTTTCGCCTAACAGCCGAGGTACGGCTCGATGGCAACGCCCGTGGATGTTGGAGGGGAGTACCTGCCGACCCCGCCCACCACTGAGCGGCGTCAGGCGCAGCCGCAGAGCCGCGCCACCGCCTCCACGCAACCAGGGTGATCGTGCGGGACCAGCTCGGCGCCGGGGCCGGCCTCGGCCGCCACGAGGTGCTCCACGCCCGACATCGGGCGGACCGCGATCGTCGCCGCCGGGCAGCGCTCGCGCAGGAAGGAGGTGACCGGCCCCAGTCCCGCGTCGCCGTACTCTTCCCGGATGGCCCCGGTATCGACGAGCACCAGCTCCGGCGCCCGCAGCAGCACCGCCTGGTGCAGGCGCGCGGCGTCGTTGTAGAAGAAGGCGATCGCGCCGGAGAGGCGCTCCTCGATCGCGGTGGCCAGGTCGCGGTCGCGGGTGAGGCAGTAGACGACGCGCTCGGTCGCCGCGTCGCGCTCAGGCATCGGTCCGGTCTGGCGTGGGCATCGGCCACGAGCATAGCGGGCGGTACAATGGGCGGCCCATGAGCAGCACCGTGCCCGCGCGCCGCACCGATCGCGCACTCCGTGACCTCAGCGCCCCACGCCACCAGGCGCTGGGTTCGCTGCTGGGCCGCGTGTGGGCCGTCGACGCGGTCGGGGTCGAGGAGCGCGCCGCCAGCCTCGCCAAGCGGAGCATCAAGAAGGACGCCAAGCTCTGGGCGCTCGACCTGGCGATCCGGATGATGGACCTCACCACGCTGGAGGGGAAGGACACGCCCGGGAAGGTCCGCGCCCTGGCCGGCAAGGCCCGGCGCCCCGATCCCACGGACCCATCCATCCCGTCGGTGGCGGCCCTGTGCGTGTACCCCAACATGATTCCGACCGCGGTCGAGGCGCTCAGGGGCTCGGGCGTCAAGGTCGCGGCCGTCTCCACCTACTTCCCGTCCGGCCAGGCGCCGCTCGAGGTCAAGCTCGACGACGTGCGGGCCGCGGTCGCCCTGGGAGCCGACGAGATCGACATGGTCATCGACCGCGGTGCCTACCTCGCCGGCGAGTACGCCCGTGTCTACGACGAGATCGTCGCGGTCAAGGAGGCGTGCGGCGATGCCCACCTCAAGGTCATCCTGGAAACCGGTGAGCTGGAGACCTACGACAACGTGCGTCGCGCATCGGTCCTGGCCATGGCGGCCGGCGCCGACTTCATCAAGACCAGCACCGGCAAGGTGCAGCCGGCGGCCACGCTGCCGGTGACGCTCGTCATGCTGGAAGCGATTCGTGACTTCTACCAGCAGACCGGCCGCGCGGTCGGGATGAAGCCCGCCGGTGGCATCAGGACCGCCAAGGAGGCCATCTCGTACCTGACGACCCTGTACGAGACGCTCGGGCCGGACTGGATGACGCCGGACCGATTCCGCTTCGGCGCCTCCAGCCTGCTCAACGACGTGCTCATGCAGATTCGCAAGGAGCGCAGCGGCCGCTACTCGGGCGGCGATTACTTCACCCTGGACTAGCCCGATGCGCGCGGCGCCGGGCACGCTTGCCGTGTGGTCGGACATCGGCTGCGCCTGGTCGCACGCCGTGGTGTGGCGGCTGTGGGATGCGCGCCGCCGCCTCGGCCTCGTCGATGGCGTCCGCTTGGACCACCACGCCTTTCCGCTGGAGCTGTTCAACAACGAGCCCACGCCGCGCGCCCGGATCGAGGCCGAGTGGCCGATCGCCCGCACCCTCGCCCCGCGCGCCGGCTGGCAGGCATGGTCCGCACCGCCCGACACCTACCCGGTGACGATGCTGCCGGCACTGGAGGCGGTCCAGGCCGCCAAGCTCGGCTCGCTCGCGGCGGCCGAGGAGCTCGACCGTGCCCTGCGCCGCGCCTTCTTCGCCGAGAGCCGCTGCATCAGCCTGCGACACGTGATCCTCGACGTGGCCAGCACCTGCGACGCGCTTGACCTCGAGCGTTTCGTGGCCGACTTCGATGCCGGGCGGGGGCGCCAGCCGCTGTTCGACGATTGGGCGACGGCCCGCGGTGACGTGGTCCGCGGATCGGTCCACGTCTTCGCTCCCGACGGCAGCAACGACCAGAATCCGGGCATCACCATCGACTGGACCGCCGGCGCGTACGCCGTCGCACGCGACGACCCGACCGCCGTCGAGGATCTGGTCCGCCGTGCGGCCGGCTGATCGACCTCACGGCCCGCGGGGTCGCCGCGTTTCACTCGACGTGCACCTCCCGCCGTTCGAGACGCTGATCGACGCGCACGCCACCGAGCTGCATCGGTTCCTGGTGGCGCGCGTCGGGCCGACCGAGGCGGAGGATTGCCTGCAGGAGACCTTCATGTCCGCGTTGCGAGCCTATCCGCGCCTGCGTCACGACGCGAACCTGCGCGCATGGCTGTACACCATCGCCCACCGCAAGGCGACCGATGTCGTGCGCCGCGCCATGCGCCGGCCGTCCAGCTCCCTCGACGGCATCGATCCAGCCGCGTCCCCGGCGCCAGTCGCCGCCGACGATGGCCTGTGGGCCGATGTCCGGGCGCTGCCGCCCAAGCAGGCCGCGGCGGTCGTGCATCGGTTCGTCTTCGACCTGGCCTTTGCCGAGATCGGTCAGCGGATGGGCACCAGCGAAGAGGCGGCGCGACGCAGCGTCCACGAAGGCCTCACCAAGCTTCGCCGGAGGATCCCCCATGACCGATGACCTGGAGCGCCGGCTGACCGAGGCGCCCGCCGGTGACCTGGATCTCGAGCGGCTTCGTGCCACGCTCGCCGAGCGAGCCGGCGAGGCCGGGCTGCTCGACGTGGCGTACGGCACCTATGACTCCCCGCTGGGGCCGCTGACGGTCTTCGTGACGCCGCGCGGCCTGGTGCGCCTCTCGTATCCCGGAGAGCCGGTCGAGGCCCAGGTCGACGAGCTGGCCGCCACGATCTCGCCGCGCGTCATGGCGGCCCCGACACGCACCGATGACGTACGACGCCAGCTGGACGCGTACTTCGCGGGCAGCCGCACCAGCTTCGACGTTCCCATCGACTGGCGCCTCGTGCGCGGGTTTGCCAACGCCGTCCTCCGGGCGACCGCTCGCATCCCGTTCGGCGGCATCTCGACGTATCGCGAGATCGCGGCCGAGGCCGGCTCGCCAAACGCGTACCGCGCCGCTGGCAACGCGCTGGGGTCGAACCCGGTGCCCATCGTCGTGCCCTGTCATCGCGTCCTGCACGCCGGCGGTGGCCTGGGGGGCTACACCGGCGGCCTCGATCGCAAGCGCTACCTGCTGGCGCTGGAGGGCGTCCTCGAGGCGTAGGCGGCCACGATCCACCGCGCGAAGCAGGAGGCGCCGCATGGGCCACCCACGGAGCCGGTGTCAAGCCGCGGCACGGAACTCAGCCGCGCGCCGCGACGTCACACGCGCATGAAGCCCATCAAGCGCTTTCCGCTGGCGGTGGTGTTCCTCCTGGCGGCGTGCAGCTCGGTGCTGCCCGGTGGCTCGGCTCCCCGCGACGATCCGGTGCTCACGGTCCAGCCCGACGCCGCCGCAGACGGGGTGCTCGTCACGATCGGCGCCGCACTCGACGACCCCGGACACCCGGCCTTCGTGGGCGGCATGCTGCTCGTCGATGCGGCCGGCACCGCGTGGCTGTGCGAGGCGCTGGCCGAGTCGTTCCCGCCGCAATGCGCGGGCGAGCGCGTCCGGGTCGAGAACCTCGGAGTGGTCGCGCTCCCCAGGCTGGCCACCGGTGGCGGCGTGCAGTGGTCCAACGAGCCCATCCAGCTGCTCGGCACGGTGCAGGTTCCCTGAGCCGGGACGGTCCCGTGCGATAATCGGGACCGCATGACGCTCACCAAGAAGCGGGAGACCCGGCCTGCGCCGTCGAGCTGGGGCCTCGCCGCCCGCGATATCCCGTGGGAGTACGCCCCGGCGCCCGAATCGACCGATCACGTCCGGATCGAGCCGGAGTACGGCCTCTTCATCGGTAACGAGTTCGCCCCGTCGAAGCCGCGCAAGACGTTCACCGTCATCAACCCGGCGACCGAGGAGCCGCTGGCCAAGGTCGCGCACGCGTCGAAGGCCGATGTCAACCGGGCCGTGGCGACCGCGCGTCGCGCCTACGACACCGTCTGGTCGCGCCTCCCCGGCAGCGAGCGCGCGAAGTACCTCTACCGCATCGCACGGATTCTCCAGGAGCGCTCCCGCGAGTTCGCGGTGGTCGAGTCGATGAACTCGGGCAAGCCGATCAAGGAGTCGCGCGACGTCGACGTGCCGCTCGCCGCGGCGCACTTCTTCTATTACGGCGGCTGGGCCGACAAGCTCGACTACGCATTCCCCGGTCGCGAGCCGCGCGCGCTGGGCGTGGCGGCGCAGGTCATCCCGTGGAATTTCCCGCTGCTCATGCTGGCGTGGAAGATCGCCCCGGCCCTGGCGGCCGGCAACACGGTCATCCTCAAGCCCGCCTCCACGACGCCGCTCACCGCCTACCTGTTCGCCGACGTCGTGCGCCAGGCCGAGCTGCCACCGGGCGTTGTCAACATCATCACCGGTCCGGGCGAGATCGGCATGGAGCTGGTCAGCCACCCCGACGTCGACAAGGTCGCCTTCACCGGCTCGACCGCGGTCGGCAAGATGATCGCCCGAGCCACGGCCGGCAGCCACAAGAAGCTGACCCTCGAGCTCGGCGGCAAGGCGGCCAACATCGTCTTCGACGACGCCCCGCTGGACCAGGCGATCGAGGGCATCATCAACGGCATCTACTTCAACCAGGGCGAGGTGTGCTGCGCCGGATCGCGCCTCTTCGTGCAGGAGAGCATCCACGAGCCGCTGCTCGACAAGCTCAAGGCCCGCCTCTCGACGCTGCGCGTCGGCGACCCGCTCGACAAGAACACCGATGTCGGCGCCATCAACTCGGCCGGCCAGCTGGCCAAGGTGCAGGAGCTCGTGCAGTCCGGCATCGAGGAGGGCGCCGAGATCTTCCAGCCCGACTGCGTGCTTCCGGACAAGGGCTTCTTCTTCCGGCCCACGCTCTTCACCGGCGTCAGCCAGAGCCACCGGATCGCGCAGGAGGAGATCTTCGGCCCCGTGCTGTCGGTGCTCACCTTCCGGACGCCGGAGGAGGCCATCGAGAAGGCGAACAACACGCCCTACGGCCTTTCCGCCGGGGTGTGGACCGAGAAGGGGAGCCGCATCTTCAAGATGGTCGGCGCCATGAGGGCCGGCGTCGTGTGGGCCAACACCTTCAACCGCTTCGACCCCACCTCGCCATTCGGCGGTTACAAGGAGTCCGGCTACGGTCGCGAGGGCGGGATCCATGGCCTCGCCGCCTACCTCGATCTGTCCGGCGGCAACGGGACCCGCGGCTGATGGCCACCCGCCGGCCGGCGGCGACGAAGCGACGTGCATCGACGCCATCGGTCCTGAAGGGACGAGCGGCGCAGCCGCTGGCGGCGACCGGCGCCAACGGCGGCGGGCGCATCGGTGTCCGCAAGACCTACAAGCTGTACATCGGGGGAGCGTTCCCGCGTACCGAATCGGGGCGGGCATACGAGATCTTCGGCGCGCGGGGCGAGCTCCTGGCGAACGCGTGCCGCGGGACGCGCAAGGACATCCGGGAGGCGGTCCGCGCGGCGCGCAAGGCGCAGCCCGGCTGGGCCGGCAAGACGGCGTACAACCGCTCGCAGATCCTGTACCGCATCGCCGAGCTGATGGAGGGCCGGCGGGACCAGTTCGTGGCCGAGGTCATGGCTGCGGAGGGCGTGGGGCGGGCGCGGGCGACGCGGCTCGTGGATGCCGCCATCGACCGTTGGGTGTGGTATGCCGGCTGGGCCGACAAGTTCAGCCAGGTCGTGGGCGCGGTGAACCCGGTTGCGGGCAGCTACTTCAACTTCAGCATCCCGGAGGCGACCGGTGTGGTGGGCGTGGTGGCGCCCGAGGCGTCGTCGCTGCTGGGGCTCGTCAGCCGCCTGGCGCCGGTCATCGTCTCCGGCAACGCAGGGGTGGTGATCGCATCGGAGACGCGGCCGCTGCCGGCGGTGACGTTGACCGAGGTCCTGGCGACGTCGGACGTCCCCGGTGGCGTGGTGAACCTCATCACCGGCCTGCGCCGGGAGCTCGTCCCGACGCTCGCGTCGCACATGGACGTCAACGCGCTGGATGCGTTCGGGGCCGATCCGGACGAGGCGGTCGCCATCGAGACCGCGGCGGTCGAGAACGTGAAGCGCCTGGTGCGGCCCCCGTCAGCGGGGCTCGAGCGCTATGACTGGCTCAGCCCGCGTGCCCAGTCGCCGTACCTCATCGGCGAGTACACCGAGATCAAGACCGTCTGGCACCCGATCGGCGCCTAGGGCCCCGTTCGTACCTCGCGCCCCGCGATCGATCGCGGGTTTGACGCCCGGACCCGATGTCGGGCTACGCCTCGCCGATTCATCGGTGCGTGTGACGCCTGGGGAGGCCTGAACAGCGCGCCAGGGCTACGGACATACCGATGAATCGAACGGGCGTCGCCTCACGACCGCCGCGAGGCGTCAACTCCGCGATTCATCGGTCGAGGTGAGACGGGACCAGGCAGCAGCGCTCAGAGCCAGCCGCGACGGCGGAAGAACGCGACCAGCGCCACCAGGATCACCACCATCGTCCCGATGACGATCCAGAACCCGGCGGGCGTGTCGTAGCCGGGGAAATGGACGTTCATCCCGAAGATGCTGGCCAGCAGGGTCAGCGGCAGGAGGATGACGCTGAACGCGGTGAGCACCCGCAGCACGTCGTTGAGGCGGTGGCTGATGACCGACTCGTTGGTCGACTCGAGCCCCTCGACGATCTCCTTGAAGTTCTCGAGGACGTCCCAGATGCGCTCCGAGGCATCGGTCAGGTCATCGAAGTAGATGTCGAGCTCGTCGGTCAGGTAGCGCTGCTTCGACCGCTCGAGCGACCGGAAGACGGCGCGCTGCGGGCGGATGACGGCGCGGAAGTTGATGATCTCCTGCTTGGCGTTGCTGATCTCGCGCACGATCTCGGTGCTGCTGCGCCCCTCGAAGATGTCGTCCTCCAGGCGCCGCAGCTTGCGGCCGAGCTGGCCGAGCATCGGAAAGCCGGCATCCACGCATCGGTCGAGGATGTGATAGAGCAGGTAGCCGGACCCCTTGCTCATGAGCTGCTCGCGGAAGTCCTCGCGCGTCTGGGCGCGCTCGAAGAGCGCCGGGAGCGGCACGATCTGCTCGTTGGGGAGCGTGATGACGTAGTCCGGACCGATGAATACGTCCAGCTCCGCCGAGTGCAGCCGTCCCGATTCCTTGTCGTAGCGCGGGAAATGCATGACGAGGAACATGTAGTCGTCGTATTCGTCGAGCTTTGGCCGCTGGTTGTGGCTGGCGACGTCCTCCAGGTCCAGCTCGTGGAATCCGAACGTCTCCGCCAGCCAGGCGCGGTCCACCAGCCGCGGCTCGTCGATGTTGATCCACCGCACCGATGGGCCGTGGACCTCCTCGACCCGTGGCTCGCCGCGCGGCTCTTCCTCCGACGGGACGTCGGCGATACCGCGCTGGCGGAGGATTCGGGGCAGGCTGCGCATGCCGCGAATGTACCCCACGCGACGTGGCGCACGCGGCGCCCGCGGGGCCGTCAGGCGTTCACATCCGCGCGGGCGCGTGCGCGATGGCGCGCCACCTTGGCCTGGTTGCCGCAGGTGCGCATGTCACACCACCGCCGGCGGCCGGTGGGGGAGCGGTCGACGAAGAGGTAGCGACAGCCCTCGTTGGCGCAGGCGCGGAGCCGCTCGGGATCCTCGTCGGCGAGGAATTGCGCGAGACCGGCGGCGATCGTGGCCCGCGCCTGGTCGAGCCGATCACCGACCTGCGCGAATGTGTAGTGGGCGCGCTCGCGGTCGAGGCGCAGCTGGTGGTAGTGGAGGCCGTGGCGGAGGATGTGGTTGAGGTCGCGCAGCTGGGCCGCGGTCGGGGGTTGTCCGACGCTGGTGCGCCCTGCCACGGCATGGGTCAGCGCCCGCAGGTGGCGGAAGCGCTCCAGCCGGCGAGCGCCCTCGGCCGGGTCACGCCGCAGGCGCGCCAATTCGGCGGTGCGGCCACGCTCCGAGACCAGGCCATGACCGCGCAGCCAGGTGATGAGCGCTTCGGTATCCCGCAGCTCATCGTGCTCGACATCACGGTCCCAGCGGAGGGTGTTGGCGAAGTTGACGAAGAGCTCGTCGCGCGCCTGTGGCTCTGGCATCGGATCCGGATGGGTTGTCATGGAAGTAACCAGTTTACACCCCTTGACAAGTTACCGATGCGACACCCATAATATGGTCGTCACCAGTTACGACCTAGATACAAGTTACGGGCCTCAGCGAGGGACCGAAGGAGATTGGACCGATGGAGCTGCTGATCGTCGTCGCGCTGCTGCTCACCCTGGATGTCGCGGCACTGCGATCCGGGGCTGACAGCCGCCACGCCGGCACCGGTGCGGACCAGCATCGTTCCCTCTGACCTCAGGACGCCCGAGGAGTCACTCACCGATATGAACCGAGCCATCAGCCAGTGGGGCATGCACGCCATGCTTCGCCAGGAAGAGCTGCTGGACGAGGCGTGCCGCGAGCGCATCGCGACCAATGCACGCCGCCGTCAGCGCAGCCGCCTCCTGGGACGGATGCTGTCCTTCGGGCGCCGGCGCGCCGCCTGATCCACACCGTCACGTCACCTTCAGCACCCCGACCCGGGCCTCCGACGAGGCCCGGGTCTCGCACGTTGCCTAGAATCGTGCGATGCCTCGACCGCGCGCCGTCACCCGTTCCGGGGAGGCGGTGATCACCAACTCCGAGCTGGCGCGCATCTTCAACGAGATCGGCGACATGCTGGAGATCCTGGGCGAGGTCGTCTACAAGTCGGTCGCCTACCGGCGCGTCGCGGATGCCGTGGAGCGCTATCCGGACGACGTGGCGGCGCTCTACCAGCGTGGCACGCCGCCCAAGTTGCCGGGCGCGGGGCCGGCGCTCTCGGCCAAGCTGGCCGAGCTGTCGGCCACCGGTGAGCTGGAGTACCACGCGCGGCTGCGGGCCCAGGTTCCGGACGGGCTGCTCGATATCCTGCGCATCCCCGGCGTCGGTCCTCGGACCGTGCGCCTCCTGCACGTCGAGCTGGGCATCGACTCGGTCGACGCTTTGCGTGCCGCCGCCGAGCAGGGGACCCTGCGCGCGCTGAAGGGCCTCTCGGCGCGTACCGAGCAGAACGTCCTGGAGGCCATCACGCGGATCGAGCAGAAGAGTCGCCGCCTCCTGCTCCACGATGCCGACGAGCTGATGGGCGGGCTGGTGAGCCGCCTGCGGGACGTGCGCGGTGTCGTCCGGATCGAGCCGGCCGGGTCGCTGCGTCGTCGGCGGGAGACGATCGGCGACCTGGACCTGCTGGCCGCCACCGACGAGCCAGCGGAGCTCATTCGGGCCCTGGATGCGCTGCCGGAGGTGCGGCATATCGTGTCGGCGGGGAGCGACAAGAGCTCCATCGTCCTGACCGATGGGCCGCAGGTCGACCTCATGGTCTGCCCACCCAGCACGTGGGGCACGCACCTCGTCCACTTCACCGGCAGCAAGGAGCACAACGTCGCGCTCCGCGGACGCGCGCTCGACCGCGGACTGTCGCTGTCGGAAAAGGGCTTCAAGGTCGTCGACGACGGGTCGCTCATCACCGCCGCCAGCGAGGAGGAGGTGTACGACCGCCTCGACCTGGCGTGGACACCGCCTGAGCTGCGGGAGGACAGCGGCGAGATCGCGGCCGCCGCGACGGGCAGCCTGCCGACCCTGGTCGAGATCGGCGACATCCGGGGTGACACGCACGTGCACTCCGACTGGACCGATGGCGTGGACTCGATCGCGGTCATGGCGCGCGCGGCGCGCGACATGGGTCGCGAATGGATCGTCCTGACCGATCACTCGCCGTCGCTCGGCGTCACCCGCGGCCTGACTCCCGAACGGGTGGAGGAGCAACGCGCGGAGATCGCCCGGCTGAACGCCGAGCTGGCGCCGTTCCGCATCCTGCACGGCACCGAGATGGAGATTCGCGCCGATGCCGCGCTCGACTACGACGACGCCCTGCTGGCCCGCTTCGACGTCGTCGTCGCCAGCATCCACACCGGCCGGCGGCAGTCCACCGCACAGCTGACCGAGCGAGCGCTGGCCGCCATCGAGAACCCGCACGTCGACGTGGTCGCGCATCCGTCCGGACGCATCGTCGGTCGCCGCGACCCGCTGCCGCTCGATTGGAGCCGCGTCTTCGAGGCCGCGGCCCGGACGAGGACGATCCTGGAGCTCAACGGCAGCCCGCGTCTCGATCTGAGCGACACGCACGCACGTGCGGCAGCGGCCGCCGGCGTGTGGCTCACCATCGCCTCCGATGCCCACCGCACCGAGGAGCTCGACCAGCTCCGCTACGGGGTCAGCGTCGCGCGGCGTGCCTGGCTGCGGGCGGAGGACGTGGCGACCACGCTGACCGCCGACGCGCTGCTGGAGCGGCTGTCGTGATCGACCGCGTCCTCACCGATCGTCGGGCGGCATCGGTCCTGCGTCGCATCGAGCGCCCCGGAGTTGTCGCACTCGCAGTCCTGCTTGCGGCGCTGGCCACGGTCGCCTGGCTGACCGATCCGTTCTGGCTGTCGGTGGCCATCGGCGCCCAGCTCCTCCTCGGTGGCCTGGGCACCGTCCAGCTGCTGGGGCCGGCCCAGCCGGCGCTGGGGTTTGCGCGCTACGCGGTGCCGACGGTGGCTGCCGTGGCGTTGTCGCTCTTCGGGCGGATCCTGCCCGGCGGCGTGGCGCTCCTGTTCGCGCCGCTGGCCGCGATCCTCATCTGGTCCGTCCTGTGGCTCGAGCTGCGCACGTCGCGCGGCGTTCCCGCGCGGACCGTGCTCGACATGGCCCTCGTCTCGATCCTGTTCGCCGCCGGCGCCGGGATCGTCGATTTGGCCGGACGCGGCGGCTGGCCGCCGCCGTTGGCGCTCGCACTGCCCTTCGCGCTGATCCTCGCCGTGCGCGCCGCCGAGGCGCGCGGCACGGTCGGCGTGGCCGGCGTGGGGCAGGGCCTGCTCCACACGCTCGCCATCGCGCAGGTCGGGTTGGCGGCCACGCTGCTGGACCTGCCCGGGGTCATCGCGCCGGCGCTGATGGCGCTCACCTTCCATGCCTGGAGCGGGGCGGCGGAGGCGCTCGAGGACGGCGCGAGCGGGCGCGCCGTGCTCCTCGAATTCGGCTCGCTGGCCCTCATGGGCTTCGCGGTGGCGGTCGTCGTCCACGCCATCTGACCGGTCGCGGCGAGCTCGCGTTGACACCCCCCAGCGGCGGTGCTACAACAAGGCGCCCTCGGGCCCCCCACGGCCGCGACGGGTCACCGATTTGCCCCATTCACCCACGCAGCGGAGACGCCGACAGACGATGACGCTCGGGGAAGCAGACACCATCAACCGGCAGCGCCGCCAGCTCTCCGACGCCGCGATCGCGCACGCCACGCGCGGCGAGTGGGAGGAGGCGGTCGAGGCCAATCGACAGTTCCTGGAGTTCGGGCCCGATACCGACGGCTTCAACCGTCTCGGCAAGGCGCTGGCCGAGCTGGGACGCCACGAGGAGGCCCTGGAGGCCTACGAGCAGGCACTGGAGCGTGACGCGACCAACCGGATCGCCGAGCGCAACGTGGATCGCCTGCGCGTCCTGCTCGCCTCCGGCGACGGAAAGGCCCGAACGAAGGCCGGAAAGACGAACGGGCGCCCGGAGAAGGCCACCGCCGCGCACTTCATCGAGGAGATGGGCAAGACCGGCCATGCCCGCCTCGTCAACCTGGCTCCAGCCCGTCGGCTGGCCGGCCTGTCGCCGGGCGATGCCATCGAGCTGGTCGCCGATGGCCAGCAGCTGGTCGCGCGCTCCGGTGACCTGGAGGTCGGCCTCGTCGAGCCCCGGGTCGGGACGCGCCTGCTCAAGCTGATGGAGACCGGCAACCGCTACGAGGCCGCCATCACCGTCCTCGAGAAGGTTGAGGCCCGGATCATCATCCGCGAGGTGTTCGCGCACCCGGCCAACTTCGGCAAGGTGTCGTTCCCGGGCAGCACCGCGGCCCGTGCCGGTGACGTCAGACCGTACATGAAGGGCTCGCCGCTCCGCTACGATGACGAGGAGGAGAGCGAGGAGCTCGACGAGGACTCGGAGGAGGTCGAGGAGCTGGATACCAGCCTCCCCGAATACAGCGCCGAGCCCGAGCTGGAGGAAGAGCTGCTCGAGGAAACGTAGGAGCCGATGAGCGCAGCCCGGGAGCGACTCGACCACGTCGTCCTTCCGCGGCGCGTCCCCGGGCTGGCGCTCCTGGAGCGCTACTTTCCGTCTCCGGCCGCCAACCTCCTCGACGCCGAGCTGAACGCGTTCGCCCGTCCCGGCGACACCGTCCTCGATCCATGGGCCGGCACCGGCTGGACGGCGCGCCGCGCGATCGCCCACGGCATGCGGTCGGTCTCTGCCGACGCCAGCCCGTTCGCCCAGCTCGCAGCGCGGGCCCTGCTCCAGGCACCGGACGCGTCGGCGATCGACGCCGCGCTCTCGCAGATAGCCGCCTCACGGCGGGTCGACGTGCCGCTCGCCCAGCATCTCGAGGAGCTGTACGCCACGCGCTGCCCGGCATGTCGGTCACCGGTCGTCGCTGACCAGTACATCTGGCCTCGCTCCGGGGATGCGCCCGCGCGCAAGGTGTACCGCTGCGAGACGTGCGACATCTCGGTCGGGGGCCCGCCGGAGCGGTCGGCGCCGGTGGACGAGGTGGACCTCGCCAAGCTCGGCATCGAGCATGGCCAGCCCGCCGAGGACCCGGACGCGGCGGCCGGCGAGGAGGACGAGGAGCTCCCGCCGGCTCCGGTCGGCCTGACCGATGACCCCGCCGCGCCACTCGGCGAAGCAGGCGGGCCACCACCACCACCGGCCCTGGCCCCTGACCCGCCGCAGCGGGCGCCGGCCAACGATCCGCGCTGGGCCTCGACGGTGCGACCCAGCGCCCCGGCCGTTCCAACGGGCGACGCGGCGGAGGTCCACCACATCCAGGCCCTGCGCGAGCGCTTCCCGGTCCTCGACGGCCGCGGGGAGCTCGTCGACGAGCTGCTGGGGCTCTATACGCCGCGCAACCTGTACGCGATCGCCGCCATCGCGAACAAGATCGACGCCGAGCTGCGCAACGAGGCGATGGCGGCGCTGTTCCGCCTGGCGTTGGCGGCGTGCCTACTGCCGGCCTCGCGGCTGAACGGCTACCCGGGCCGGGTGGCATCCCTCCGCATCGCCGGGGGGCACGTTCGCCAGCCTGCATCGCGCCACCAGCGCGAGGTCAACGTGTGGCGGCTCTTCGTGGACGCGGTGCGGGACGTCCGGGTCGCCGTGGCCGCTCTGGGTCACGAGCGACGGCCGGCGCGATTCGCGGCCGATCTCGAGGAGCTGGGTGGTGTCGGCGCCGCCAACGTGCTCTGGATCCGCTGCCGGCCGGCGGTGGTCGGGCAGTACCTGCCGCCGGACTCGGTCGACATGGTGCTCGGATCGGCCGGGGCACCGGCGAGCATCGACGAGCTGAGCTTCGAGTACCTCGCCACGGCATGGCTCATGGGGCGCGAGGCGGCAGGCACGCTGCGCCTTGAGCCGCTCTTCGGCAGTGCCAGCCTGCATGCCGATGGCGTGGAGCCGGCGGCGCTGCGACGCGCCATGACGTCGGCTGCCGGCGCGCTCAAGGCCGACGGCTGGTGCAACGTCCTGCTGGAGGGTGACGATCCCGAGCGCCTGCTGGCGGTGGCCGTGGCGGGCGCCGCGGCGGGCCTGGACCTCGTCGACGTCATCCATCGCGAGTCGCGCCGCAGCGGCGACGGCGTGACGGTGCACTTCCGCAAGCCGATCGCCGGCGAGAGCCGGCTGCGTGATGCCGCGACGCCGCTGCGCCTAGGCGCCGACCACGACCAGCTCACCTACCCCGAGCTCGCCGGTGCCATGCAGCGGGCCGTGGTGGCGCTCCTGCGGGATCGCGGCGAGCCGGCGGGGCTGACGCGCATCACGGCCGCCGTGCTTCTCGAGCTGGCACGCGCCGGCCTGCTGCGCCGTCTCGCGCTGCAGCGCTCCGGCGACCGGGACGACGAGACGGACGGTCCGGATCGGTTGGACGGGAGCGGCCACGCCATCCTGGCCCAGCTCCTGCGCGAGGAGCTCTGGCGCGACGACCATCCGGCGCTGGTGCGCATCGACGCCGAGGCGCGCCCGACGTGGTGGCTCCGCGAGCCTTCGCTGGCCGAGACGCCCCTGGCGGATCGCGTCGAATGGGCGACGTTCAGCGTCCTGACGACCGCCGGCCGCCTCGACGAGCAGGGATTCATGGACCGCATCTACGGCCTGTTCCCCGGCCTGAGCGCGCCAGACGAGGAGCTGGTGCGGGCCTGCCTGGCCGCCTACGCGCGGATCGGGGAGCGGGGGGAGCTGCGCACCGAGGAGGAGCTCGCGGCGCGGATGGCCGACCACGCCCGAACGCTGGCCACCGCGGTCGACGTGGGGCATCGACTCGGAATGCGGGTCTGGCTCTCGAAGCGCGAGCAGGCACGGCCGTGGAACGGCGGCACGCTGGGCGGCCTCCTGCACGATGACGAGCGTCGGGCGTACCTGCCGCTCATCGTGCGCGCGCCTGCGGAGGCGCTGGGCGAGGTGGACGCCATCTGGTACGTCCGTGGCCGCTTCGCGTTCCTGCTCGAGGTGGAGTGGACCGCCATGCTCGGGGATCCGGTCCTGCGTCGGGGTCGTGCCATCAGCCCGGCCGACGACCAGGTGCGCCTGCTCCTCCTCCCGGCCGAGCGGGGCGAGCTGCTGCGCGGCAAGCTCGAGCGCTCGCCATGGCTGCGCGCGGAGCTGGAGCGGCAGAACTGGCACATCCTGAAGTGGCAGCACCTGGACACGCTGGCCGGCCGGGAGGCGATCAAGCTGGAGTGGCTGGAGCCGCTGCTGGGCCTCGACCCGCTCATCGAGCGTGGCGGCGAGCAGCTGACGATGTTCGGCGAATGAGGCGGCTCGCTCGCTGGGCGAGCGGGCTGTTGACCGCCGGTGTACATTCCCCGCTGGGAGTGTCGTGGTTCCCCCCTGCGACACTCCCTTTGCGCGTCACTCAGCGTCGTCCACGGCGCCCCATCATGCGGCGCACGACCGTCATGACCTCGTCGGTGTAGGCGGGCCCCTCGCCGGTCTCGATGGCGTGCGTCAGGCAGCCGGAGATGTGGTCCTCGACGAGCAGCAGCGCGACCTGGTCGGTGGCGGCCGTCATGGCGTCGACCTGCTGAAGGACATCGAGGCAGTAGGCCTCCTCGTCGACCAGGCGACGGATGCCACGCACCTGACCCTCGATCCGTGCCAGGCGCGTCAGGAGCTCGCGCTTGTCCTTGGTGTAGGCGTGCCGGAAATGCTCGGCCCGTGCGTCGTTGGACATACTGCGGGTGAGTATGTGGGCCGCGCGCGGGCACGGTCAATTCATCGGCCCGGCCATCGGCGGTAGCATGGACGGCTCATGAGCGCGCGCGAGCCACACCGGCTGGTCAGCCCCCTCGAGCGGGCGCTGGTCGTCATCGCCCATCCCGATGACGCCGAGTTCGGCGCCGCCGCCACGATCGCCCACCTGACCGCCTCGGGCGCGCGGGTCGACTACGTCGTGACGACCGATGGCGGCAAGGGCACCGATGACCCTGCCGTGACCCCCGAACAGCTCGCCGCCACACGCGTCGCCGAGCAGCGGGCGGCGGCCGACATCCTTGGGGTATCGGAGATCGTGCACCTCGGTTATCCCGACGGCTACCTTGTCCCGAGCCTCGACCTGCGGCGGGACGTGACCCGCCAGATCCGCCGCTTCCGGCCAGACCTGGTCATGACCCTCAACCCGCAGCGCCGCCTCGACGGCAATCCCTTCATCGGCCATCCCGATCACCTCGCCACCGGGGAGGCCACGCTCGCCAGCGTGTATCCCGCGGCACGCGATCGGCTCAACTTTCCCGAGCTCGCCACCGACGAGGGGCTCGAGCCCTGGAAGGTGCGCCAGGTACTGCTCATGGGCATCGAGCAGCCGAACCTGGTGCTCGACGTGTCGGCAACGTTCGAGATCGGGATCGACGCGTTGCGGGCGCACGCCAGCCAGGTCGACGGTGACGCGGAGGCGCGCGTGCGCGACCGCGCCCGGGAGGTCGGTGCGGCGAACGGCATCGGCCTGGCGCAGGCCTTCGGGTCCATCATCCTCGAATGACGCGGCGCGGCGGCGGGGGCGGCGGTGGCTGGGGCCGCTTCGGGGGACCGGAGCCGGACCTGACCCGGCGCGCGGGCACCGCCCGCAAGACGGTGCGTCTCATCTCCGGCTTCTTCGCCCCGTACCGGCTGCGGCTGGGCTTGATCGCGGTCCTGATCCTGGTCACCGTCAGCGTGGGCGTCGTCAACCCGATCCTGCTGAAGCTGGTCATCGACAACCTCACCGGGCCGCAGGACCTCGGGCTGCTCTACCTGCAGTGCGGGCTGATGATCGTGCTGCCGATCCTCACCAGTGCGATCGGGGTCTGGCAGGCCTTCCTGTCGAACGTCGTCGGGCAGCGGGTCATGAACGACCTGCGCCTGGCCCTCTACACCCACCTGCAGTGGATGCCGCTGCGCTTCTTCACCGAGACCCGCACCGGCGAGATCCAGAGCCGGATCAGCAACGACGTGGGTGGCGTGCAGTCCGTCGTGACCGATACCGCCTCGTCCCTGCTCGCCAACTTCGCCACCGTGGCGACGACGGTGATCGCGATGTGGATCCTCGACTGGCGTCTCACACTGCTCAGCCTGGGCCTGCTGCCGATCTTCGCCTACATCACCTATCGCGTCGGCAAGGTGCGGCGCGAGGTGAGCACGCTCACTCAGCGCTCGATGGCCGAGATGAGCGCCATCACCGAAGAGTCGCTGTCAGTGTCGGGCATCCTGCTGTCCAAGACCTTCGGCCAGCAGGAGGCGAGCATCGAGCGTTTCAGCCGCGAGTCCCGCCGGCTCGGCGACTTGCAGGTCCGCGGCCAGATGATCGGGCGCTGGTTCTTCGCCCTCATCGGCACGTTCTTCAGCATCATGCCGGCCTTCGTTTACCTGCTGGCGGGGTCGCTCATCATCGGGGGCGACACCGGCGTCAGCATCGGCACCATCGTGGCGTTCACGACGCTCCAGTCGCGTCTCTTCTTCCCGCTCGGCCAGCTGCTCAACGTCCAGGTCGAGATCCAGGGCGCGCTGGCGCTGTTCGACCGCATCTTCGAGTACCTCGAGATGGAGCACGAGATCACGGACGCGCCGGACGCGATCGAGCTGAACCCGGCCACGATGCGCGGCGAGGTCGCCTTCGAGAACGTGTCGTTCCGCTACCCGGTGGCGACCGCGCAGGTCGAGGTCGCGGCGGAGGCGGCGGAGGCCGAGGCGGAAGGTCGCGCCGTACCGACCACCGTCCATCCGTTCGCGCTGACCGACATCTCGTTCCGGGCCGCGCCGGGCCAGCTGGTGGCGCTGGTCGGCCCGTCGGGGAGCGGCAAGACGACCACCACGTACCTCATCCCGCGCCTGTACGACGTCGACAGCGGGGCGGTGCGCATCGATGGCATCGACGTGCGCGGGATCACGCTCGGCTCGCTGGGCCGCGAGATCGGCGTCGTGACCCAGGAGACGTACCTCTTCCACGACACGGTATTGGCCAACCTGCAGTACGCGCGACCCGACGCGACGCAGGCCCAGATCGAGGCCGCGGCCAGCGCCGCCGCGATCCACCAGCGCATCTCCGAGCTGCCCGAAGGCTACGAGACCGTGGTCGGAGAGCGGGGATACAAGCTCTCCGGCGGCGAGAAGCAACGGATTGCCATCGCGCGGGTGCTCCTCAAGGACCCGCGGATCCTCATTCTCGACGAGGCCACGTCCGCGCTCGACACCGTCAGCGAGCGGCTCATCCAGGGTGCCCTGCAGCGGCTCATGGAGGGCCGCACCACGATTGCCATCGCCCATCGCCTGTCGACGATCCTGCGCGCCGACCTGATCCTGGTCATGGAGCGCGGCCGGATCGTCGAGCGCGGCACGCACGACGAGCTCATCCGTCACGAGGGGCTGTACGCCAAGCTGTCGGCGGAGCAGTTCGCAGCCGACCGCCCCGGCTGATCTCGCCGGCCGGCTTCCCGGCGGCCTCGGGGCAGTGCGGAGCGACCGCGAGGCGGGCGTGCCACACTCGGAGCGTATGACGAACCGACTCGCCGCCGAGACGAGCCCGTACCTCCTCCAGCACGCCCACAACCCCGTCGACTGGTACCCCTGGGGCACCGAGGCGCTGGATCGAGCTCGCGCCGAGGACCGGCCGATCTTCCTCTCCATCGGCTACTCGGCCTGCCACTGGTGTCACGTCATGGAGCGTGAGTCGTTCGAGGACGACGGGATCGCGGCCCAGCTCAATGCCCATTTCGTGCCGATCAAGGTCGACCGCGAGGAGCGCCCCGACCTCGACGAGCTGTACATGGGCGCCGTACAGGCGATGACCGGCAGCGGCGGCTGGCCGCTCAACGTGTTCCTCACCCCGGACCTCGAGCCCTTCTTCGGTGGCACCTACTTCCCGCCTGACGACCGGCATGGGCTGCCGTCGTTCAGCCGGGTGCTGGACGCGATCCACGATGCGTACACGACGCGGCGCGACGAGGTGGCGGCCTCGGCGGCCGGCATCACCGCCCACCTGCGCAGCCAGCTCGAAGTTCCGCCGGGGACCACCGACCCGCAGGTCGCCCAGCTCGACGCCGCCGTGGGGCGCCTCCGCTCCGCCTTCGACCCCCGGTGGGGCGGCTTCGGCTCCGCACCCAAGTTCCCGGCCGGCGCGACGCTCGAGTTCCTCCTGCGTCGCTGGGCACGCACGCGCGACGCGGCGACCCTGGAGATGGTGACGCGAACGCTGGACGCGATGGCCGACGGCGGCCTGTGGGATCACCTCGGCGGTGGGTTCTCCCGCTACAGCACCGATGCCCGCTGGCTGGTCCCGCACTTCGAGAAGATGCTGTACGACAACGCGCTGCTGGCCCACGCCTATCTCGAGGGCTTCCGCGCCACCGGGCGGGACCGATACGCGCGCGTCGCGCGCGAGACGCTCGGCTTCATGCTCGCCGACCTGCGCACCCCCGAGGGCGGCTTCGCGTCGGCGCTCGACGCCGACACCGAGGGCGAGGAGGGGCGCTTCTACGCCTGGACCGATGCCGAGCTGCGAGCGGCGCTCGCCGGCGCCGGCATCGCCGGTGCCGAGGCCGACGCGGCGGCGGCGGGCTGGGGCGTCACCCCGGAGGGCAACTGGGAGGCGGGGCGCAACGTCCTGCACCGCCCGCCGGGCGTGGCGCTCGACGCGGGCCTCGAGGCGCGGGCCCGCGATGCGCTGCTGGCGGTGCGCGGCAGCCGGAC
>JAICQM010000096.1 GCA_025937875.1 Chloroflexota bacterium
AGCAGCTGCAGCGGACCCTCGAACACCTCCAGCTGGACGGTGTACGGCGGCGCCTCGCCGACCGGCAGGGCGGCCCGCTCGACGTCGACGGGGATCGGCTCCAGGGTCATGACGCGTCGTCGGCGGCGCGCAGCGCCGCGGCCAGGGTGGCATCGGCCGCATCGGTCGCGCCGCGGATGAAGGCGCCCACGCGTGGCGCGCAGCCGGCGGCTACGGCGGCATCGGCGGACATCGGTCCATGATGGAGGTAGAGGTGGAATCCGTGCCGCCACGAGCGCGGGTTCGGCGACGCGAGCCGCTCCAGCAGGCGCGGCGCGGCCGCCTCCAACAGCACACCGCCGACCCGGTGCCAGAGGCGCATGGCGTGGCCCTTGGCGGCGTCGTGGAGCAGGGCCGCGGCCAGCACGTCGCCGTCGTCGAAGCCCGCCGCCAGCAGGCGCTGGGCGACGTCCAGCCCGTGGCGCCGATCCGCCACCGGCATCGCGTCGAACAGCTCCACCGCTGCCGGCGGCAGGACGCGACGCACCAGCTCCGCCTCGGACGGATGCACGCGCGCGGTCAGGTGGCCGACGAACTGCCCCACCCGGTGCACCGGCCTATGCACCGAGCAGCACGCCGGCCAGGAACCCGGCCAGGCTGAACAGCCAGCGCAGCGGGCCGCCGCCGGGGAGCGCGTAGCTGGCCACCACGATCGCCAGCAGGATCAGCATCCCGTACTGCGCGTACTGCTGGAGCTGGAGCGCCTGGCGCGGCGGCAGGATGCCCAGGGCGAAGTTGTAGCCGTCAAGCGGCGGGATGGGCAGCAGGTTGAAGAGCGCCAGCGCCAGGTTGAAGTACACCGCCAGGAGCAGGAACTGGGTCGCGGTCGGCGCCTGCACTCCGGCGACATCCAGGACGCGGTAGACGACGGCCAGCACCACCGCCACCGCCACGTTGGCCAGCGGTCCCGCCGCCGAGACCCACGACATGCCGATTCGTCCCGGCCGCAGCGCACCGATGTTGACCGGCACCGGCTTGCCCCATCCGAAGCCGACCAGCACGAACATGAGCGCGCCCATGGGGTCGATGTGGTCCGACGGGTTGAGGCTCACCCGGTTCAGCGCGCGAGGCCGACGGTCGCCGAGCTGGTCGGCGACCCAGGCGTGGCTGAACTCGTGGAACGTGATGCCGACCACCAACGCGACCAGGATCGCGAGGATGGTGACGATGTCGAGGTCCTGGAGGAAGAGCATCTAGACCAGGTCCGGCAGGAGCTCGCGCAGGATGGCCAGCAGCCGCTCCCCGCCGACCTTGCCCATCTCCATGACCTCCTCGTGGGTCGGTCCCGCCTCCACGTCCTCGGTGGCCGGGTTGGTGATGAGGCTGAAGCCGAGCAGGCGGCGATCCGCGTGACGCGCCACGATCGCCTCGTGGACGGTGCTCATCCCCACCGCGTCGGCGCCCAGGATGCGCAGCATGCGCAGCTCGGCCCGCGTCTCGTAGGCGGGGCCGGAGAGCATGAGGTACACGCCCTCGTGGAGGGTGATCCCCGCCCGCTCGGCCGCGCGGCTGGCGGCGGCGCGCAGGGGCGGGTCGAAGGCATCGGTCATGGCCGGGAAGCGCGGACCGAAGGCGTCCAGGTTGGGACCCAGCAGCGGGTTCTCGCCCGACAGGTTGATCGTGTCGCGAATGAGCATCACCTCGCCGGCCGCGAACCCGGGGTTGATGCCGCCGGCGGCATTGGTGAGCACCAGCGTCCGCGGGCCGAGGGTCAGCACCGCGCGCAGCAGCAGCGTCGCCTCACGATGCGAGTAGCCCTCGTACGGATGGGCGCGCCCGGAGAGGACGATCACCGCCGTCTCGTGCGCGATGCCAGCCACCAGCTCCCCGGCGTGCCCGGCCACGGAGCCGGTCGGGACGTGCGGGATGTCGCCGTACGGGATGCTGACGCGCGGCGTCCCATCCAGCAGGTCCACCACGCCGCCCAGCCCGGAGCCGAGGACGAAGACCAACTGCGGGCTCGCCAGGCGTGGCTCACCCGACAGACGCTCGCGGATGGCCGCCGCCGCCTCGTCGATCCGCCGCTGGAGCTCGGCCCCGTAGATCCCGTCCGGCAGGTTGCCGAGGCGGTGATCCGTCACGGCGTGGCGGCGCGGGAATATATACGTATATACCCCGCGTGCTCGATTTCGCCGGGAAACACGCTCACGGCGTATATACGTATATACGCTGGCGCCAGCGCCGCCACGGCCCCCATTCAGAACCGCTCCAGGATCTGCGCCTTCTTGGCCTCGTACTCCTCGGCGGTGATGAGCCCCTTGTCACGCAGCGAGCCGAGGCGCTCGAGCGTCGCGGCCGGATCCTCGGGAGCCCTCTCCGCGGCGGGAGCCGCA
Source organism: Chloroflexota bacterium (assembly GCA_025937875.1). Classification (GTDB taxonomy): domain Bacteria; phylum Chloroflexota; class Limnocylindria; order QHBO01; family QHBO01; genus JAICQM01. Next base: position 2,373 of record JAICQM010000096.1, read on the forward strand.
GCGGCCACCGGCGCGGGCGCCGGTGCATCGGCCTGGAGGGCGACCTGCGACACGCGGTCCGAGCCGGCCCGCGGTGGCAGCGACTCGCGCTGGTAGTCGGGGGCGGCATCGCGACCCTGCGCGCGCCGCGGCGGGGCGAGGTCGGGCCGCTCCAGCAGCTCCTTCTGGTTGAGCATCGCGATCTTGAAGGCGACCGGCTCGGCGATCATCGGGAAGTCGCCGATCCCGGCGTGCGCACCGGTCTCCTCGGCCGCGGTCAGGATGTCGAGCGTGCCGTAGTTGAAGATGCGGCCCACCCAGCTCTGGCTGAGCATGGCGTCGTTGATCTTCTCAAGGTTCGAGTCGGACATCGCCTTGTTGAAGATGCCCTCGGAGCGGATCACCCGCCGCGTGGTGATCAGCCATTCCTGGTTGCGCCAATCCCAGATCTTGAGGCCGATCCGGCCCAGGCACAGCAGCAGGCCCAGCAAGGCGGCCACGGTGAGCACGCCGTCGATCCCGTCGTTGACGACCGGCGCCTGGTTCGAGGCGAGGAAGATCGTCAGCGCGAGCAGGACGACGGCGCCCACGATCCACCAGAACGTCTCCGCCACCACGGCGAACCAGTGCTGGCGGCTCTCGTAGATGATCTCCTCCCCGCGGGAGAGAAGCTTGGCTGCGTAGCTCATCGGCTCAGGTGGCTCCGTGTGCGCGGCCATGGCGGGTCAGGCGCGGGGATGGGCGCGAGCGTAGACCTCGCGCAGACGCTCCCCGGTGAGGTGGGTATAGAGCTGGGTGGTGCTGATGCTAGCATGGCCCAGCAGGGTCTGAACCGCCCGCAGGTCGGCCCCGCCCTCGAGCAGATGGGTCGCGAAACTGTGGCGAAACGTGTGCGGGCTGACGTGCGCGGTGACGCCTGCGGCCTCCGTCCAGCGGCGCACCAGCTTCCAGACCGATTCGCGGCTGATGCGCCTGCCGCGCGTCCCCACGAACACGGCCTCGGTGGGCTTCTTCTGCGTCCACTCGCGGTACGGCCCCTCGATGTACCGATGGAGGCGCTCGCGCGCCTCCTCCCCCATCGGCACGCGCCGTTCCTTGTTGCCCTTGCCGATGACCCGGACCTGGAGGTTCGGCAGGTCGACCCGATGCCGGTCGAGCCCGGTCAGCTCGCTGACCCGCAGGCCGCAGGCGTAGAGGAGCTCCAGGATCGCCCGGTCCCTCGTGCCGACGGGGTCGTCCGGCGGCGGCGCGTCCAGGATGCGGGCCACCTCGTCGACGCTGAGCACGTCGGGCAGATAGCTGCCCGGCTTAGGCGCATCGAGGAGCGAGGCGACGTCGCGCTCCACGATCCCCTCCCGCAGGGCGAAGTTGTAGAAGCTGCGCAGGGCCGCGACCTTCCTGGCCAGCGTGGTGGCGCGGCGGCCGGCGGTGCGCTGGACCGCCAGCCAGTCGCGGGCGCCGTCGGGATCCGTGCGCCATCGGTTCGTGGCTGCGTCGGCGAACTGGGCCAAGTCGCGACGGTAGGCGGCGATGGTGAGCGGGGCCAGGCCGCGCTCGACGCGCAGCTCGAGCAGGAATGCCTCGATTGCACCCGCCAGATCCGGCGTCAAAGCGCAGGTTGCCTCGCTACTTAGGCGCCTCAGCTCTCGCGAAGCCACTTGACCCCAAGGCTACTATGCATTCATGGGCGGTGCCTCGAGACGCCGAGCCGTACTCGCGCTTGTTACCGCGATGTTGCCATGTCTCGGCTCCTTGAGCGGTCTCGGCTATCCACTCCGTTCCATCGCCGCTCTACTTCTGGGACTCCAACAATAACGGCACACCTGATACGACAGCATTGTTCGCGACCGCATCGGGCACTTGGACCACTCTCCAAATGACCCAGCTCGATGCTGCAGCCGCCCAATGGCGGGGCAACACGAGCTTTGATATCCAGGACAACGGGGTCCCAAGCAACCACAATGTCTACGTTGATGGGAGGACTGGGCCATGCTTGGGATCATGGCCCGTAGGGACGTTCGCCGTCACCTGCCGCAACGTGCAGCCCAGGTTCGATTACTACCGGATCGTCGATGACGACACGTACTTCAACACGACTGCTCCAAATCATCCAACCTGGAATTTCAGCTCCGCACAGATCCTGAACGCTGCCGACTTTCGCGGATTCCTCACCCACGAACTCGGTCATTGGGTGAGGCTCGTCGACCTCAGTCAGTGCGGCAATCCCATTGCCACGATGTGCGGCTTCTTCACGAATCCGCAGTCGTTCGATGCTCGCACCCTTTCGGCGGACGACGTGGCTGCCGCGAACACGGTGTACTGATGCCGCGCCAGTTCGCCGGTCCAGCACTCGTCTGCGCTGCAGTCATCGCGGCGGTGGTTGCGCTGGCGCTCCTTCGCCCGGTTGCAAACAGCGCTGTGAGCGCCGAAGAAGCTGCCCTGCGGCGTGTCATCGCTGAGTCAGGGACCGATTGCCTGCAGGGCGCCGACATCTCTTGGTCGCCCGACCTGCTCGAGGCGACGGCAATCTCACGGGACATCACCGATGGGTGGATCGATGAAGGTTTCAGCTGGGTCGGATCGGGCCAGGGCCTTGTCAGCGCACTCGGCGGGGTGGCGTTGCCAGGGAGCGCGGACGCGTTATGGGTCCAGGTCGGCAAGGGTACAGCCACGCAGGCCCTCCATTATCGGCGGATTCCCTCAGCGTCGGCGGCCATCTGGGTCCGGACGGGATCCATCAGCGTGGCGGAAGCCACAGCGTGTTTACCCTGACCCGTCGGGGCCAAGGCGACTAGCGAGCGTCAGCCGAGCGCAGCAGCGCCTCAGCGGCGGCATGGGCCTCGTCCCCGGCGCCACTGCCGGCGAGCATCGCGGCGAGCTCGGCCGCGCGGTCCTCGCCCTCCAACACGCGCAGCTCGGTCTGTGTCCGGCCGTCGGCGACGGCCTTGCCGACGTGGAGGTGGGCGTCCGCGTAGGCGGCGATCTGTGGCAGGTGCGTGACGCACACGACCTGGTGGTACGCCGCCAAGGCCCGGAGCCGCTCCCCGAGGGCCGTGGCATGGCGCCCGCCGATCCCGGCGTCGACTTCGTCGAAGACGAGGAGCGGTGTCTCGTCGGCCGCTGCCAGCACGACCTTCAGGGCCAGCGACAGCCGACTCGCCTCCCCGCCCGACGCGATCCGCGCCAGCGGCCGCGGCGGCTCACCGGGGTTGGGGGCGAACGTGAACGTGACCCGATCGGCGCCGGACGGGCCGAGCTCAACCGCCTCCACGGACACGCCGAAGGAGCCGGCCGGCAGGCCGAGCGGCTCGAGCTCCCCGTTGACGGCGGCCGCGAGCCGGTCGGCGGCCTCACGACGGGCGTCGGTGAGCGCAGTGGCAGCCGCCACGACCGCGGCGTGCCGTTCCCGCTCCTCGACCCGCAGCCGCTCGCGCAGCCCCTCCGCATCGTCGAGCCGCGCCAGCTCGGCGGCGGCCTCGTCGCCGAACGCGATGACCGCCTCGACCGATGCGCCGTACTTGCGCTCCAGGTCGCGGATGAGGCTCAGCCGCTCCTCGGCCGCCGCGCGTGAGGCCGGATCCAGGTCCACCGACTCGCCCAGCGCCGATGCATCGCGTCCCAGCTCCTCCGCCTCGGCGGCCACGCCATGCGCCCGCTCGACGAGCGCGGCGAACCGCTCGTCGTGGGCAGCCGCCGCCTCCAGCGCACGGAGCGCACCGCGCAGGGCGTCCAGCGCCGCACCCTCGTCGCGGATGAGCCGCGACGCCTCGTTGGCGCTCGACGCGATCGCCTCCGCGTGCTGCGCGACCCGCAGCGACGCCTCGACCTCCGCCTCCTCGCCGGGGCGGAGCGCCGCCGCCGAGATCTCGCCCGCCTGGTGCCGCAGCAGCTCGCGCCGCCGCTCCAGCTCGCGCTCGTCGGTGAGCAGTTCGGCGGCCGCGGCCACCGTCGACCGCCACGCCCGCCACGCCTCGCTCACGGCAGCCACGGAATGCCCGCCGAAGCGGTCCAGCAGCTCCAGCTGATGCGACGGATCGGTCAGGCGTTGCTGCTCGTGCTGGCCATGGATCTCGGCCAGCCGCGTCCCGAGCGCGGCCAGGCCGCCGACCGTCACGGCACGGTCGTTGACGCGCGCCGAGGACCGGCCGTCCGCCCCGACTTCCCGTCGGATGATCGCGACCCCGTCCTCGGCGGCCACGAGGTCGTCGAGGGGCGCATCGGTCTCGGAAGGAACACCCTCGAAGACGGCGTCGACGCGGAGGACCGAAGCACCCGTCCGGACGAGGTCCGCCGAGGCGCGGGCGCCGAGCGCGAGCGCCAGCGCGTCGACGACCAGCGATTTCCCCGCCCCGGTCTCGCCGGTAAGCACGGTGAAGCCACGCGACAGCGGCAGCCGGACGTGCTCCAGCACCGCAAGGTTGGCGACGGTGAGCTCGACGAGGGGCATCGGTCCAGGAGGGCCTCTAGTACGGCAGCAGGCCGGCCTTGGTGCGCAGCAGGTCGTAGAACGGGGTCGAGCCGGTCGGCTCCAGCAAACGGAACGGCTCCGGCAGCGACGTCACCTCGACCGTGTCGCCCGGCCGCAGCTCGAGGTCCCATTGCCCGTCGATGCTCACGATCGCCGGGTCCGACGCCTCGCGCAGCGTCAGCCGCACCACCTGCTCCTCGCCGGCAACCACGCTGTGCAGCGGCGAGAGGTAGGCGGCGACGGGGGTGATGATCATGTTGCGCAGGCGCGGATCGAGGATCGAGCCGCCGGCGCTGAACGAGTAGGCGGTCGAGCCGGTGGGCGTCGCCACCACCACGCCATCGGCGACGTAGGTGGCGAGGTGCGAGCCCGACACCTCCACCTCCAGCCGGATCATCCGCACCCGCTTCCCCCGCGCCACCACCACCTCGTTGAGGCAGGCGTGGCGCTCCTCGATCCCCTCTGGGCGCTTGACGGTGGCCGCGATCCGGAACCGGTCCTCGATCCCGTAGTCGTTGGCCAGC
>JAICQM010000002.1 GCA_025937875.1 Chloroflexota bacterium
AGCTCGCGCGCGATCTTGTCGTAGGCGTGCAGGACGGTCGAGTGGTCGCGGCCGCCGAGCTCGGCACCGATGCGCAGGAGGCTGATATCGGTCTCCTCGCGCATGAGGTACATGGCGATCTGGCGAGGGACCACGATGGCCCGGTCACGCTTGCTGCTGCGCAGCAGGTCCAGGTTGACCCCGTAGTAGTCGGCCACCGCGCGCACGATGCGCTGCGGGGTGATCGACCGCTTCTTGGGGTTGTACATGACGTTGGAGAGGACCGCCGAGGCGAGCTCGATGCTGATCGGCATGCCACTCATGCTGGCGTAGGCGATGACCCGGTTCAGCGCGCCCTCGAGCTCGCGGACGTTGCTCACCACCTTGCGTGCGATGAACTCGATGACGTCGGGCGGGATGAGATCGAGCTGGTCCTCCGCCTTGGATCGCAGGATCGCGATACGCGTCTCCAGGTCGGGCGGGGTGAGGTCGGCGATGAGCCCCCACTCGAATCGGGAGCGGAGCCGCTCCTCGAGGGTCGTGATCGCCTTGGGTGGACGGTCCGACGAGAGGACGATCTGCTTGCCGGCCTCGTGGATTGCGTTGAAGGTGTGGAAGAACTCTTCCTGCGTGCGCTCCCGCTCGGCGATGAACTGAATGTCGTCGATGAGCAGCACGTCGATGCGGCGATATCGGTTCCGGAAGTCCTCCATCTTCTGCTCGCGGATGGAGTTGATGAAGTCGTTGGTGAACTTCTCGCTCGAGGCGTAGAGGACCCGCTTGCGTGGGAACTTGGCCGCCACCGCATTGCCGATCGCGTGCATGAGGTGCGTCTTGCCCAGCCCCACCCCGCCGTACAGGAACAGCGGGTTGTAGGCGTGGCCGGGGCGCTCGGCGACCGAGAGGGCCGCGGCATGCGCCAGCCGGTTGGCGGAGCCGACGATGAAGTTGGTGAAGATGTACCGCGGGTTGAGGTTGACCGCGTTGCCGCCGGCGGAGAGGGGCGGCAGCTGGAGGCTCTCCTCGGAGGCCTGGTCGGGGACCGGACCCGGGGCGTCGGCGACGACGAACTCGACCTGGACCGAGCCGCCGACCACGCGGGCCACGGTCTGACTGATCAGGGTCCGGTAGCGGTTGTCGAGCCAGTCACGGGCGAAGCCGTTGGGGGCTGCGATACGGAAGTGGTTGTCGTCGATCTCGACGAGCTGCGTGTCCTTCAGCCAGGTCTCGAAATTCGCCGGTGAGAGGCTCACCTGGAGCTCGCCCAACACGGCGCGCCAGACCTGCTTCGCTTCCATCAACACGCGTCTCCACGCCCGCAGCACGGGCCTCGAACAAGGGATCGAACACCACCCCGCGTGGGCGGTCGAGGGACTTCGGGAGCGTATCCGGCCGCTGGGGTCGCGGTAGTGTAGCAGCCCCAAATCGGCCGGGGCAACGGTTCGCGCGATCTGCCGTCCGAGGCCGCGGCCAGGATGCACCAGATGCCGATCGTCGGCGTTTGACCGCCTCACGCGCGGTACGTACAATCCCGACGGAACCGCACCACGGCCTCGGTGGGCGCTGTATGAGCGGCTGGCTTGCGCCAGCCGTCGTCGTGTTCGCAGCGTTGCATACACCCGCCGGCCACGCTGCACGTACGAGGACGACCACGGACCCATGGGAAAGGCTACCTACCAGCCCAAGCGACGCGCCCGCAAGCGGGAGCATGGCTTCATGGCGCGGATGGCCTCCAAGGGCGGTCGCCGCGTGCTGGCTCGCCGGCGCGCCAAGGGGCGCAAGCGACTGACCGTCTGACGCCCCTCAGCGGGAAGGCACGGACCGTGCCGCCGCTCCCCACCCTGCGCCGTCGCGCCGACTTCGATGCGGTGATGCGCAGCGGGACGGCGCGATCGCACCGGATCCTGGTCCTCCGCTGGCGTCACACCGATCGCGCCGAGACGCGCATCGGGCTCAGCACGCCGCGCTCGATCGGCGGGGCAGTGGTGCGGAACCGGGTACGCCGTCGCCTGCGCGAGATCGTGCGGGAACGGCTGGGTGACATCGGGGCCGGCTACGACCTGCTCCTCATCGCTCGGCCGGACGCAGCAGGTGCGAGCTTCGCCGAGCTGCGGTCGGCATTGGCCACGCTCCTGGAACGAGCAGGGATCGGATGATGAGAAGGATCGGCCTGGGATTGATCATCGCGTACCAGAAGCTGACCGGGTGGATGCCGCCATCCTGCCGCTACACGCCGAGCTGCTCGCACTACACCTACCAGGCCATCGAGCGGCACGGGCTGCTCCGGGGATCGTGGATGGGAGCACGCCGCATCGCGCGCTGCAATCCCCTCCACCCCGGCGGCTACGACCCGGTCACGTAGGCGAGGATCGCGTACTTGCCCCCCGTCATCGGCGCCGGCTTCCTCGGGATCGAGCATTTCACGCCGCCCTGGGACGTCTTCTTCCTCCCGCTCTTCAACCTGCTCATCGGCCTCTACAACATCCTCTTCAGCGACTTCGCGCTGGCGATCATCGTGTTCACGATCGTCATCCGGACCGTGGTCGCGCCGCTGTTCGTGCAGCAGATCCGCTCCCAGAAGGAGATGCAGCGCATGCAGCCGCTGGTCCGCGAGGTCCAGCGCAAGCACAAGGGCAACCGGCAGAAGATCACCGAAGAGACCATGGCGCTGTACAAGGAGCACGGCGTCAACCAGTTCGGTGGCTGCCTGCCGACGCTGCTCCAGCTGCCGATCCTGTTCGCCCTCTACCAGGCCATCATCCGTGCCTCGAACGTCGTCACCCTGACGCCCGAGCAGGCATCGTCGTCGACGCTGACGGACCTCCAGGCCGCTCTCCCCGGCATCGCACGCATCACCGAGACCACGTTCTCGGCCCCGTTCCAGGGCGCCGGAGCGCTGTGCAACCTGCCGGCATTCAACATCTCCGAGTTCAGCCACTTCCTGCCGCTCAACTGCCAGCTCATCGATCCGGTGAAGCTCGCGTCGCCGGTCGACACGACCGCCGCATGGCTGTTCGGCCTGGACCTGGCCCAGCGCGACCACGTGTTCGCGCTGGTGATCCCGGGGATCGGTTTCTCCCTCTCCGCGCTGGCCGTCATCGCGGCCATCCTGCAGTTCATCCAGGTCAAGATGACCTCGCCGCGACCGAATCCGGACGACCCGACGGCGGCCGCGACGGGCACCATGGTCTATCTCTTCCCGCTCCTCACCATCTTCTGGGGCGGCATCTTCCCGAGTGGACTGATCCTGTACTGGGTCGTGTACACGGCCTACCTGGTCGTGCAGCAGTTCTTCATCATGGGTTGGGGCAACCTCTTCCCGATCTTCGGCTGGCAGCCCGCCTGGGCGCCGTCCCCCGAAGAGACCGCCATTCGACCGCGCCGACGCGACGATGCTCCGGACGCGAAGCGCGCAGGCGGTGACGCGACGGATCGCGAGGAGTCCGCCCGACCCTCCACCCCACGCCCGACGCAGCCCGGCCAGCAGCCGCGGCGACGCCAGGGCGGCAAGCGACGAGGTCGTAAGCAACGATGACGTTCAAGGAATTTTCCGGAAAGAACGTCGAGGAAGCCATCCGCACCGCCATGAAGGAATACGGCGCGGACCTCGGTGACCTCGATATCGAGATCCTTGCCCAGGGCAGCCGCGGCATCCTGGGCGTTGGCGGCGAGGAGGCGCGCATCCTGGCCGCGCCGAAGTCGGCCGTGGCTGCGTCGGCATCCGTGCGCGAGCCGGTGACAGATGTCGCCGCCGAGGCCGATGAGGACGCCCAGCCCGCCGCCCCGGCACCCCGCGGGCGGGGTCGCGGGCGCACCCGCACGCCCGAGCCGGAGGCGGAGGCCGCCGCCGAGGGCGGTGACGACGACGTGCCGGAGCTCGAAGAGCCCGCCGCCGAGGCGATCCCGCCCGCCGCCGCGCCGCCCGCTGAAGAAGAAGAGCTGGACCCGGCTGCCTTCCGGGTCGGCGACGATGTCGACGAGGACGAGGCCGAGCGCAGCCGGCGCCGTGGCCGGCGCGGTGGGCGCGGCCGCAATGGCCGAAACGGCCACGATACCAATCCGCCGCGCGAGCGCGCCGCCCGCGAACGCTCGACCCGCGAACCGACCCCGTTCGTGCCCGCCAAGCCGCTCGAGGAGCTGTCCGAGGACGAGCGCGGCATCCTGGTCGAGGCGCAGGGCGTCCTGACCGAGATCATGCGGCTCATGGACCTCAAGGCGACGGTCGAGATCGCGATGGGTCACGAGACCTCGAAGCTCAACGTGAAGGGCGACGGGCTGGGCGTCCTCATCGGCCGCCGCGGCGAGAAGCTCGCCAGCCTGCAGCACATCGTCAACCTGATGGTCCAGCGGCGCGAGGGCCCGCAGCACCGAATCATGGTGGACGTGGAGAACTACCGCGGCCGCCGCGAGGACCAGCTGCGCGACGTCGCCGACCGCGCCGCCAAGCGCGTCCTGCAGACCGGCAAGATCATCCAGCTCGAGGCCATGCCGGCCGTGGAGCGGCGGATCGTGCATATGGCCCTGATCGAGAACCCCCGGATCCGGACCCAGAGCGTCGGCGAGGAGCCCAACCGGCGGATCGTGATCCTGCCCGCCACCCAGGTCGAGCCCCGCTAGGCATCGGTCGAGAGGCAGCGGTGGCTGCCCAGCCCGAGCACTTGGCGGCGGTCGGCCGCCTGGAGGCCGATCCGGGTTCTCCCTGGGTCGGCCTCGCGCGCGCGGCAGGCCGCTTCGAGCTCGCGTTCGGCGTGCCCGATGGCACCGTCCACGTGGTGCGCGACACGCCCCGCCGCGAGCTGTTGGCGCTGGCCATCGCCTACGTCGGCGAGACGCTGACCGACCCGCCCCCGGAGCTCGAGGCGACGCACGCCGACCTCGCGGCACTCGTCGGGTGGCTGCGGGACACCGCCAGCGGCCCGGCGGCGTCTGAGCTCCTGCGGCAGGCCCTCGACGGGATCGACGACGGGCTCGCAGCCGATGTCGTCATCGCGCGCCTGGTGGCGGCCGCCGAGGACGGGACGCCGAACGAGCAGGCCGACGGCTGGGTCGGCCTGCTCGTTGAGCGCTATCGGTCAATCAGCGGCCTCTAGCCGCTCCGGTCAGGGCTGCGGTCGGTCGTCCGTGCCGGCATCGGCAGGCGGCGGCCCGGCGGGCGGCGGCGCGGCCGGGGGCTCGGTGGACGCAGGCGGCGCGGCCGGAGGCGGAGTCGCCGAGCCGGTCGTTGCAGCCGGGTTGCCCAGGACGAACTTGCCGCCCTCGGACTGGAACTCCTGCCAGCCGGCCCACGCCATCACCAGGCCACCTACGACGGCGACGAGGAACAGGATGTCGCGCAGGTTGGTGGCGGTGGTGATCGTCCCGATGTAGATGAGCAGGGTGAGGACGAGGAGCACGGCAGCGATCCCGCCGGCGAGAAGCATCAGGCTTCCCTTCGAGCCCGGAAGCTTCGTACCAGGCGACATCTGCGGGAGGAAGACGATGGCCAGCATGCCGATCGCGGCCAGGATCGCGATGAGTCCGACACCGTAGCCATACCCGACCAGTGCGCCGATGATCACGGCCGCCGAGCCGTAGACCGCGAGCTTCTCGTTCGATGAGAGGGTGCTGAAGTTCATGAGTGGGCGCTGCCTCCTTCAACGCGGCGCGTGCGATCGTGGCGGATGGCGCAAATGGGATGAGGACCGATCGGTTGGCCGCTGTGTGCGCAGGAGGGTAGCACCCGGGCGCGTGCGCGCCTAGGGCATGAACGACGGCGGCCACGCAGGCGGCCGCCGTCAGATGAGGAATGGTGGAGATGGGGGAGAATCGAACTCCCCGTCCAGAACCGAGTCGCCGGGAACTTCCTACAAGCGTTTCCGGCTTACTTGGGTTTCGCGTCGTGGGCCCCCAACCGGCGGGGTGCCTCACTGGCTATCCGGCGTGACCTTGCGGCCTCTTTGACGCTGCTCACCGGAGTCGGCCGCGCCGCACCTCCCCTGTTTGCATCTTCGCCGTCCGGGGAGGTGAGTCGGCGTCGATGTTCACTGCCTAAGCAGCGAAAGCGTAGCTGGGCTTGTTGCCAGTTACTGTTGGTGCCCTCTTTTTACGAGGCCTGAGGGCGCCTCGGCTTGCGATTCCCGGTCCCTGAGCCCTGTCGAAACCTGACATCCCCACGGACCGATAACCCCAAGAGTCTACCACAACAGAACGCCTGTTCCAATCCCCGCTCAGAGCTTGATGCGACCGGCGTGCTTCGACTCGCGCTGCAGGTCGCGGCGCATGTCGCGCTCGGCGATGGTGCGGCGCTTGTCGTGCGCCTTCTTGCCGCGCGCGACGCCGAGCTCCACCTTCGCCATGCCGTTGCGGATGTAGAGGCGCAGCGGGACGATGGTCAGCCCCTTCTGCTGGGTGAGGCCGGTCAGCTCGGCGATCTGGCCACGATGCAGCAGCAGTTTGCGGGTGCGGGTCGGCTCGTGGTTCCAGCGGTTGCCCTCGGCGTACGGGGCGATGTGCGCACCGATGAGCCACGCCTCCCCGCCCTCGATGCGGGCGTAGGCCTCGGCCAGGTTGGCGCGGTGGGCGCGGATCGACTTGATCTCGGTCCCGGTCAGCACGATGCCCGCCTCGAAGGTGTCCTCGATGGCGTACTCGTGGTGCGCGCGCCGGTTGACGGCGATCGTCTCGTCGGGCATGGGTCGTATCGGTCCAGTCGTCGGTGGTTGAGCGCCCGGGCGGGCATGGAAAGAGCCGGCCGTTTCGGCCGGCTCTCATCCGTCGCTACCACTCGAAGTGGGCTATCGCACCGCCTCGGTGGTGGCGTGCAAAGGAATACTCACGTGCACACCACCTCCTTTCGTTGCCCGGGATGCTAGCACCACGCCGTGCCGAGCACAAGGCGCGGCCAGCAGGTCAGACCTCGATCAGGTTGAGCGCGCCGGGATCGTAGGCGCCCATGCCGCCGGCCGGGGCCATCGCCGCCGGCGACCCGGACGGTGCGGCCGGCTCCCCCACCCCGCGCGTCGAGAGGAACTCGACCGCGCGCTCGACGAACAGGTCCTGCTCCGGGGGCGTCTCGGGCGGCACCTCGACGGTGACGTCGGGCTGGACGCCATCGGGCGCCACGCTGCGGTGACCGGGGGTGAACCAACGACTGATCGTGATCCGCACCCCGCCATCGTTCTCGAGCGGAGCCCAGACCTGGACGGTGTTCTTGCCGAAGGTGGGTTGACCGATGACGGTGGCGCGCCCCGTCTCCTGGAGCGCGGCGGCGACGATCTCAGATGCCGAGGCACTCCCCTCGTTGGTGAGGACGACCACCGGCAGGTTGCTGTCGGTCGCCGCACCGTCGCCGGTCGCCTCCCAGCGCTTCACGTCCTCGCCCGCCGACTCCTGGGTGAAGATGAGCCCCGAGTCGATGAACTCGCTCCCGATCTGCCGCGCGGCCTCGATGTAGCCGCCGGGATTGTCACGCAGGTCGAAGATGACCTGGTCTGCCCCGTCGGCGAGGAGCTGCGCCAGCGCGGAGTGGAACTGGTCGGAGGCCGACTCGCTGAATCCGTGGAGCGCGATGTAGCCGATGTGGCCGTCGATCATGCGCGTCGTCACCTCGCGCATGGTGATCTCGGCCCGGGTGATGGTCAGCTCCAACGCCTCGCCGTCGCGGAGCAAACCCAGCGTCACGTCGGTCCCGGCCTCGCCGCGGACCTTGGTGATCTGGTCCTGCATGGTGCTGCCCTCGACGCTCACCCCGTCGACCGCGGTCACGATGTCGCCGGCCCGCAGCCCGGCCGCCTCGGCCGGGGAGCCGGCGATCGGCGCGACCACGACCAGCACGCAGCTGGCGGACAGCTGGGCGCAGGGCTCGAGATTCCCCGGATCGTCGAGGTTCTTGAGCGCCATCTCGGCGCCGATGCCCTCGAACTTGCCGGACAGGTCACCCAGCGCCTGCTGGTACTGGGCCGGCGCCATGTACCCGCTGTAGGGATCGGCGACGCCGTACTGGAACATGCCCTGGATGGCGCCCTCTGCCAGCTTGGTGTCGTCGAGCTGGTCGACGTACTCGGCCTTCAGCTTGTCGTACGCCTCGCAGAAGGCGGCGAAGGCCTCGGTCGGCGCGGCGCACGAGCCGGAGCCGGCCAAGCCGCCGCCCCGCACCAGGAAGCCGGCGGTGAACAGCAGCGCCCCCACCACCGCGGCCAGGACCAGGCTGACGATCCATGCCGCCGACAGCGGTGCACCACGCTCGGGCCGCGGCGCCGTGGACGCGGCGTGGCCTGGCTCGAGATGGGGCGAGTGAGCGTCGGGAGCGGGCGGCGCCGAGGGCGGCCGCGGGGTCTCATCGGTCATGAAGGTGCCGCGGAGTGTAGCACCGGTCCGGTTCGGACCCGGTTACGGCCGCATGTCCCTTTCGCAATGCGCGTTCGTCGTTCCGCGTGCGCTGGGGCGCATGGCTTGGCGGAATTGGCCGCACGCGTGCGCTGGGGCGCACGCAACAACGAAGATCGGGCCGATCTTGGCGCACTGCCACCCACGCTGTGCGCCGCGGCGCACACGGTCGCGCGAATCGGGTCTGAACTGGGGTCTGCTTCGTAGATACGTGCGCCCCAGCGCACACAGCGTGAGGTACGTGCGCCGGGGTGCACAGCGCGGGAACGAGACGAGCTCAGGCGGCGGCGGACAGGTAGGAGCGCACGCTGATCCAGGAGCCGACGGCGCCGATCCCCACTCCCACAGCGAACAGCAGCGCCGACAGCGAGGCCAGGTTGCGGGCGCTGACTGCGGTCGGCATCTGGAACACGCTGACCAGGATCGGCTGGATGGGATCCCACACCACGCTGACCGCGATGACGGCCACCACGGCACCGATGAGGCCGCACAGGATCCCCTCCAGGATGAACGGCCAGCGGATGAACGAGTCCGACGCGCCCACCAGGCGCATGATCTCGATCTCGTTGGACCGGCTGTAGACCGCGATCCGGATCGTGTTGACGATCATGAACAGGACCGTCAGGCCGATGAGCCCGATCGCCACCAGGCCGACGGTGCGGATGACGTTGATGACGCCGACCAGGGTGTCGATCTCCTCCTGCTTGGTGATCACCTTGCTCACCGCGCCGTCGCCGGCCAGTGCCAGGCTCACCTCGTCGGCGAACGCCGGCTCGGCGAGGGTGATCTCGAGCGTCGCCTGCAGCTGGATGTTGGCACCGCCGGTGCTGAGGGTCTGGCCGCGCTGCGCGAAGGCCTCCTCCAGGCGGCGCATGGCCTGGTCGGGCGAGATGTAGGCGACGTCGGTCACGCCGTCGAGGGCCTCGGCGCGCTCGATGAGCGTCTGGAGCCGCTCGTCGGAGAGGTCGTCCACCAGCTCGGCGGTGACGCCGACCTTGCGCTCGATGAACTCGATCCCCGAGTTCAGCCCGGTCAGGACGATGAACAGTCCCGAGAGCAGGACCAGCATCAGGATCACGGTGGCGGTCGCGGCCAGGCTCATCATCGCGTTGCGCCAGAAGCCCTGCCAGGCGCGAACCACGGAGAAGCCGCAGAAGCGCAGGAAGCCGGTGACGAAGCCCATCGGTCAGTACTCGCGCTCGTAGGCTGCGCCGGCCTCGTCGCGCACCAGCGTTCCGCCCTCCAGCGCCAGGACGCGGCGCCGCATGGCGTTGACGATCTCCTGGTTGTGGGTCGCCATCAGGACCGTCGTCCCCAGCTCGTTGATCTGGATCAGGAGCTGGATGATCTCCCAGCTGGTGACCGGGTCCAGGTTGCCGGTCGGCTCGTCGGCGATGAGGATCGCCGGATCGTGGACCAGGGCCCGCGCAATGGCCGTGCGCTGCTGCTCGCCACCCGACAGCTGTGTCGGCAGATGGTTGGCGTGCTCCTGCAGCCCGACCAGGCTCAGCAGCTGTGGCACACGCTGCCGGATGAGGCCCGATGGCGCGCCGGTGACCTCCAGCGCGAAGCCGACGTTCTCCCACACCGTCTTGTTGGGGAGCAGCCGAAAATCCTGGAACACGATCCCGATCCGGCGACGCAGGCCGGGCACCTGGCCGCGGCGCAGGCGACCCAGGTCGCGGCCGGCGACCTGCACCCGACCATGGGTCGCCACCAGCTCGCGGATGAGGAGCCGGATGAACGTGCTCTTGCCGGCCCCCGACGGGCCTACCAGGAAGACGAAGTCGCCGGCGGGGATGGTGACGTTCACGTCGGCGAGGGCGACCTTGCCGTTGGGGTAGGTGAGGCCGGCGTCGACCATGGTGATGACACTGGTCGTGGCCGTGTCGGCGCGCGCCCGGCGGCGCAGCAGGGAGGTCATGCGGTCTCCGCGGCGTCCTCCCCGATCCGTGACCGCAGGTAGCCGTCGATGAAGGCGTCGAGGTCGCCGTCGAGGACGGCAGCCGGATTGGCGGTCTCGACCCCGGTCCGCAGGTCCTTGACCATGGTGTAGGGCTGGAGGACGTAGCTGCGGATCTGGTTGCCCCACCCGGCTTCGACGTGCTTGCCGCGCAGGCGCAGCAGCTCCGCCTCGCGTTCCTCTTCCTGGCGCTCGATGAGCTTGGCGCGCAGCACCGCCATCGCGCGCTCGCGGTTCTGGTGCTGGCTGCGCTCGTTCTGAACCGCGACCACGATCTTGGTCGGAAGGTGGGTGATGCGGACGGCCGAGTCGGTCTTGTTGACGTGCTGGCCTCCGGCACCGCTGGACCGATAGGTGTCGATCCGCAGGTCGCGCTCGTCGATCTCGATCTCGGCGTCGGCGGGGACCTCCGGCATGATCTCGACCAGCGCGAAGCTGGTGTGGCGGCGGCTCTGCGAGTCGAAGGGGCTGATGCGGACCAGGCGATGCACGCCGCGCTCCGACTTCATGCGGCCGTACGCCCAGCGGCCGTCGACCTGGAAGGTCACCGACTTGAGGCCGGCCTCCTCGCCCTCGGTCGCCTCCAGGATCTCGGTCCGGTAGCGCTGGCGCTCTGCCCAGCGCAGGTACATGCGGAGCAGCATCTCGGCCCAGTCCTGCGACTCGGTGCCGCCGGCGCCGGCGTGGACCGCGACGATAGCCGACCGTTCATCGAACGGCTCGGAGAGGAGGAGTCGACCCTCCATCCGGGTCCAGTCCGACTGCAGGCCGGCCAGGTCACGTTCGAGGTCGGCGGCCATCGAGGCACCCGCATCGGGCTCGGCGGCGGCCAGCTCGGCCATCTCGGCCAGGCCCGTCGCGCGCGCCTCTAGCTCGCGCCATTCAGTGATCTCCGAGCGCAGCTCCTCCGCTCGGCGCATGAGGGCCTGGGCGCCGGCGGGATCGTCCCACAGGGTGGGGTCCTGGCTCTGCGCGGTCAGCTCGTCGAGCTCGCGCTCCTTGGCGGGCAGGTCAAAGGCGCACCGCCGTGTCGGCCACGAGACGCGCCAGTCGCTGCGCCTCGTCCTTAACCGCGTCCAAGGTTGACCATCGGCAGCTCGAGCTCCGCCAGGCGGACGCTCTTGGCGCGCAGCTTCGCCGGGTTGACGCACGGGCAGTACGTCTGCCGCGGACACGAGCCGCAGTTGCCGTCGCAGTCGAGGGTCGCGGCGTAGGAACAGCGCATGCAGTCGCGCTCGCACATGATCAGGTCTTCGTAGGGAGCGTCTGGGTCGCGGAAGCGGGTGACGAGTGGGAGTGAGGCGGCGTGTGAGTCGGGGATCTCTGCCGGGGTTCGGCTGGGCACCGTCGTCAGCTGCTTCACTCAACCCTCCTGATCTATGTGGAGCGGCAGCTCACCGTGGCCGCGCTCGAATATCGGTCCATGCTACCGAACTCGGCCGATCTCGCCAACCCCTCAAATCAGGCGCCGTGGCACTTCTTGTACTTCTTGCCCGAGCCGCACCAGCAGGGGTCGTTGCGGCCGACCTTCGGGCCGCTGCGGGCGGCCGGCGCACTGCCGTTGCCCGATGACGTGGACGTCGTCGCCGGAGCGTCCTCGCCCATCCCGGGCAGCGCCGCGCGGCCCTCCGTCACGTTGCGCGCGATGCGCTGCTGCGGCACCG
This sequence comes from Chloroflexota bacterium, assembly GCA_025937875.1. Lineage (GTDB taxonomy): Bacteria > Chloroflexota > Limnocylindria > QHBO01 > QHBO01 > JAICQM01. The sequence goes on from JAICQM010000002.1 coordinate 11,971, forward strand.
GCTCGCGGTTGACGGTGACGCGGAAGATGGTGTGGGTGACGTCGTGGCGGATCGTCGACTTCAGCTCGTCGAACATCCGGTACGCCTCGACCTTGAACTCGTTGAGCGGGTCGCGCTGGCTGTAGGCGCGCAGCCCGATCCCGCGCCGCATGTCGTCGACGGCGGTGAGGTGCTCGACCCACAGCGAGTCGATGACGCGCAGCAGGACCAGGCGCTCGAGGACGCCGGCCGCCTCCGCGCCGAGCTCGGTTCGCTTCCGATCGTAGGCCTCGGCCACTGCGTCGGCGAGCAGCGCCGACATGCGCTCCGGCTCGTTGAGCTCGTCGACGACCGCCAGGGCCGCTGGCTCGAGGGTCGGGACCATGGTCAGCAGCAGCTGCGAGAGGCCCTCGCGGTTCCACTCGTCGGGGTGGTCGCCGGCGGTGTGGGTCGCGACCTGCGCGGACACCTCCTCGCCGAGCATCTCGGTGATCGTCGTCGACAGGTCGCTGCTGCGCAGGATCCGCTCGCGCTCGTGGTAGATCGTCTCGCGCTGGCGGTTGATGACGTCGTCGTACTCGACGACGTGCTTGCGGGTGTCGAAGTTGTACCCCTCGACCCGGGTCTGTGCGCCCTCGATGGTGCGGCTCACCATCCCCGACTCGAGCGCCGTCTCGTCGTCGAAGCCCAGGCGTTGCATGATCGACTTCACGCGGTCGCTGGCGAAGCGCTTCATGAGGTCGTCCTCGAGGGACAGGTAGAAGCGGCTGCTGCCCGGGTCGCCCTGCCGGCCGGCGCGACCACGGAGCTGGTTGTCGATGCGCCGCGCCTCGTGGCGCTCGGTGCCGATGATATGCAGGCCGCCCAGGGCGAGCACCTTCTCGCGATCCTCCGCGGTGACCCGCTCCGCCTCGGCCAGCGCCGCTGCGCGCTGCTCGGGGGTGGCGTCGATGACCGTGGTCCCCTGCCGATGCAGGATGTCGGCGGCGAGCATCTCCGGGTTGCCGCCGAGCAGGATGTCGGTGCCGCGGCCGGCCATGTTGGTGGCGATGGTGACGGCGCCCGACCGCCCGGCCTGGGCGATGATCTCCGCCTCGCGCTCGTGGAACTTGGCGTTGAGCACGTTGTGCTTGATGCCGCGCCGCTTCAGCATCTCGCCCAGCATCTCGCTGACCTCCACGCTCACCGTGCCCACCAGGACCGGGCGCCCGCGCTCGTGCTCTTCGGCGATCTCCTCGACCACCGCGTTCCACTTGCCCTTCTCGGTGGCATACACCAGGTCGGCGTAGTCGCCGCGGACCATCGGCCGGTTGGTGGGGACCACCACGACCTCCAGGTCGTAGATCTTGGCAAGCTCCTCCGCCTCGGTCTCGGCGGTACCGGTCATGCCGGCCAGCTTGTCGTACATCCGGAAGTAGTTCTGGAACGTCACCGTGGCCAGGGTCCGGCTCTCGTTCTGGATCTTGACCCCCTCCTGTGCCTCGACCGCCTGGTGCAGCCCCTCGCTCCAGCGCCGGCCCGGCATGAGGCGGCCGGTGAACTCGTCGACGATGATCACCTCGCCGTCCTTGACGACGTAGTCGCGGTCGCGCTGGTAGAGCGCGTGCGCCTTGAGCGCCTGCTCGAGGTGGCGGGCGAGGCTGAAGTCGTTGTCGAACATGTTCTCGACGCCGAGCCACTGCTCCATCTTGGTCGTGCCGGCCTCGGTGATCGCCACCTGCTTGAACTTCACGTCGACGACGTAGTCCTCCTCGGCCTTCAGGCGCGGCACGAGGCGGGCGAACTGCAGGTACTTCTCGGCCGACTCCTCGGCCTGGCCGGAGATGATGAGCGGGGTGCGCGCCTCGTCGATGAGGATGTTGTCGACCTCGTCGACGATGGCGTAGAAGTGCCCGCGCTGCGCCCGCTGTTCGAGGTCCACCACGAGGTTGTCGCGCAGGTAGTCGAACCCGAACTCGTTGTTGGTGCCGTACGTCACGTCGGCGGCATACGCCTCGCGGCGCGTCACCGGCCGCAGGTCGCGCAGCCGTTCGTCGGTGACGGGGAAGTCGGGGTCGAACAGGAACGCGGCGTCGTGCTGGATGCTGCCGACGCTCATTCCCAGGCGGTGGAAGACCTGGCCGATCCACTGCGCGTCGCGCTTGGCGAGATAGTCGTTGACCGTGACCACGTGCACGCCGCGGCCGACGAGGGCATTGAGATACGCGGCCAGCGGGGCGACGAAGGTCTTGCCCTCGCCAGTCTTCATCTCGGCGATGGCGCCGTGGTGGAGAACGATGCCGCCGATGAGCTGGACGTCGTAGTGGCGCTTCCCGAGCGCGCGCCGCATCGCCTCGCGGACGGCGGCGAAGGCCTCGGGGATGTGGGCGTCGAGAGCCTCGTCGATCTGGCGCCGCTCCCGCTTGCGCTGCTGGCGGCGCTCGTCGGCCAGCTGGGCCGGGTTCAGCGCGGTGAGCTCCGAGTCCTCCTCGGGAGCCTCCCGGAGCTCGATCGGGAGCACGAGGTCGCCCAGCTCGTCGTGGAGCCGGGCGCGCAGCGCGTCGGTCCGCGCGGCCAGCTCGGCGTCGGTGAGGGCCATGAACTCGGGCTCGAGCTCGTTGGCCCGCGCCACGTGGGGCTCGAGCTTGCGGACCTCGCGATCGTTCGAGTCCACGAGCTTGGAGAGGAACTTCATCATGGGGATGGCGAGTATACGGCTGGCGGCCGGATCGGTCCGTCGGAGCGCCCGTCAGGCGGCGTCGACCATCGGTTTGACCTCGCCGATCCAGCGTTCGAGCGTCTCCGGATCGTAGGGCGCCGCGATCTCGGCCAGGAACGTGGAGAATCCGATGTCGCGGCAGGCGACCATCCGCTCGGCGATCTGCGCCGGCGTGCCGACCCAGAACGTGTCGTCGTCGGCGACGCGGGACATCGGCGTCCGGTTGCGCTCCATCTGCGACTCCCATTCGCGGCGTGCGGCGGCTTCCGTGTCGCGGATCACCGGCTTGCAGCCGGCCGTGCGCAGGATCTCGGTCGTATCGCGCCCCACCGCCTCGCAGTGGTCACGCAGCACGGCGTCCTTGTGGCGCAGCTTCTCCACGCTGCCCATGGCGTTCCACATATCGGCGTAGCGCGCGACGGTGCGCAACGTCTTTCGCTCACCGGAGCCGCCGATCATGATCGGCAGCCGCGCCTGCACCGGCTGCGGCAGCTGCCGCAGCTGGTCGAACCGATAGCGCCCGTCAGGCGGGCTGGTGACGGTCGCGCCATCCAAGAGCCCGCGCATGGCGCCCACGGCCTCGTCGAGCCACGTCAGGCGATCGCCGAATCCACGCCCGAACTCGATGCCGTGCGCCGTGTGCTCGAGCTCCATCCACGCACCGCCGATGCCCAGGATGGCCCGTCCGTCGCTGATGTGGTCGAGCGTCGTGGCCTGCTTGGCGACGAGGGCCGGGTTGCGGAACGTGTTCGCGCCCACCAGCAGCCCCAGCTTCACGCGGGACGTGACCCTGGCCCATGCCGCGAGCGTCGTATAGCCCTCGAAGATCGGCTGGTACGGGTCGCCGAAGATCGCGTAGAGGTGGTCCCAGGTCCACAGCGAGTCGTAGCCGAGCTCCTCCACGCGGCGTGCGGCGGCTTCGAACGGCGCCCACTCGGTCGCCTGGCTCCAGAGCAGGATCCCCAGCATGACCTCGTCGTGCGTGGCGCTCACGTGGACCTCAGCCGGCGCTGATGCGAACCGGGTTCACCTCGCCGTCGCGGGGTTCCGGAGCGTCGGCCGGCTCCGCTTCCTCGGTCCAGAACGTCATCTCCTCCACCATCTCGACCTCGGAGCTGAACAGGGCACCGACGCTCTCGCCGCGATGGATGCGCCGGATGGCCTCGCCGATCAGCGGCGCCACCGACAGGACGGTGATGCGCGAATCGTCGGCGCCCGCCGGGAACGGGACGGTGTCGGTCACCACGACCTCGGTGATCGGGCTGGCGTTGATGCGGTCGAGGGCCGAGCCGCTGAAGACGCCGTGGGTGGCAAGCGAGTAGATCGCGGTGGCGCCCTCCGCCTCCAGCGCGCCGACGGCCTCCATCAGTGAGCCGGCGGTGTCGACCTCGTCGTCGATGATGACCGCGACCTTCCCGCGCACGTCGCCGATGATGTTCATCAGCTCCGTCTTGTCCTGGTTCCCGACGCGCCGCTTCTCGACGATCGCCAGCGGGGCCGCCAGGATCTCGGCGAAGTTGCGCGCCTTCTTGGCGAAGCCGAGCTCGCTGACCACGACGATGTCCTCGAGCTTCTTCTTCTTCACGTGTGCAGCCAGCAGGTTGACCGCGGTCAGCTCGTCGACCGGGATGCTGAAGAAGCCCTGGATCTGGCCCTGGTGGAGGTCCATGGTCAGCACCCGGTCGGCGCCGGCGACCGTGAGCATGTCGGCCACCAGGCGCGCCGTGATCGGTACCCGTGGCTGGTCCTTCTTGTCCGAGCGGCCGTAGCTGTAGTACGGGATGACGGCCGTGATGCGCCCGGCGGAGGCGCGCTTGAAGGCGTCGATCATGATCAGCAGCTCCATGATCGAGTCGTTCACCGGGCGGCTCGTCGGCTGCACCAGGAACACGTCCTGCTCGCGGACGTTCTCGAGGACGCGGACGAAGATGTTCTCGTTCGCGAACTGGAACACCTCCACGTTGCCCATGCGGGTATGGAGGTACTTGCAGATCTTGTCTGCCAACGCTGGATTCGCGTTGCCGGCGTAGATGCTGAACTCGTCGGCGTACACGGTGTCTCCTCGGCAGGGTTGGGCCTTCCGAAGCCCGATTCTACCTTTCCTCGCCGGCCTGCCCGGCCGGTGTCGGGATGAAGGCCGCCAGGCGGTCCGGCGCGGCGAGCTGCTGGCGCCAGCCGGCCGCCTCGAGCCGAGCGCGAGCGGCCTCGACCGCCGCCGCCCCGCCGGCCGCCTCGGAGCCCAGCAGGCTGCCCACCCACCACGTGGTGGCGGCGCGTCGGTGCCCGGTCCCCGCCTGGGCGAGCAGGCGTCGTCCCGCCTCGCGCGCCCGCCCTGCGTCGCCTTCGACGAGGGCCAGGCCGAGCTCGATCTCCAGGTTCGACGCCTCGGCCCCGACATCACCCTCGGGGACCTCGGCCGCCGCCTCGGTGGCCAGGCGCCGCGCCGTCTCCAGGTCGCCGCGCTCGAGGGCAAGCCAGGCCAGGGTGGTGATCGTCCAACCGACGAGCTGCCGCTCGTGGAGCGCGCGGCACAGGGTCAGTGCCTCGCGCAGGTCTTCCTCGGCCAGGTCGGGGCGTGCCGCCAGCCGGTGCACCTCGCCCCTGTCACCGAGGGCGCTGGCCAGCTCCCAGCGGGCATCGAGGTCGCGGAAGATGCGGACCGCCTCGTCGACGGCGACGAGCGCGTCGGGCAGCGCGAGCTTGCGGCGCAGGAGGTTGCCGATCGACTCCTGCGCAACTGCGATCGTGAACAAGTCATCGCTGTCGCGGCCGATGCGGAGCGCCTCGCGTGCCATGGCGAGCGCGTCGTCGACGTGCCCGCCGGGGACCTCCACCGAGGCCAGGGACACCAGCGCACGCGCCTCCGCCCATGGGTCGGGATCCGGGTTGGCGCGCGTGATCTCGAGCGCCTTGGCGAACAGGCTCCGCGCCCCCTCGAGGTCATCGATCCAGTACGGACCCCATCCCGCCATGAGGTGGACCCGGGCGCGGGTGAAGGGCTCGTCGAGCTCGTTGGCGGCGGCGAGCGCCTCCTCGAAATGCTCGGTGGCGTGGGCGTGGTCGCCGTCGACGTTGAGGGCGATGTCGCCGAGGAAGCGGGCTGCGTGGGATCGCACCAGGAGTGATCCCGGCTTCAGCGCCATGGCCTGGTTGAGCCGGTCGCGCGCCTGGGCGTATTCGCCCAGCCAGTAGTGCGCCTCGCCGATGAACGACAGCAGCTTTGCCTCGCTCGGACCCCAGGCCTCGGGCGGGCCGACGAGCGCCAGCGCGCGCTGGTAGGCCTCGATCGCGGTCCGGGACTCGAGCCGCCAGCGGCTCTGGTCGCCGACGTGCGACAGGGCCTTGATGGCGCGCGCCGTGACCACGCCGTCATCGGGGGTCAGGTCGCGTGCCGCGATGGCGGCGCGGTACAGGTGATAGGCGACCGACTGCGGAAACCGATCCGGCTGTAGGTGCTCGATCCCATCCGCCAGGAGCAGGTGCAGGCGCAGCCGCTCGCGCTTGGGGAGGCTCTCGTACGCCACGTCCCGCAGCAGCTCGTGCCGAAACCGCCAGACATCGGTCCGGTCGCGCTCGCGGAGCAGGATCTCCGCCTCCTCCAGCGCCGCCAGCGACTCGTCGGTGGGTTCGGCGATCAGGCGCAGGTCGCGGACGTGGAACGTGGCGCGGGCGAAGACGGAGGCTCGCCGCGCCAGCTCCCGCGCGGCGGGGTCGAGATGGTCGAGGCGGGCGGCCACCACCGCCTGGACCGACGCCGGCAGGTCGTGCTCCGTCGCCGCGGTACCGGCATCGGTGCGCTCGAGCAGCATGCCCGTGGTCTCGATCACGAAGAACGGGTTGCCACCGGCATGTTGGGCGATGCGCTCGGCGGTGGTTTCGTCCACGCTGCCCGCCGCCCGGGCCAGATCCGCCGCCTCGCGACCGGAGAGTGGCTGGACGCGGATGATCGGCCCCGCGTCGAGCCAGGCCGGGGGACGGGCGAGGAGCTCCGGCCGGCCCGAGGCGACGACGAGCAGGCGAAGGTCGACCGTCTCGTCGATGAACCGCTCCACCAGATCGAGGAACTCCGGGCGTGCCTGGTGCAGGTCATCGAGGATCATGACCACCGGTCCGCCGCCGGTGAGCCCTTCGACGATCGACACAAGTGCGGCCCGCAGCTCGGCGGCGCGGTACCGGCGCGCGCCACCCTCCCCCTCCCCCTCGACGTGGTCCTCGTCGCTGTCGCGGTCGTCGTGGTCCGGCGGGCCACCCAGGCCGAGGGCCAGGCCGAGGCGGGCCGATACGCGCTCCTGGTCGGTCTCGTCGCAGCAGCCGGCGACGAGCTGCTCGAGGCGCGTTCGGACCTCGTCCGCGGGCGTCTCCTCCCCCACGCCCAGCAGCCTGCGGATCATCTCGGCCAGCGGCGCGAACGTCACGTCCTCGGCGAACTCGGTGGCGTGGCCCTTGAGCACCACCGTGTCCTCCGGCAGCTGCGCCACGAGCTCGTCGAGGAGCCGGCTCTTCCCGATCCCGGCCTCGCCGATGAGGGTCACCACCATGGAGCGCGCCGTGCTCCGCGTCCGCTCGGCGGCCTCGACCAGCTCGGTGACCTCGCGCCGCCGTCCGACGAGCGGGATCGTGCGACGGGTGCTCTGCATCGAGAGCGACACGACCGGCGAGGCGGACACCGGTTCCCGCAGGCCGCGCAGCGTCACCACCCGCGGCTCGCCGTACGCGACATGGTTCTCGGTCAGGCGGCGCGTCGTCGCTCCGACGAGCACCTCGTCCGGCGCCGCAAGCTGTTGGAGGCGGGCCGCGACGTTGACGGCGGCACCGGTGGCGAAGAACTGGTCGCGCGGCCCGGTGCCGATGGCCACCGCGCCGGAGTTGACCCCGACCCGCACGTGGAGGGGCCGGTCCATGATGAGCTCGTCGGCCAACCGGCCGACGCGGTCGCGGATCATGACGCCGGCGCGGACCGCCCGCAGCGCGTCGTCCTCCTCGGCCTGCGGGACGCCCCAGGTGGCCATGACCGCATCGCCGATGAACTTCTCGGCCCGGCCGCGCAGGGAGGCGAGCTCCTCGGAGACCGCGGCGTAGAACGCCGACATCACCTCGCGGTAACGCTCCGGGTCGAGCGTCGTGGCCAGGACCGTCGAGTCCGCGAGGTCGGCGAACAGGACGGTGACCACCTTGCGCTCGTCGGTCGTGCCACTCGCAACCGCGGTCCCGCAGTTGGGGCAGTAGCGAGCTCCGCCGGGCAGCGGGGCACCGCATTGGCGGCAGACGGCGACGTTCATCGAAGGCTCGACGTCAGGTCACCCCGCCGGAGCCGGCTCCACATCCGGGTCGAGGACCTCCGGCTCGCGATCGTCGACAAAGACGGTGATGCTGACGATCCGGTCGCCGTCCCCCGGCTTCATGACGGTCACGCCGCGGCTGGCGCGGCGGTACCGATTGACCGATGACACCTCGGTCCGCAGGATCGTGCCCTCCTCGGTGATGAGCATCATCTCCTCGTCCTCGCGTCCCACCAGGCGCACGGCGGCCACGTCGCCGGTCTCCTTGTTGAGCGAGTTGGCGATGACGCCACCGGTGGCCCGATGCTTGACGGGGAACTCCTGCACCTCGGTGCGCTTCCCATAGCCCTGCTCGGTGACGACCAGCAGCTCGTTTTCGACGTCGCGGATGACCTCCATCCCGATCACCTCGTCGCCCTTGCGAAGCCGAATGCCGGTGACGCCGCGCGTGTCGCGGCCCATCGGCCGTACCTCGGACTCCTTGAAGCGGGCCGCCTGGCCCTTGCGGGTGGCGAGGATGATGTCGTTCTGGCCGTCGGAGCAGCCGACCCACTGCAGCTCGTCGCCGTCGACGAGGTGGATGGCGATGAGGCCGTTGGCGCGGATGCGCCCGTAATCGGCAAGCGAGGTCTTCTTGATCATGCCGCGGCGCGTGGCCATGACCAGGTAGTTGTCCGGCTCGAACTGCGGCAGCGCGATGACCGAGCTCACGTATTCGCCCGCCTCGACCTGCACGCCGGGCAGGTTGATGATCGGGATCCCCTTCGCCTGGCGGCTCGCCTCCGGCAGCGCGTAGACGCGGGTGATGAAGACCCGTCCGCGGTTGGTGAAGAAGAGGATCGAGTCGTGGGTGTTGGCCACCAGCAGGTGGCGCACCGCGTCCTCCTCGCGGGTGATCATGGCCAGCTTGCCGCGGCCGCCACGGCGCTGGCTGCGGAACGTGCTGATGGGCTGGCGCTTCACGTAGCCACGCTGGCTGATCGTGACCACGACGTCCTCGCGAGCGACCAGGTCCTCCTCGGTCAGCTCGCGATTCACGTCGTGCTGGATGCGCGTCTTGCGATCGTCGCCGTACTTCTTCACCAGGTCGGCCAGCTCGCCCTGGATGACGACGAGCACCTTGCGCGGGTTGGCAAGGAGGTCCTCGAGCTCGGCGATCAGCTGGATGACGGCCCGGTACTCGTCCTCGATCTTCTTCCGCTCCAGGGCCGCCAGGCGACGCAGCTGCATCTCCAGGATGGCGTTCGCCTGGGCCTCGGAGAGGCCGAACTGCTTGATGAGGGCGGCGCGAGCCGCATCGGTGTCGGCCGACGCGCGGATGGTCTTGATCACCGCGTCGAGGTTGTCGAGCGCGATCTTGAGGCCCTCGAGGATGTGCGCCCGCTCCTGGGCCCGCGCCAGGTCGAACTCGGTGCGCCGCCGGACCACCTCGCGCCGGAAGTTGATGTAGTGCTCCAGCATCCGCTTCAGGCCCAGCGTCACCGGCTGGCCATCGACCAGTGCCAGCATGTTGGCGCTGAAGCTGCTCTGGAGGGCGGTGTGCTTGAACAGCTGCTGCATCACCGTGTGCGGCGAGCCGTCACGCTTGACGTCGACCACGATCCGCATGCCGTCGCGGTCGCTTTCGTCGCGAATGTCGCTAACGTCGGTGATGCGCTTCGAGCCGACGAGCTCCGCCATCTTCTCGATCAGTGTCGTCTTGTTGACCTGGTAGGGCAGCTCGGTGATCACCACCGCCATGCGCCCCGCGTTCGTCTCCTCGAACGCCACCTGGCCGCGCATGATGACCCGCCCGCGCCCGGTGGCGTACATGTGGCGGATGGCGTCGACCTCCTCGGTCTCGCCGGTCATGCTGTTGCGCACGCGCTCCTTGCGGAAGATCGTCCCGCCCGTCGGGAAGTCCGGGCCCTTCACGATCTCGCACAGCTCGTCGACGGTCATCTCCGGGTTGTCGATGAGCCGGGTGATCGCCTCGCAGACCTCGGTCAGGTTGTGCGGCGGGATGTTGGTCGCCATCCCGACCGCGATGCCGCTCGAGCCGTTGACGAGCAGGTTCGGCAGCTTCGACGGCAGCACCACCGGCTGGCGGAGGCGGCCGTCGTAGTTGTCGACGAAGTCGACCGTCTCCTTCTCGATATCGTGGAGGACCTCGTCGGTGATGGACGCCAGGCGAGCCTCGGTGTACCGCATCGCCGCCGGCGGGTCGCCGTCGATCGAGCCGAAGTTGCCCTGGCCGTCGACGAGCGGATAGCGCAGGCTGAAGTCCTGCGCCATGCGGACCAGCGTGTCGTACAGGGCCAGGTCGCCGTGCGGGTGGTACTTGGCCATCGCCTCGCCGACGACGCCGGCGCACTTGCGGTATGCGGCGGTGGACCGCAGGCCCATCTCGTGCATCGTGTAGAGGATCCGGCGGTGGACCGGCTTCAGCCCGTCGCGCACGTCGGGCAGCGCGCGGCTGACGATGACGCTCATGGCGTAGTCGATGTACGCCGTCCGCATCTCGTCCTCGATCGCCACCGGGCGCTCGTTGCTCCGCTGCATCTCCATCGGTCCGGTCTACCTACCTTGTCGCATATGTCGTGTTTGTCGCCTGCGCGTGTTCATGGTCGTGCCCCGGCGACCGGGAGGTCGCGCGGCATCCCATATCGGTCCTTGAGGCTGCCCTTCTCCGTCGGCGATGCCCCCAGGAAGCGTCCGGTGGCACTGGCCACCAGCCTGCCGTCGGCACCGCGAATCTCGCCGTCGACGCGATAGATGCGTCGGCGCTTCTCGATGACCCGCCCTGTCGCGACCAGCCGCTCTCCCGGGTTGGCCGGGCTCCGGAAGCGGACGTGCATCTCCGCCGTCACGGCCCACGCATCGTGGCTGGCGGGCGCCCAGGCCATGACCTCGTCGAGCAGCGTGGTCAGGATCCCGCCGTGCACCTTCTCCTCCCAGCCCACGAAGTGCCCGTTGGGGACCCACTCGGTGCGGGCGGTCTCGTCGCCGAGCTCGATCTCCAGGTGCATGCCGATGGGGTTCTGGCCCCCGCAGGCGAAGCAGTTGTGGTCGGCGAACGCGTAGCGCCGCCCATCGGGGGCGACCAGCATGCGGCTGGAGGGAAGGCCGCTCACCAGGCCTCTTCCTCGTCGTCGTAGCCCGCATAGCCGGCGGTCCACTCGTCGTCCCCGGAGCGGCGCAGGCAGTGATCCGCGATGGCCAGCGCGAAGGCGTGGCTCACGGCGTAGCCGTCGCGCAGGAAGTTGACCGCCTCGCGGCGCTCGGCGACGCCGTTCGACTCCAGCAGCTCGCACCACTCGTCGATCGAGCGTCCGGTCTTGGAGGCCACCTGGCGGATGTCGGCAATGTGTCGCGATGGCATCGGTCTGTCGTCTCGCTGTCGTTGCTGATCAGATGTCGAGGTTGCGGACCTTCCGCGCCTCGCCACGAATGAAGTCGCGCCGCGGCTCGACCTTCTCGCCCATGAGGGTCGAGAAGACGTCGTCGGCCTCGGCGGCGTCGTTGACCTCGATGCGCAGCAGCGTGCGCGTCTCGGGGTTCATGGTCGTCTCCCACAGCTGGTCCGGGTTCATCTCGCCCAGGCCTTTGAAGCGCTGCACGCTCACGTTCTTGGTGCGGCCCTCGCGCGTCAGCTCCTTCACCGCCGCGTCGCGGTCCTTCTCCGAGTGCGCGTAGCGCGTCACTTTGCCGGTGCTGATCCGGAACAGCGGCGGCTGGCACAGGAAGAGGTAACCCTCCTCGATGACCTGCGGCATGTGGCGGTAGAAGAACGTCAGCAGCAGGGTGCTGATGTGGGCCCCGTCGACGTCGGCGTCGGAGAGCAGGCAGATCTTGTGGTAGCGCAGCTTGGTGATGTCGAACGTCTCACCGATGCCGGCGCCGAGCGCGATCACGAGCGGACGGATCTTGTCGCTCGAGAGCACCCGGTCCAGGCGCGCCTTCTCGACGTTGAGCATCTTGCCGAACATGGGCAGCACGGCCTGGAAGCGGCGGTCGCGACCCTGCTTGGCCGAGCCGCCGGCCGAGTCGCCCTCGACGATGTAGAGCTCGCTCTTGGCCGGGTCGCGCTCCTGGCAGTCAGCCAGCTTGCCGGGAAGGGCCATGCCCTCGAGCGCCCCCTTGCGGATGACGAGGTCACGGGCCTTGCGAGCGGCCTCACGCGCCCGGGCCGAGGTGAGGCACTTCTCGATGATCCGGCGTCCGTCGGCGGGGTTTTCCTCGAGGTGCTGGATGATCCCCTCGGTGACCACGTTCTGAACGATGCCCTTGATGTCGGCATTGCCGAGCTTGGCCTTCGTCTGGCCCTCGAACTGCGGATCGGTGAGCTTGACGCTGATCACCGCGGTCAGCCCCTCGCGCACATCCTCGCCGGAGAGGTTGGCCTCCTTCTCGGACAGCGTTCCCGACTTGCGCGACCACGTGTTCAGGGATCCGGTCAGCGCCGAGCGGAACCCGGCGACGTGCGTCCCCCCGTCCACGGTGTGGATGTTGTTGGCGAAGGGCAGCACCGTCTCCGCAAAGCCGTCGTTGTACTGGAGCGCGACCTCGACGTTCGTGCCGTTGACGAGCTTCTCGACGTAGATCGGCCGGCTGTTCAGGACATCGCGGCGCCGGTTGAGGTGGCGCACGAAGCTCGTCACGCCGCCCTCGAAGTAGAAGTTCTTCTCGCGATCGACGCGCTCGTCGAGCAGGCGAATCCAGACGCCCTTGTTGAGATAGGCCGATTCGCGCAGCCGGGTGCTGATCGTGTCCCAGCTGAAATCGAGCGTCTCGAACATCTCGGGATCGGGACGGAAGAAGGTGCGGGTGCCGCTGGTGCGGTTCCAGCTCTCCATCAGGCCCGCGTTCGCTTCCTTGGCGCCGCCCGACTGTCGGACTGGTGATTTCGGCGCGCCCCGCTCGTACTCCTGGACGTAGCGCTTCCCGTCACGAAGGACCTCGACCCGCATCTCGGAGCTCAGGGCGTTGACCACGCTCACGCCGACGCCGTGGAGGCCGCCGGACACCTTGTAGCCGCCGCCGCCGAATTTTCCGCCCGCGTGGAGCACGGTCATGATCACTTCGAGCGCGCTCTTGCCGGTGCTGTGCTTGTCGACGGGGATGCCACGCCCGTCATCGACCACCTCGAGGCGGCCGTCGGCGTGGATCGTGACGAGGATGCGCGTCGCGACGTTGGCCATCGCCTCGTCGATGCTGTTGTCGACGACCTCCCAGACGAGCTGGTGCAGGCCGCGCGCATCGGTGGAGCCGATGTACATGCCGGGACGTTTGCGCACCGCCGCCAGGCCTTCGAGGACCTGGATGCTGGCAGCGGTGTAGTCCGACCCCTTGGGGCGTCGGGTGCGGCGGGCGGGTTCAGCGGTCATTGATGGCGGCCACCTCCAGGCCAGGCTCGGCCGATGCGACCGATGCTGCCGGCGCGGCGCTGCCCGCTCCACGCGTGATGATCGCGTAGATGCGGTCCAGCTCCTCGTCGGAATAGAAGTCGATGGTCAGGCGGCCGCCGCGCCGCGTGCGCGTGATGCCCACCTTGGTGGCGAGCATGCCGCGCAGCTGGGCCTCGAGGTCGGCCAGGTCCCCGCTCAGCTCGGCGTGTGGCCGCGGAGCCGGCGGCGTCTCTCGCTTGCGGCGGACGAGCTCCTCCGTCTGTCGCACCGAGAGCCCACCTTCGAGGACCACGGCGAGGACGGCACGCTGGAGCTCGGGAATGGTGATGGCGGCCAGCGCGCGGCCATGCCCCTCGCTGATCTGCCCCTCGCTGATCGCCTGCCGGGTCTCCGGGGCGAGATCCAGCAGGCGCAGGGCGTTGCTGATGGCGACCCGGCTCTTGCCGACCTGGCGGGCAACCGCCTCGTGGGTCAGGCCGAAGCGCTGGGTCAGCTCTCGATAGGCCAGGGCGGCCTCCATCGGGTTGAGGTCCGCGCGCTGGAGGTTCTCGATCAGCGCCAGCTCGAGCTGCTCGCCGCCGTCCGTCTCGCGCACGATGGCCGGGATCTGGGTCAGGCCCGCCAGCCGGCTGGCGCGGAGCCGGCGCTCGCCGGCGATGAGCTCGTAGTCGCCGTCGGCCAGCGTGCGGACGACGACGGGCTGGAGCACGCCGTGCACGGCGATCGACGCGGCGAGCTCCCCGAGCCGCGCGTCGTCGAACCGCTCGCGCGGCTGGTGCGGATTGCGACGGATGCGCTCCACGTCGAGCTGCAGCACCCCCGGCTCGTCGTGCGTCGGACGCGGGATGAGGGCGTCGAGGCCGCGGCCCAGGCCGAAGCTGCGGGCGCTGCGCTCGCTAGCCACGGGCGGTGACCTCCCCGGCCAGGGTGCGGTAGGCCACCGCGCCCCGCGAGCCGGGGTCATAGAGCGCCACCGGCAGGCCGTGGCTCGGCGCCTCCGAGAGACGCACGCTGCGCGGCACGACCGTCTGGTAGACGGTGCCGTTGAGGTGCCGTCGCACCTCGGCTGCCACCTGGGCCGAGAGGTTGGTGCGCGCGTCGTACATCGTCAGCAGGACGCCGTCGATCTCGAGTTGCGGGTTCAGCCCCTCGCGCACGCGGCGGATCGTGTTCACCAGCTGGCTCAGGCCCTCCAGGGCGTAATACTCGGTTTGGATCGGGATCAGCACCCCATCGGCCGCCGTCAACGCGTTCAGCGTCAGCAGCCCGAGCGACGGCGGGCAGTCGATGAGCACCCGGTCGTAGCGGCGGGTCATCTCCGCCAGGCTGGCCGACAGCCGGCGCTCACGGGCCGGCACCGGCACCAGCTCCACCTCCGCTCCGGAGAGCTGGAGGGAGGAGGGGACGAGATCGAGGCCCTCGATCGCGGTGGCCATGATCAGCTCGTCGAGCGGATCGCGGTCGATCAGGACGTGATAGACGGATCGTTCGAGCGTGCGCCGGTCGACGCCCAGGCCGCTCGTCGCGTTCCCCTGGGGATCGAGATCGATGACGAGGGTGGAGGTCCCCGAGAGGGCCAGGGAGGCCGCCAGGTTGACCACCGTCGTCGTCTTTCCGACGCCGCCCTTCTGGTTGGTGCAGGCCGTGACCCTGATCACGAGCGCTCCGCAGCGAGTTCAGATGGGGCTCGTCCATTCTACCAGTTTCGGGCGTTTCCGGCGCTTACCGCGTGCTTATCGGCCCCTGTTCCACGTGCAACGCAGGGTTTCACGTGAAACAGTGTGGATAACCATGGAGAGGGTGGAGGTGCCCGCTATACTTCCGGGCAGCCGCCCACGCATCGGAATCTGCGGAGCCCCGGTCATCACCTACACCAGCGCGCTCGTCGCCATCCTGATCGGTATCGTCCACGCCGGCCTGACCCCCGTCATCACGGTCGCCGGGGTCTACCCCAACCTCGCCCTGGTCGCCGTGGTGCTGGTGACCGCCATCTTCGGCTTCACGCAGGGTACGATCTGGGCCTTCGCGGCAGGTCTGACCGCCAACCTGCTGGTATCGGCGCCACTCGGCAGCCTGCCGTTCACCCTGCTCCTGGTTACCGCCCTGGTGGCCGGCGGTGATCGGGTGATGGGGCGCCTGGTCTGGGTCTACCCGGTGCTTGCGGCGTTCGGTGGCAGCCTCGTGGCCGACACAGTCACCGTCCTCATCGGGCGCCTGGTGGGCGGGGCTCCGGCGACTGGCGACGCGCTGGCGGTGATGCTGCCGGCGGCCGTGCTCAACGCCGTCATCGCCGCCCTCCTGCTGCCGCTGGTGCGCATCCTGGCCGCGCGCGCGGGTGTGCTGGAGGAGCGGCCGGCGTGGTGAGGGGAGCGCCATGGCCGATCTGAACGAGGGCCGCGGTCGCGACCTGCCGCGGTCGCGCGCGCGCTTCATCGCCTTCGGCGTGGCGGCGGCGCTCGTCTTCACAGCGCTCGCGGGCCGGCTGGTGCAGCTGCAGGTCGTGGACGGGGCGGCCTACGCGCGGCGCGCGGCGACGATCGGCACCGTCGAGCTGCCGATCCCGGCCGCCCGCGGCCTCGTCTTCGACCGGGACGGGCGCCCGCTGGCGGTCAACGTGCCGTCCTGGACGGTCAAGGCGCGTCGCGCCGACCTGCCCGGGCCGCGGACGAGGATCGTGCTCGGCGAGGTGGCCCGGATCACGGGCGTCGACGCCCGCAGCCTCCGTACCCGCCTCGACGCCTACACGGGCTCGCCGTACGACCTCATCCCGCTCGCCCGCGGCATCGACCGCCAGGCGGCGCTGGTGCTGGGAGAGCGCGCCGGCCAGCTCCCCGGCATCGTCGTCGAGGCCGAGCCGGTCCGCCGCTACCTGGACGAGACTGGCAAGGTCGACGGCACGCTCCTGTCGCACATCGTGGGCTACACCGGCCCCGTCGACAGCACCGAGCTGCCGGAGCTGGCCGCGGCCGGCTACCTCCACGACGATGCGATCGGGCGCGCGGGCGTCGAGGCCAGCTACGAGGAGGAGCTGCGCGGCAGCTACGGCAGCCGCCTGGTCGAGCGCGACGCCGACGGCCGTACCGGCGACGTGCTGGAGACGGTCCGCGAGCCGGTCGCCGGGGCCAACCTCCAGCTCACCATCGACGCCGAGATGCAGCGGACGGCGACCAATGCGCTGCGCTGGGGGATGGACGCCGTGGGCGTGGAGCAGGGCGTCACCATCGTCATGAACCCCCAGACCGGGGAGATCCTCGCGATGGTGTCGCTGCCGGCCTACGACAACAACAAGTTCGCCACCGGCATCAGCGGCAGCGACTACCAGGCCTACCTGACCGCGGATGGGCAGCCGCTGCGCAACCACGCCATCGCCGACATCTATCCCCCGGGCTCGACGTTCAAGCTGGTCACCAGCGTGGCGGCGCTCGAGGAGGGCGTCACCACCGCCGGGCAGCGCTGGCCCACGTATGGCTGCTACCAGATCCCCGGCGCACCGGCCGGGCAGTGCCTCTTCGACTGGAACCGGCAGGGATTCGGGCCGCTCGACATGACCGATGCCTTCGCCGTCAGCTCCGACACGTTCTACTACCAGATGGCCATCAAGCTCGGCGTCGATCGCCTGGGCGCCTGGGCCGAGCGGATGGGCTTCGGCAACCGCAGCGGGATCCGCCTCCCCGGCGAGGCCGAGGGAATCGTGGCCAGCACCGCCTGGGCCCAGGCGCAGGGCCGCCAGGGCGTGTTCACCGGCGAGCTGGCGCAGGCCGGGATCGGGCAGAACGTGATCGCGGTGACGCCACTCCAGCTGCTCAACGCCTATTGCGCGCTGGCCAACGGCGGCACGCTCATGCGCCCGTCGATCGTGCGCGGAACGGCCGATGCCGGCGGGCAGCTCCTGGAGCCGGCGGCGCCCGAGGTGATCGGGCCCATCGGCGCCAGCGACAGCACGCTGCGCACGATGCGCATCGGTGCACGCGAGGTCATCACCACCGGCCACGCCTACAACATCCGTGACCTGCGACTGCCCGGCGCCCTCTCCGGCAAGACGGGCACCGCCGAGTTCGGCGCCGAGACGCCGGAGGGAACGCTCCCCTTCCACTCGTGGTTCGTGGCCTACCTGCCGAGCGCTCCGGGCGCCACCGATGCCGACCTGGCCGTGGTGACGTTCGCCTACTCGGCGGTCGTGCCGGGGAACGTGTCACTGGAGGTCGTCAAGTACTTCCTCCAGGAGCACTACGACCTCGACCAGGACCTGCGGCTCGACCCGCGCGACTTCAGCCTCGTGGCGGCGAACTGACCGATGGGCGTCGTCACCTCCACCTTCGGGGGCGCCATCGCACGGCGGCCGTGGCGCACGTTCGACGTCCAGCTGTTCGTGTACCTGGCGCTGCTCATCGCGTTCGGGATCGTGATGGGCTACTCGGCCAGCTACAACGATCCGGCGCCAGCGGGGGCGCTGAGCCAGCCGGTGAAGACCGTCATCTGGGCCGCCATCGGCCTGACCATCTTCTTCGTCGCCGCCAGCCTCGACTACCACTGGCTGCAGCCCTTCTCGGGACCGATCTACCTCGCCGTCCTGGTTCTGCTGACGCTCACGCTGGTGCTCGGCACCAACCTGTTCGGGGCCCAGATGTCGATCACCGTCGCCGGCCTCGACTTCCAGTTCAGCGAGGTCAGCAAGGTCCTCATGATCGTGGTCCTGGCGTCGTTCCTGGCGAGCCGCCGCGAGCGCATCGGTCGCCTGTCGACGATCGTTGGCGCCGGAGCGCTGATGGCGATGCCGACCTTCCTCGTCTTCCGTCAGCCGGACCTGGGCACGGCCATGGTGTTCGTCGCGATTCTGGCCGCAATGTTGTTCATGAGCGGCGCCAGCATCGGCTGGATGGCGATCTTCACCGGCCTGGTGGTCGGTGCGGCGCCGCTCGCCGTCGGGGCGCTGCAGGACTACCAGCGGCAGCGCCTCTTCTGCTTCCTCGATCCGTATGCCGATGCGCAGGACGCGTGCTACCAGCTGGTGCAGTCCCTCAACGCCGTCGGCTCCGGCGGCATCTTCGGCCAGGGGCTCACCGCGGGGCGGCAGAACCAGGCCGGCCTGCTGCCGGTCCAGAGCACGGACTTCATCTTCACCGTGGTGGCCGAGGAGCTCGGGCTGGTCGGCAGCCTGCTCCTGCTGGGCCTG
This sequence comes from Chloroflexota bacterium, assembly GCA_025937875.1. GTDB lineage: Bacteria > Chloroflexota > Limnocylindria > QHBO01 > QHBO01 > JAICQM01. The sequence goes on from JAICQM010000002.1 coordinate 30,487, forward strand.
TTCGCGCTGCTCATCTGGCGCATCGTCTTCATCGCCTGGACGGCCCGCGACGCGCTTGGCTCGATGGTGGCGGTGGGGCTGGCCGGAATGATCCTGTTCCAGGTGCTCGTCAACGTCGGGATGGTGGTCGGGATCATGCCGGTGACGGGCATCCCGCTGCCGTTCGTGACGTACGGCGGCTCGTCGCTCATCTCACTGCTGTTCGGGATGGGGATCCTCGAATCGGTGCGCATCCACGGCGAGAAGCCGACGTTCTAGACGACGAGATTTACCCAGCTTCTGGAGCCGGTGTGAGGTCCTCGCCGGGCATCTCTCCCGGCGGCCCGTCTGCGTCGGGGTCCGGGGCGGGTTCGAGGCCGAGCACCGCGGCCCGCGCCGGCAGTGGCTCCTCGCCCGAGAGGCGACGGAAGCCGTAGCGGTACAGGTCCCGGCCAATGGCGACGATCGGGGCGGCGAGGATCGCGCCGCCGATGCCGAACAGCGCGCCACCGATGACGAGGGCGGCAATCATGACCGCCGGGTGCAGCTCGACCGCGTCGCCCATGACCTTGGGGACCAGCAGGTTGTTCTCGAGCTGCTGGACGGCGGTGTAGAGCACGATCACCGCGATCACCGCCGCCGGTGAGATCGTGAGCGCGATCAGGATCGCCGGGACCGCGGCGATGATGGGACCGATGATCGGGAACCACTCCAGCACGCCGGCGATGAGCGCCAGCACGAGCATGAACTGTCCCAGCTCCCCGAACCCGATCGCGGTCAGGATCGCCAGCCCGGTGACGGTGGCCATGAACACGGCGGCCCCGAGCAGGAGCTGGCCGCGCACCCACCGTCCGCCAACGCGGGCGAGGATCGCGAGGACCGAGTCGCCGTCCGACCGCCAGGCGGGAGGGAGGGCACCGGCGACGGCGCGCGGGAAGGCGGCGCGGTCCTTGAGCACGAAGAAGAGCCAGACCGGGATGATTACCAGCCCCAGGACGAAGGTGAGCGTCCGAACCAGTGTGCTCACGACCGGCCCGGCGATCGCCTGGAGCAGCTCGCCGAAGGCCTCGCGGCCGCGCTGGATGGAGGCGTCGATCATCTCGCGCAGCTCGGGCGGCAGCGCCAAGGAGCCATACCAGCGCTCCAGGTCCTGCTCCCAGGCCCCGATGGCGGCGCCGAACTCCGGCCCGCGCTCGATCAGCTCTCGCGCCTGGCGACCGATGGGCGGTGCCACGAACGCCACCAGCACCCACACGATGGCGACGACGAGGGCGTAGGCGCCCAGCACGCCCAGCCAGCGTGGCGCGCCGAGGCGCTCGACGGCGGTGACCACCGGGTCGAGGATGAACGCCAGCGCCAGGCCGATGACGAAGGCCGGCAGCGCACCGCGTGCCGACCACACCAGCCAGGCGACGACCACGAGCATGGCCAGCGCGAACAGGGACAGCCGATGGCGCCGCGCCGCCCCCAGCAGGTCAGCCATCTCCCACTCCTCGCTTCGATGAGAATCGCGTCATCGCGTTTCGCATGATAGGGGCCCGCGTTTCCCGTTCGGCCCGCGCGGCGGTACCATTGACCGTCGCCATGACCGAACGATCACGCCCGGAGCAGCCCCGCCAGCGGTGGCAGCTCCTCTTCGCCCGCCGCGCACCCGCCCTCCGCATGCGGCAGGCGGACCTCATCCCCGCCTTCGCCGAAGCGTTCACGCAGGCCGGCCTGCCGCTGAGCCACTCGAACGCGGCCAAGCCGCGCCCCCGCATCAAGCTGGCCGCCAATCCGCCGGTCGGCCTCGAGCTGCGCGGCGAGATCGTCGAGGCCTACTTCGACGACCTGGTGCCGATCGAGCGGATCCAGGCCGCCGGCCAGCTGTTCCCCGAGGGCGTGGAGCTGCTCGACGCGCGCGAGGTGTGGCACGGCTACCCGTCCGCGTCGTCGCAGCTTCGCGCGGCCGAGTACGAGGTGACGGCCCTCGGCAACGGCGAGCTGACGAGCGACGAGCTGCGGGGCGCGGTCGTCCGCCTCCTGGCCGCGAAGACGCTCCCCGGCAAGCGGCGGCGGGGCGAGTCGGAGCGGCGCGCCGACGCCGCCGAGCGCGACCTGCGGCCGTTGATCGAGGACGTCGAAGTTCTCGACGTCGACGAGAAGGCGCACACCGCGAAGCTGCGGATGGTGCTGCGGCTGGATGCCACCGGCGCTGGGCGCCCGGAGGACATCGTCAACGCGCTGGACCTGCCACTGCGGCCGCTGGAAGCGGTCCGGAGCCGGCTCCTGTTCGTTGACACTCCCCCCATCGCCCGGTAGACTTTACTGTCCGCGGGCGACCACGGGTCGGCCCGCGTCGTTGTGCGCGGCGCATCGCCGCGCGCGGTTCCATCACCCCCATTGCATGCATCACGGAGTTGGCCATGTACGCTGTCGTCACCACTGGCGGTAAGCAGTACCGCGTCGAGGCCGGCAGCGAGCTCCTCGTCGAGAAGCTCTCGGTCGACCCCGGCGCATCGGTCACCTTCGATCGCGTCCTGCTCATCGGCGACGGCGACGAGGTGACCGTCGGCACCCCCCTCGTGGCGGGCGCCAGCGTCACCGGCACCGTCCTGCGCGCGGAGCGCGGGCCCAAGATCATCATCTTCAAGTTCAAGCAGAAGGCCAAATACCGCCGTCGCACCGGCCATCGCCAGGACCTTGTCCGCGTTCGCATCGACGAGATCAGCGCCGATGGCAAGCGGTCCACGGCCGAAGCGGAGCCGGCGAAGGCCGACACGGCGAAGGCCGACAAGCCCAAGCGCGCGGCCGCGAAGCCGAAGGCGGAGGCCGCCACATCAGCTGCCGACAAGCCCAAGCGCGCGGCCGCGAAGCCGAAGGCGGACGCGGCTGCAGCGGCCGAGAAGCCGAAGCGCGCCACGCGCGCCAAGGCGGCAGCAACCGACGAGGGTGCCGAGGCACCGGCCCCCAAGCCGAAGCGAGCCTCGCGCGCCAAGGCGCCCAAGGCCGACGCGGCGGACAAGGAGTAACCGACCATGGCCCACAAGAAGGCTGGCTCGTCCAGCAAGAACGGCCGCGACAGCGCCGGCAAGCGCCTCGGCGTGAAGCGCGGCGATGGCCAGCTCGTCAATGCGGGCACCATCATCGTCCGCCAGCGCGGCAGCACGTTCAACGCCGGCGAGAACGTCGGGATGGGAAGGGATTACACCCTCTTCGCCACCTCCGACGGGACCGTCAAGTTCACCCATCAGGCGCGCGATAAGAAGCGCGTCAGCGTGGTCGCCGCCGAGGCCTGACCGGCCTCGCGGCGCGCCCGCACCACTCCCGGAGAGTTCCATGAAGACCGAGATCCATCCCACCTATCACCAGGCAAACGTGCACTGCGTTTGCGGCAACACGTTCACCGTCGGCTCCACCGCCGAGTCGATCCGGGTCGAGGTCTGCAGCAACTGCCACCCGTTCTACACGGGCACGCAGAACATCGTCGACACGGCCGGCCAGGTCGAGCGGTTCCAGAAGCGCATGGAGCGCGCCCTGCGCTGACCCCGCCAGCACCGTCCCGAGGCACGTCGATGCGCCGGTCGCCATCCTGGTGGCCGGCGCGTCTTGCGCCTCACCTGGTGTTTCTCATCCCGGAGCTGATCATGGCCGCCGGGCCGTTCGTCATCGAGACCGTCGGCTCCAGCAGGGGACGGGCGAAGTTCCGGATGCCCGACTTCTTCTACGGCGGCCAGGCGCTGATCGAGGGCGTCATGATGCGCGGCCGGACGACGGTCGCCATGAGCGTCCGTCCCGCCAGCGGCGAGATCGTCACCTACGCCGAGCCGCTCCCGCGGGCACTGACCAGCGGGCGCTGGACGAAGACGCCGTTCATGCGCGGCATCTTCGTTCTGTACGAGACCCTGGTCCTGGGCACGAGGATGCTCATGCGCTCGGCGGCCATCGCCGCCGAGGGCGAGGACATCCAGATCGGCAGGGGGACCATGGTGGCGACGATGGTATTCAGCCTCGGCTTCGCGGTCGTCCTCTTCTTCCTGCTGCCCCTCTTCCTGTCGACGTTCGCCGAGAGCGCGGTCGAGTCCGACCTGCTCGCCAATTTGGTCGAGGGCCTCATCCGGCTGGTGATCTTCATCGCCTACATCGGCCTGATCGGCCTGATGGAGGACATCAAGCGCGTCTTTGCATACCACGGCGCGGAGCACAAGGCGATCAGCGCCAACGAGGCGCGCCGTCCGCTGACGCCGGAGGAGGTCGACCGCTTCAGCACCGCCCACACCCGCTGCGGCACGACGTTCATCCTCATCGTGGTCGTCATCAGCATCTTCTTCTTCAGCCTCATCCCCCGCGCAGGCGTTCCGTTGCCGCTCCTGTTCCTGTCGCGGATCGTCCTGGTGCCGGTGATCGCCGCCGTCGCCTACGAGCTGGTGCGCTTCGGCGCCAGCCACTACGGCAACCCGGTGGTGCGGGCGATCTACGCGCCGGGCCTCTGGCTGCAGTCGCTCACCACGCGCCCGCCGGACCGTTCGATGCTCGAGGTCAGCATCGCCAGCCTCGAGAGCTGCCTGACCGCGGATCGCGAGGCGCAGGCTGCCGCAGCCGAGGCCGCCCCCGCGACACCCTCGGCATGATCGAGCGCCTGCGCGAGGCGGAGGCGCGCTACGAGGAGATCAGCCGGCAGCTCGGGACGCCCGATATCGCCAACGACCCGGCCCGCCTCCAGCAACTCGGGCGGGAGCTGTCGCGCCTCGAGCCGATCATCACCGCCTTCCGTGCCTGGACTGACGTCCGCGCCCAGCTCGACGCCGCCCGCGGCATGACCTCCGACAACGACGAGGCGGTGCGCGAGATGGCGCGCGAGGAGGTCGCCGACCTGGAGGCACGCGAGGCCGCACTCGATGACGAGCTGCGCGAGCTCCTCGTCCCCCGTGACCCCAACGACGACCGCAACGTCATCGTCGAGGTCCGCGCCGGGGCCGGCGGCGACGAGGCCGCCCTGTTCGCAGCCGACCTGTTCCGCATGTATGCCCGCTACGCCGAGCGACGGCGCTGGAAGACCGAGGTCCTCTCCACCTCCGAGAGCGATGGCGGCGGGGTGAAGGAGGTCATCGCCGAGATTCGCGGCGACGGCGCCTACTCGCGACTGAAGTTCGAGTCCGGCGTCCACCGCGTGCAGCGCGTCCCGGTGACCGAGGCCGCCGGACGGATCCACACCTCGACCGCCACGGTCAGCGTCCTGCCAGAGGCCGAGGACGTTGAGCTGGAGATCGACGAGAAGGACCTGCGCATCGACGTCTACCGGTCCAGTGGCCCCGGCGGCCAGAGCGTCAACACCACCGACTCGGCGGTGCGCATCACTCACCTGCCCACCGGCACCATGGTCGCGATCCAGGATGAGAAGAGCCAGCACAAGAACAAGGCCAAGGCCCTCGCCGTGCTGCGTGCCCGGCTGCTGGAGGTCGAGCGCCAGCGGCTTGCCGAGGAGCGGGGCGAGCAGCGCCGCTCGCAGGTCGGCAGCGGCGAGCGCTCCGAGAAGATCCGCACCTACAACTTTCCCGATGACCGCATCACCGACCACCGGGTCGGGCTCACCGTCCACAACCTGCCCGGCGTGCTCGAGGGCGACCTGGACCGGATCGTCGAGCCCCTGGCCGAGCGCGATCGCGCCGATCGGCTCTCCGACATGGGCGGCGGCGACGGCTAGACCGATGGCCGAGCCCGGCATGACCGTCGGCGACGTGCTCGACGATGCCACCCAGCGCCTGCGCGTCTCCCCGGCGCCAACCGCCCGCCTCGACGCCGAGCTGCTTCTGGGCCATCTCGTCGGCCGCGATCGGGCATGGCTCCTCGGCCACCGCGACGACCCTGTTGCCGCCGAGCACATCGTCGCCCTGGCCGGCCTGATCGAGCGGCGCGCGGCAGGGGAGCCGGTCGCCTACCTGCGTGGCTTCAAGGAGTGGTTCGGCCTGCGGATCGCGACCGATCCGCGGGCGCTCATTCCCCGTCCCGAGACGGAGCTGCTCGCCGAGGCCGCGATCGACGAGATCGCCGCTCGGCTGGCCGCGGGCGCGGAGGGGCCGCCGATCGTGGCCTGGGAGGTGGCCACCGGCAGCGGGGCGGTGTCACTCGCGATCGCCCTCCGCTTCCGTGTCGCACTGCGCCTGGAGCGGGTGCGGCTGGCGGCGAGCGACCTCTCCCCGGAGGCCCTGGAGCTGGCCGCCGAGAACCTGGCCGCGCATCGCGTTGCCGGCCTCGTGACCCTCGCCTGCACCGATCTGCTCGATGGTGCCGGCGACCTGCTCCCCGCACCGGACGTCGTCATCGCCAACCTCCCGTACGTCGCCTCCGACGAGGTGGACGCCCGGTTCGGCCGCGATCCGCACGAGCCGCGGCTGGCGCTCGACGGCGGCAGCGACGGCCTCGACCTGCTGCGGCGCCTCCTGCGCGACGCGCCACGGGCGACCCGACCGGGCGCCACGCTGCTGCTCGAGCTCGGGGTCGGGCAGGCATCCGCGATCCGCGCCATGGCTCCGGCCGGCGCGGCCATCGAGGTGCGCCAGGACCTCGCCGGCGTGGAGCGCGTCGTGCGGATCGGCCTGCCATGACCGATCGGCTGCCGCCGACCGCTGACGGCATCGCGCGCGCCGCCGCCATCCTGGCCGCCGGCGGCCTCGTCGCGTTCCCCACCGATACCGTCTACGGCGTCGCGGTGGCCCGCTCGCGCGCCGATCGCCTCGATGCCCTGTTCGCCCTGAAGCGGCGACCCGCCGAGCGTCGTATTCCGGTCCTGCTCGCCTCGATCGCGCAGGCGGAGGCCGCCGGTGCCGTGCTCGATGACCGCGCGCGTCACCTGGCCGCGCGCTGGTGGCCGGGGCCACTGACGCTCGTCCTGCCGATCGCCACCGGCGAGACGGTCGCCTTCCGCATTCCCGACCACGACGTCGCCCGCGCATTGATCGCCGCCGCCGGCCCGCTGCTGGCGACCAGCGCCAACATCTCCGACGAGCCCGACACCCTCGGCGCCGACGAGGTGCTCATCGCTTTCGCCACCCAGCAGGGCGAGCTCGACGCCGTCGTCGACGGGGGTGCGGTGCCCGGCGGCGTGCCGTCCACCGTGGTCGATCTTTCCGACACGCCGGCGCGCGTCCTGCGCGAGGGACCGATCAGCCGCGCCGAGCTGGCAGCCCTGATCGACCTGGCCTGACCGGTCTGTCGCCGGCCGGGCTCCCCGCGCTCGATGCGCGGGGTACCGAAGAGCGCCACGGGTCCGGGACGGGTGGCCCTCGGGTGCTCCCTCGCGCGGTGTCAGCACCCGCTCGTGCTCCACGAGCCCTGTGTCGTGAAGGTTCGTGCTCCACGAATAGGTGCTGACAGCTGGCGAGCCCCCGGCGTCGGGTTACGTACACTCTGCGGGCCATGCGCGTCGCGATCGGTTCGGATCATGCCGGGTTTGCCCTGAAGGGCGAGCTGTGCACGCTGCTCGACGAGCTCCGGATCGAGTATCGCGACTTCGGCACGTTCGGCCCCGAGCCGGTGGACTACCCAGATCTCATCGCGCCGGTCGCACGCGCGGTGCGCGACGGCGACTTCGACCTGGGGGTCGTCCTCGGCGGGAGCGGCACCGGCGAGGCGATCGTCGCCAACAAGGTGCGCGGGGTCCGCTGCGTGGAGGCTGCCGACCCGGTGACCGCCCGTCTGGGCCGCGAGCACAACGACGCCAATGTCCTCTCGATGGGGGCCCGGATCGTGGGTTCGGAGGTCGCCAGGGCCTGCCTGCGGGCCTTCCTCGACGGCGAGTTCCAGGGTGGTCGCCACGCCCCACGGGTCGAGAAGATCCACCGCGTCGAGGCCGAAGAGGCCCGCTAGAACGATGCCGGTCGCGCTCGACGACCGCGACCGGGCGCTCCTCGCCGGCGATGCCGGCTCGGGGACGGCGTTCGCGATGCGGCTCATCCTGCTTGCCGCCGAAGGGTTGGGCGCCGATCGCCTGGTGCCCATCGTCGGCGCCCACGTCGACTCGTGCCTCTATCACGGGCAGGCGACGCTCGATTTCGTGCATCGACTCGCCGAGGGTGGCACCCGGGTCGCGGTGCCGACCACGCTCAACGTGGGAGCCGTCGACCTCCTGCACCCCGAGCTGTGGCGGGGCGACGCCACCGCGGCGGCGCGGGGCCGCGAGCTCATGGCCGCCTACCGCGACCTCGGCTGCCGGCCCACCTACACCTGTGCGCCGTACCAGCTCCCCTTCGCGCGGCCGACCGTCGGGGAGCAGGTGGCGTGGGCCGAGTCGAACGCGATCGTCTTCTGCAACTCGGTCCTCGGCGCGCGCACGGAGCGCTACGGCGATTTCACCGACATCGCCGCCGCGGTGGTCGGCCGCGTGCCCCATGCGGGGCTGCACACCGACGCCGCGCGACGCGCGACGCTCGTGCTCCGCCTCGCCGACGACGTCCCGGCCGCGTTGCGAACGGCCGACGTCCTGTATCCGGTGCTGGGCATGGTGCTCGGGCGGCGCGCCGGTTCGGCCGTGGCGGCCCTGGTCGGGCTGCCGGGTGGCGTCTCGGAGGATCGTCTGAAGGCCCTCGGTGCCGCGGCCGCCTCGTCGGGTGCGGTGGCCATGTTCCACGCCATCGGATCCACGCCCGAGGCGCCCACCCTGGAGGCCGCGCTCGGCGGGCAGGCGCCGGACGCCATGGAGGAGATCACCCTCGGCGAGCTTCGCGCCGCGCGTGACGCCCTGACGACCGGCGAGGGAGGGCCCCTGGGGGCCGTATCGCTGGGCACGCCGCACGCCTCGCTGGACGAGCTCCGCCGGATCGCCGACGCCATGGACGGCCGCAGGCCGGCGCCCGGCGTCGAGCTGCTGGTCTCCACCGGGCGCGACGTGCTGGCGGAAGCGACCGCGGCGGGGATCGAGGCGCGGCTGCGCGTCGCCGGGGTCGAGCTCCTGGTCGACACCTGCAGCTACCTCAGCCCCGTCCTGCGTCCGGCGGCGGGCATCGTCATGACCGACTCGGCCAAGTGGGCCGCCTACGCCCCGGGCAACATCGGTCGCGAGGTCGTCTTCGCCAGCCGAGCGGACTGCATCGCGTCGGCGGTCGCGGGGCGGGTGATGGTGGATCCCGGCGCGTGGGGCGGCGCGTGAGCGCGATCGCCGGCGCCGCGTTGGTGCTCGACGAGCCGCTCAGCCTGTGGGGCGGGATCGATCCGGCGACGGGCGAGATCGTCGACGGCCGACATCCGCAGCGCGGCCAACGGGTCACCGGGCGGGTGCTGGTGATGGCCGCGGCGCGCGGCAGCTCGTCATCGTCGTCGGTGCTGGCCGAGGCGGTGCGTGCCGGCACCGCCCCGCTGGCCATCGTCCTCGGGGTGCCGGATCTCATCCTCGCCGTCGGCAGCGCGGTCGCTCGCGAGCTGTACGGGATCCACGTGCCGGTCGTCGTGTGCCCCGCCGCCGAGCTGGTGCGCATCCGCACCGGGGACCGGATCGAGGTCGATGCCTGAGGGGTGGTACTGTTGCCCGGCTGCTCAGCACGGGGGAGTCATCTTGCGCATGACGAGTCATCGACAACCGAATCCCGTCCGGCGCGGACTCGCCGTCGCGATCTCGCTTCTTGCCCTCATCGGTCCATCCCTCTTCGTGACGCCCACCGCGTCACCCGCCACCGCCGCCGACCCCGAGCCCGGGTTCCTTGCCGAAGGCGCGCCCGCCCCGCACACCGACGGCTTCGCCGGTGCCGGGGCCCCGCCCACGGGATTCACCGACAGCCAGGTCCTCGACGGGCTCGACCAGCCGACCTCGGTCGCGTTCTCCCCCGACGGCCGCGTCTTCGTGACCGAGAAGCGCGGCCGCCTGGTGGTGTTCGACTCGCTGACCGATACGACCAAGTCCGTGGTCCTCGACATCCACGACGAGGTCAATGACTTCTGGGACCGAGGGCTGGCGGGCATCGCCCTGGCCCCCACGTTTCCGACCGATCCGTCGATCTGGCTGCTGTACACCTACGACGCGCTCCCCGGCGGCACGCACCCGCAATGGGACGAGGACTGTCCCGACCCGCCGGGCCTCACCGATGACGGCTGCGTCGTCACCGGTCGCCTCATCAAGATCACGGTGAATGCTGCCAATGGCGTCACGAGCCGCACGACCCTCATCAGCGGCGAGTGGTGCCAGCAGTTCCCGTCGCACAGCCAGGATGACCTCGCGTTCGGTCCCGACGGCTACCTCTACGTGAGCGCCGGCGACGGCGCCGACTTCAACGATGTCGACTACGGCCAGAACGGCGGCTCGCCCGGCTCGCCGATCCCGGTCAACCCATGCGGCGACCCTGCCGACAAGGGCGGCGCCATGCGCTCGCAGTCACCCCGCCGCGCAGCGGGCGAGGGGGTCTCGCTCGACGGCGCCGTCCTGCGCCTCGTCCCGTCCACCGGTGCCGGTGCGCCCAACAACCCGTACGCAGCCAGTGCCGACTTGAACGCCCGACGCATCGCCGCCTACGGCCTGCGGAACCCGTTCCGGATCGCCTTCCGACCCGGAACGAGTGAGCTGTGGGTCGGCGACGTGGGCTGGAACATGACCGAGGAGATCAACCGCTTCACGCCCAGCTCCGCCACGGCGCCCAACTTCGGATGGCCGTGCTTCGAGGGGGCGACCTCGCTGACCGGCTACCAGAGCCACGCCGGCTGCCAGCTCAACCTCGCCGAGACGGTGCAGCCGCATTACAGCTACCCGCATGTCGGCGGCTCGTCGATCAGCGGTCTCGCCTTCTACAACGGTGGCGCCTATCCCGACATGTACGACGGTGCGCTGTTCTTCGCCGACTACGTGCAGGGCGAGATCCGCGTCATGCGGCCGGGCGCCGGCGGCGTCCCCGATCCGGCCCAGGTGTCCAGCTTCCAGGAGACGGCGCCCGTCGACCTGACTATCGGCCCGGGCGGTGACCTGTTCTACGTCGACTTCGACGGCGGCACGATCCACCGCATCCGCTACGGGGCCCCCAGCGCGGTCGCCACCGCCAGCCCGACCAGCGGCGCGGCTCCGCTGGACGTCCACTTCGACGGCACGGGCTCCTCGTCGCCGCTCGGTCTCGGCCTGAGCTACGCCTGGGACCTCGACGGCGACGGCCAGTACGACGACGGCACCACAGCCGAGGTCGACCGGACCTACACCGACCCCGGCCAGGTCCAGGTCCGCCTGCGCGTGACCGATGCCGCGTCCTCGTCGACGATCAGCGCCCCGATCGTCATCTCGCCGGCCAACGCGCCGCCGACCGCGACGATCGGCTCGGTCCAGGTCGGCAGCACGACCTACGCCCCGCCGCCGGCCTTCATGACGGCCACGCCGCCGGCAAACGGCGTAGGTCCGCTGGCGGCCCGGGTCTGGATCGTCGGCGACACGATCCACGCCAGCGGATCGGCCAGCGATCCCCAGGATGGTTCCCTGCCCGGCACCGCGCTGAGCTGGACGCTCACCATGCACCACTGCCCGAGCAACTGCCACGCGCACCAGGTCCAGTCGTTCAGCGGTGCCTCGGTCAGCTTCAGCGCCCCGGACCACGAGTGGCCCGCGTATCTGAGCCTGCGCCTCACCGCGACCGACACCGGCAACCTGACGGCATCGAGGACCGTCTACCTCTACCCGAAGGCCTCGACGCTTACGTTGACCAGCACGCCGCCCGGAGCCGGGGTCCTGGTGGACGGCGTGGCGGCGACGCGGACCAACCTCGTCGGACACGTGGCCACCATCTCGGCCCCCACCACGTTCCAGAGCGGCGGCTGGCAGTACCGCTTCAGCCGCTGGTCGGATGGCAACACCGCCGCGGCACGGCCACTCACGATCACCGCCGCCAACCAGAGCCGCGTGGCGCAGTACACGGTCGTGCCGAAGGTGGTCAGGGCCTACGGCGGCGACCGCTACGTGACCTCGGCCGCGGTTTCGGCCGCCGCCTTCGCCCCCGGCGTGCCGGTGGCCTACGTCGCCACCGGTCGTGACTTCCCCGATGCCCTGGCCGCCGCTGCGGCGGCCGGCAAGCGCGGCGGTCCGGTGCTCCTCGTCCCCGGCACCTCGCTGCCGCCCAGCATCCGCTACGAGCTGGATCGGCTGAATCCGACCCAGATCGCGGTCGTCGGCGGCCCGACAGTGGTGACGAGCGCGGTCATGGCGCAGCTGGAGCCCTACGCCGGGGCTGCCGGCGTCATCCGCCTCAGCGGAAGCGACCGCTACGCCACCGCGGTGCGGATCTCGCAGAACGCCTTCTCTCCGGGCGCGGCCGGTGTGCCGGTGGCCTACGTGGCGTCGGGTCGCAACTTCCCCGACGCCCTTGCCGCCGCGGCCGCGGCCGGTGCGCAGGACGGGCCGGTCCTCCTCGTCCCCGGCACCTCGGTGCCGGCCAGCGTCCGGGTTGAGCTGGATCGGCTGAACCCGGCACGCATCGTCGTCGTCGGCGGGCCGGCGATCGTCAGCGCCGAGGTCGAGTCGCAGCTGGGCCCGCTGGCGGGCAGCGGCGGCGTGGACCGCCTGTACGGCATCGATCGCTACGCGACCGCGCTCGCCATCTCGAAGGACGCCTTCGGGAGCGCGCCGCAGGCGTACGTGGCCACGGGGCGCGCCTTCCCCGACGCCCTGGCCGGTGCGGCGGCCGCGGGCCGTGCCGGCGGACCGGTGCTCCTCGTGCCCGGCACCTCGCTGCCGCCCGCCGTGGCCGCCGAGCTCGATCGCCTGAACCCGTTGCGGGTCACGATTCTCGGGGGTCCGACGGTCGTGACCCCATCGGTCGAGGCGCAGGTGAAGTCGGCGGTCGGCGCCTAGGTCGCATCGGTACACTGGGGCCCATGGACGCATGGGCACAGCTCGAGTCGGTCGACCCAGAGATCTGGCAGGTCATCCGCGACGAGGAGGAGCGCACTCGCTCCCATCTCGAGCTGATCGCCAGCGAGAACTACCCGAGCCTGGCGGTGCTCGAGGCGATGGGCTCGGTGCTGACCGGCAAGTACGCGGAGGGCTACCCGGGACGTCGCTACTACGGCGGGTGCGAGGTCGTCGACGTGGCCGAGAACCTGGCCCGCGACCGCGCGAAGGAGCTCTTCGGCGCCGAGCATGTCAACGTCCAGCCGCACGCCGGGGCGCAGGCCAACATGGCCGTCTATCACGCCCTCCTCCGGCGCGGCGACACGGTGATGGGCCTCTCCCTCGACCAGGGCGGGCACCTGACCCACGGCTCGCCGGTCAACTTCAGCGGGCAGTACTACAGCTTCGTGCCGTACTCGGTCGACCGTGAGACGCACCTCATCGACATGGACGAGGTGCGCGCCGTGGCTCGCGAGCACCGCCCCCGCATGATCGTCACCGGGGCCACCGCCTATCCCCGGCTCTGGGACTTCGCCGCGTTCCGCGAGATCGCCGACGAGGTCGGCGCCCTGTTGATGACCGATATGGCGCACTTCGCGGGCCTCGTGGCCGCCGGCGTCCACCCCTCGCCGGTGCCCTACGCCGACGTCGTCACCACGACCACCCACAAGACGCTGCGCGGCCCCCGGGGCGGGATGATCCTTTCTCGCGAGGAGCACGCGAAGGCGATCGACAAGAGCGTCTTCCCCGGCATCCAGGGCGGACCGCTGATGCACGTCATCGCCGCCAAGGCGGTCGCCTTCCGGGAAGCGCAGACCGATGCCTTCCGGCGTGACCAGGAGCAGACGGTCGCCAACGCCCGGGCGCTGGCCGGTGCGCTGGCCGATGCCGGTGCTTCCATCATCTCCGGCGGCACGGACAACCACCTCATGCTCGTCGACGTGCGGCCATTGGGCGTGAATGGCAAGGAGGCCGATCTCGCCCTCGGCGAGGTGCGGATCACCGTCAACAAGAACACCATCCCCTACGACCCGGAGAAGCCGATGATCGGCTCCGGGATCCGGGTGGGAACGCCGGCGGTCACGTCGCGCGGGATGCGCGAGGACGAGATGCGCGAGATCGCGGAGCTCATCGTGGCCGGCATCGGCGCACGCGACGACGCCGATGCCCAGGAGGCTGTCCGGACCCGCGTGGCGGCGATCGCCGACCGCTTCCCCGTCCCCGGCGTGCCCTCGACCCGCTCCACCGCCGAGATCCCCGCCTAGGGGCCCCTCCCGCACCCCTGCGGCACCCGTGCCGTCGCCCCGCGTGCGCCCCAGCGCACGATCCGACCATGAATGGCCTCATTGCGGCCCGATCCTCGTAGTTGCGCGCGCCCCAGCGCACGGTCCTGGGCCATCAGCACCTATTCGTGGAGCACGAACCTTCACGACACACCGCTCGTGGACC
>JAICQM010000282.1 GCA_025937875.1 Chloroflexota bacterium
GAGACGAACATCATCGCCTCGCCATGCGCCGACAGTCGCGAGAGCTCCAACGACGAGATGTTGATGCCGGCCTCGGCCAGGAGCGTGCCGACGAAGCCGACCACGCCGGGGCGATCGTGATGGCGGGTGACGAGCATCGGTCCGGCCAGCTCGGCATCGATCCCGAAGCCGTCGAACCCGGCGAGGTGTGGGCGGCCATGCGCGGTCGAACCGGCCAGCCGCAGGCCACCGGCGTCGAGCACGACGAGGGAGGCCCATGGCTCGGAGGCATCGGTCCGGGTCTCGGTCACCGTCATGCCGCGCTCGCGCGCCACGAGATCGGCGTTGACGGCGTTGACGCGCTGGTCGGTCACCGCCTCGAGGATGCCGGCGAGGGCGGCGGTCCGGATGGGGGCGCATTCGCCGGCGGCGATCTCGCCGGCGTAGGTCAGGCCGATCGCGTCCACCGGGCCCGGCGCGAGCTGCCGCGCCAGGATAGCGAGGCGCCGGCCGAGCTCGACGTACGGGCGGAGGCGAGGCTGGACGTCGGGCGCGACCGATGGCGCATTGATGGCGTAGGGCGGCGTCAAGCCGGCGAGTGCGGCGATGACCTGCTCGGCCATCTCGATGCCGACGCGGTCCTGGGCCTCGGTGGTCGACGCGCCGAGATGCGGGGTCAAGACCAGATTGGGGGCGCTGCGGAGCGGGCTGTCGGGAGGCATCGGTTCGGTGGCGTACACGTCGACGGCGGCGCCGGCGAGGTGGCCGGACCGAAGGGCATCGGCCAGGGCGGACTCGTCGACGATGCCGCCGCGGGCCACGTTGAGCACGAAGGCACCCGGATGCATGGCCTCGAGCTGGGCCCGACCGAGGAGGTTGCGCGTCTGCGGGTTGAGCGGTGTGTGCACGGTGATGACGTCTGACCGATGCAGCAGCTCCGGCAGGCCAACCATCCTGGCGCCGGCCTCGGCCGCCTGCTCGGCGGTGAGATACGGGTCACTGGCCAGGACGCGCATCTCGAAGCCGGTCGCGCGGCGAGCGACTGCCCGGCCGATCTTCCCCAGGCCGATGATGCCGAGCACCTTGCCCCGGAGCTCGCGCCCGGTGTAGGTGGTCCGGTCCCAGGCGCCGGTGCGGACCGAGGCATCGGCCTCCGGAACGTGGCGCAGCAGGGCCAGCATGAGGGCCATCGTGTGCTCGGCGGCGGCGATCGTGTTGCCGGTGGGGGCGTTGACGATCATGACGCCGGCGCGCGTCGCCGCCTCGACGTCGATGCGGTCGATCCCGACGCTCGCCACGCCCACCACCGACAGCCGCGGCGCGGCGGCGGCGAGCAGCTCGGCGTCGACTCGCGTCTGGGATCGGACGATCAGGGCGTCCCAGCCCCCGGCCTCCCCGAGCGTGCCGAGCAGCTCGTCACGGCTCAGTCCGAGACGGATCTGCGTCTCGTGGGCGGCGGTGAGCAGGTCGAGCCCGGGCTGCGCCACGGGCTCGACGACGAGGATGCGGGCCATGTGGCCCGAGTCTAGCGCGGGGTGGGCTCGCCGC
>JAICQM010000079.1 GCA_025937875.1 Chloroflexota bacterium
GGCTTCTGACCGGCCTCGTCATCGCCGTCGACACCAAGGACCGATACACCAAGCGACACTCCGAGGATGTCGCCCGCTACGCCGTCTTCCTGGCCGATCGGCTGGGCCTGGACGCAGAGACCCGCGCGACGCTGCACGTCGCCGGCCTGCTCCACGATGTCGGCAAGATCGGCATCCCGGACACGATCCTGCGCAAGCCGGCCCGGCTCACTGCGGAGGAGTACGACATCTTCAAGCAGCACGTCGCGCTGGGTGACTCGATCGTTCGTGATGTCCCGCACGTCGACAGCGTCCGGGCGGGCATCCGCCACCACCACGAGCGCTGGGACGGCAACGGCTACCTCGACGGGCTGGAAGGCGAGAACATCCCGCTCGTCGGGCGCATCCTGGCCGTGGCGGATGCCTTCTCGGCCATGACGACGACGCGGCCGTATCGGAAGGCGCTGCCCATCGAAGAGGCGCTCGACCGTCTCGGTGACGCTGCGGGCACCCAGCTCGAAGAGCGGTTGGTGGTCGCGTTCATCGCGGGCATCACCACTGCCCCCGACGCGCCGCTGCCCGGCGTCGAGCCGGGCCCCATCTGGGTCCCGGAGCGATGGGTCGCCTGATCGCCGGCGGGCTCCGCCGGTCGACGGTGATGGCTGCCGTCTCGGCGGTCTGGCTCGCCCAGGCCGCGCCGGCGGCTGCGCTGCTCGGCTGGAGCCAGAGTCCGGACTCGAGCACGGGCCAGGTCGGCCAGGCGCAGGCCTACGCGCTCCGGGTGAGCAACGATAACCTGCTCGCCCTGTTGGGCATCGACGATATCGGCTGTGTCCAGGTCGACGTCGGGACCGAATTCATCATCGAGTCGGTCTCCGTCGTCGGTGGCCCCGGCGGCGATTGGTTCGGAAGCAGCTCGGGATCGACGGCCACCGTCCAGAGTGATAGCGGCGGAAGCCGGCTGGGGGTCGGCGAGTCGGTCACCTTCTCCGTGACCGCAGTACCGCTGTCTTCCGGGTCGCTCACCTGGACGACGCGCGTCATCCGCGACAAGGACTGCGATGGCTCGTTCATCCCTGGCACGGAGCACCTGACGATCCAGGTCACGTCGCCGCCCGCGCCGACACCGACATCCTCGGCCACCCCCACTCCCACACCATCACCGCTGCTGCCGGTGCCGCTGCCGAGCACCCCGCCGCCCAGCGTCTCCTTGCCGAGCATCTCCCTCCCAAGCATCGGCCTGGTGCCCACCGCCCGCCCGAGTGCGTCCGCTCACGCGCCCGCCGCGTCAACCGAGGCGCGAGAGACCCTGCCCGCCTCCGCGTCGCCCGATTCGGCGGCTCGGGCAGGCGGGCCGGCCGATGTCGAACCCTCGCCATCGCCAGCCGCAGCCGCATCGGCCAGGCTCGCGGCCGAGGGTGGCACGGGGTCTGCCGTCGACGTGCTGCCGGCCGGGGCGTCCGCTGCGGTGGCTTCGGGGCTGCACGCGGAGGCGGTCGGCGATGGGGCCGACGTCGTCCTGGGTCAGATCGGGTTGGTCGGCGGCGTCACCATCTGGGTCGTCCCTGCCGCCGTGCTCGGAGTACCGGGCGTGCTGGTCATCGTCTGGGTCACCCTGCAGGCCGTTGGCGTCCTGGCCTGGGTGCCGGCCCTGCGCCGGTTGGGCGGCGAGCCGCGCGGGCCGCGGACTGGCTGACGCTCCGCTCAGCCGAGCGACGTGTCGGCGTTCCACTCCTCGAGGCGCTTGCGCACATCGGCCATGAAGAAACCCACCTGCGCGCCATCGAGCACGCGGTGATCGAATGAGCAGACGATGTTCATCATCGGTCGAATGGCGATCGCGTCCTGGCCCTCGACCTCGATGACCCGGGGGCGCTTGACGATCGCCTCCATCGAGAGGATGGCCACCTCCGGCGCGTTGATGATCGGCATGCTCGAGACCGAGCCGAACCAGCCGGTGTTGTTGACCGTGAACGTGCCGCCCTGGATCTCGTCTAGCTTCAGCTTGTTGGTTCGCGCGCGCGCCGCAAGGTCCTGGACCTTGCGATTGACGCCGCTGATGCTCAGCTGGTCCGCGTCGTGAATGACGGGCACGATGAGGCCGTTGTCGACCGCCACCGCGATCCCGATGTTCATGCGCTGCTTGAGGATGATCTTGTCGCCCGCGAACTGGGCGTTCACCGTCGGATGCTGGCGCAGCGTCTCGGTGACGGCCTTGATGACCGCCGCCACGTAGCTGATCCCGATGCCCTCGCGCGCCTTGTAGGCGCCCTGGTTCGCCTCGCGCCAGCGAACGACGTTGCCCATGTCGACCTCGACCACGGTGTAGGCGTGGGGCACGGTCTGCTTGACCTGCGTCATCTTCGCCGCGATGCCCTTGCGCATCTGCGACAGGGCGATCTCGGTGTCGCCACCCGACGGCGGCGGGACGGGCGTTGGCGCGAATGACGGCGCGGGAGCTGCAGCCGGTGGTGCAGCGGGAGCTTCGGCCGGAGGCGAGCTGGGCGCCGCCGGTGCGGCGGGAGCCTCGGCCGCTGGCGCTGTCGTTGCCGGCGCAGCTGCGGTGGCGCCCTGGCCGCCCTGGGCGACCAGCTTCATGACGTCGTCGCGCGTGACGCGACCGCCGCTGCCGGTGCCGGTGATGCTGGCGATGTCCAAATTGTGCTCGCGCACGAGGCGGCGGACCGCCGGGGTCATCCGCATGCTGCCGTCGGTGGGTGGGGTCGCGGCAGGCTGCTCGGCGGCCTGCGGCTGCTCGGCTGGCGGCGTCTCCGCCGGCGCGGCCGCCGGCTCGGGTGCGGGGGACGTCTCGGCGGCCGACGCCGCCTCGGGCTCAGGCGATGGAGCGGGGGCTTCTGCGGCGGGAGCCGGCGCCTCGGCGGCGGGAGCCGGCGCCTCGGCCGCGGGAGCGGCCGCATCGGCCGCGGGAGCGGCCGCATCGGTCTGGGCGCCCTCCCCATCCGCGTCGATCTCGGCCAGCGGCGTACCAACCGCCACCGTCTCGCCGTCGCCGACGATGATCTTGGTGATCGTGCCTGCCACTTCGGCGGGGACCTCGGCGTTGACCTTGTCGGTCACGACCTCGAACAGCGGGTCGTACTGCTCGACCGTGTCGCCTTCCTTGACGAGCCAGCGCTCGATGGTGCCCTCGGTGACCGACTCACCCAGCTGCGGCATCTTGATCGTGGTCGCCATGGTCGTTGGTCTTCCTCGTGTCGTCAGCGCGTGTTCGTGCGGTCGATGGTGTCAGATTCGGCCGATCCCTGCCGGGCCACAGACGCTGCGGAACGCATCAGTAGGCAGCGAGCGCCCGGGCGGCGTCCACGATCTTGGCCGGGCTGATCATGAACCAGTCCTCGAGGTTGTGGTGGAACGGCACGCCCGGCACCTCGGGCCCGGCGAGGCGGGTGACCGGCGCATCGAGGTGCTCGAAGCCCTCCTCGGCGATGAGGGCGGCGACCTCGGCGCCGAAGCCGCCGAAGCGGTTCGCCTCGTGCACGACCAGCGCCCGTGACGTCTTCTCGACCGATGCCAGGATCGCCTCGGTGTCCAGCGGCCGCAGCGAGCGCAGGTCGACCACCTCGGCCTCGATGCCGTCCTCACGGGCCAGCGTCTCCGCCGCCTCGAGGGCGAAGGTGCGCATGAGGCCGTAGCAGAAGATCGACAGATGCGTACCGGGGCGCGCGACATCTGCCTTGCCGATCGGCACGACGGTGTCGCCGTCGGGAACCTCCGCCTTGAACAGGCGATACGTCTTCTTGTGCTCGAAGAACATGACGGGGTCCGGGTCGCGGACCGCGGCCTTGAGCAGGCCCTTGGCATCGGCCGGCGTGCCGGGCGCGACGACCTTGAGGCCCACCGTCGACGTGAAGTAGGCCTCGTTCGACTGGCTGTGGTACAGCGCGCCGTGGACGCCGCCCCCGTACGGCATGCGAATCACCATCGGCAGTCCGAAGGTGCCGTTGGACCGATAGCGCATGCGGCTGATCTCAGACACGATCTGGTTGAAGGCGGGATACACGAAATCGGCGAACTGCATCTCGGCGATGGGTCGTAGCCCGTAGATCGCGGCGCCGGCCGCGGCCCCGGCGATCATCGCCTCGGTGAGCGGTGTGTCCAGTACCCGCTTCGCGCCGTACTTGGCGAACAGACCCTCGGTGGCGCCGAAGACGCCGCCCTTCTTGCCGACGTCCTCGCCGAGGACCATGACCCGCTCGTCGCGCTCCATCTCTTCGTCCATGCCGAGGCGCACCGCCTCGAGAATGTTGAGCTCAGGCATCGTGCTGCTCCTCGGCGTAGACGTGGCGCAGCGCGGTCGCCACGTCCGGGTCGGGGCGCGCCTCGGCGCGCTTGCTGGCGTCGTTGACCTCCGCCTTGACATCGGCCCGCAGCTGGGTGTCGACCTCCTCGTCGAGCAGGCCCCAGCCGCGCAGCTGGTCCCCGAAGATGCTGATCGGGTCGCGCTCCTTGAGCGCCTCGACCTCGGCCGGGTCGCGATAGCGGCGCTGGTCGTCGTCCGACGAGTGGCTCGTCATGCGGACGACGTGCGCCTCGATGAGCGTCGGCCCGTCGCCGGCCCGGGCCCGCGCGTGCGCGTCGCGGGCGGCACGGTAGCAGGCCAGCACGTCGCCGCCGTCGACGGTCACGCCGGTCATCCCGTAGCCGGCCGCCCGGGCCGCGACGTTGCCGCCGCCCACCTGCTGGTCGAGCGGGACGCTGATGGCGTAGCCGTTGTTCTCGCAGACGAAGACGACCGGCAGCCGGTGGACGCCGGCGAAATTCATCGCCTCGTGGATCTCGCCCTGGTTCGCGGTCCCCTCCCCGAAGCTGGTGAGGGTGACGACGTCCTCGCCACGGACCCAGGCACCCATGGCGATTCCGACCGCATGCAGGACCTGCGTTCCGACCGGCGAGCTGAGGCTGACGATGTTGTATGGCGCGCCCCCGTAATGGCCGGGCATCTGGCGCCCGCCGGAGCTGACGTCGTCGCCTTTGGCGAGGTGAGCCGTGACGATGTCCTCGGCGCTCATCCCGAACGTGATGGCCGAGGCGATCGAGCGGTAGTAGGGCGCCATCCAGTCCTGTCCGGGGCGCAGGGGCCAAGCGGTGGCCACCTGTGCGCCCTCGTGACCCTGGCCCGAGATGATGAAGGCGATCTTGCCGGCGCGCTGCATGAGCCACATCCGCTCGTCCACCGCGCGGGCGAGCAGCATCTGACGGTACATCGCCCGCACGTCGTCGTCGGTGAGGCCCAGCTCGACGTGGGGCGGCGTGGTCGCGGTCTCCTTGGCCACCATTCGTTGCTCCCTCAGACGTGGATGGCTGCGCCGTCGACCGCGAGCGCGGCCTCCGGCAGCACTTCGGGCAGGGTCGGGTGGGCGTGGACGCTCATGGCGATCTCGGCGGCGGTCCCCTCGACCATCTGCGCGAAGGTCGGCTCGGCGATCAGGTCGCCGGCGTGGGGTCCGATGATATGCGTTCCGAGCAGCCGCCCCGTCGCCGCGTCGGCGACGATCTTGGCGAAGCCGTCGATCTCGCCGACGATGGTCGCCTTGCCGAGTGCCCGGAAGGGGAACGAGCCCGTCTTCGTCTCGTGTCCGGCTTCCCTGGCCTCGGCTTCGCTGAGGCCGACGCTGGCGATCTGCGGCCGGCAGAACGTCACCCGCGGCATGAGCTCCTTGCGCACCGGCTCCGGGTCGTGGCCGGCGAGATGCTCGACCGCCACGACCGCCTCGTGGCTCGCGACGTGCGCCAGCGCGAAGCCCGGGACGATGTCGCCGATGGCGTACAGGTGCGGGACGCCGGTCCGCAGGTACTCGTCGACGACGACGTAGCCGCGATCGAGCGTGAGGCCCTCGATCGCCTCCAGGCCGATGTTGTCGGTCAGCGGCCGCCTCCCGACCGCGACCAGGATCACGTCGGCGGTGACGTCGGTGCGCTTGCCGCCGTCCTTGCCGGCGATCGTGAAGCTGACGTCGTTCTCGGCCTTCTTGATCGTCTCGGCGTCGATGGTGCTGGCGGTGTGGATGGCGATGCCGCGCTTCTTGAAGACGCGCCCCAGCTCCTTGCCGACCTCCGGATCTTCGAGCGGCACGATGCGGTCGGCGAACTCGACGAGCGTCACCTCCGCCCCGAAGTCGCGATACATGCTGGCCCACTCGACGCCGATCGCGCCGGCGCCGACGATCGTGACGCGCGGCGGCACGTCGTTGCGCTGGAGCGCCTCGTCGCTGGTGATGATCAGCCGCCCATCGGGATCCAGTCCGGGCAGCGAGCGCGGCGCCGAGCCGGTGGCGAGGATGAGGTTGGTGGCGGTTGCCTCCACGTCGCCCGACGCCCCGCCCGAGACGCGGACGCTGGTCGGGCCGGTGAGCACGCCATTGCCCTGGAGGACGGTCACCTTGTTCTTCTTCATGAGGAACTCGACGCCCTTGACGTGCTTGTCCACGACGGCGTCGCGCCGCGTGCCGAGCGCTCCGTAGTCGAGGCTCACCTTGTCGCCACCGCCGATCCCGAACTCGGCGCCCTGCTCGCGCACGCGATGCAGCAGGTCGGCGGTCTCCAGCAGCGCCTTGGACGGGATGCAACCGCGGTTGAGGCACGTGCCGCCGAGCTTGTCGCGCTCGACGAGGCCGACCGAGAGGCCGAGCTGCGCGGCACGGATGGCGCCCACGTAGCTCATCCCGCCTCCCAGGATGAGCAGATCGAACTGGTGTGTCTCGGCCATCGGTCTCCTGTCAGGTCGTGGTCCCGGCCGCCATCGGCCGGGAGGAATCGGTATCGAGCGGTCGCCCTTCGAATGCGGCGAACGTGGCTCGCCAGGCGTCCGGCACGGGCATCGGGCCCGCCGCCTCGTAGTCGTACGCGACGAGCACCGATGCAACCTCGCCGACCACGCGGTCCTCTCCGGCCGTCATGCGATGGCTCATCGCAAAGCTGGTCCGCCCGATCCGGTCGACCCGCGTCTCGACGAGCACCTCCTCGCCGAAGAGGATCGGCGAGCGGAAGTCGATCGCCAGGTGGGCCAGGATGAGCGGCATGCGATCGAAGGGCCGATCGGGTCGCAGGACGTCGAGCAGGTAGCGGATGCGGGCCAGCTCGGTGTAGCTGGCGAAGACGGCGTTGTTGACGTGCCCGAACGCGTCGGTGTCGCGGAAGCGCACCTGCAGCGAGGTGCGGTGCCGGAAGTCGACGGCACGCGCCGGGTCGTCGCTCTGAGTCGTCACGGAGCGCTCATTCTAGTCGAGGGTGCGCTGGCCGGCCGCCGCCGTCCCTGACCCGCTCGCAGCCTGGGGCGCCGCATGGGGCCCGGCGCTGCTGTCAGCAGCCGCTCGTGGACCACGAGTCCTGACGACACATCGCTCGTGGAGCACGAGCCGGTGCTGACACGGCGCGGGGGAGCACCCGAGGGCCACCCGCCCAGGATCCCGTGCTGCTCTTCCCCACCCCGCGCATCGAGCGCGGGAAGCCCGACCCGTGACCGATATATCGGTCAACCAGCACAATGCGAGGCTCGGGCCGAAAACGGCCGAAATATCGCTCAGGCGAGGGCCTCATTCACCCGGTCGATCAGCGCCGCCAGCATCGTGACCCGCGGGACGACGCTCTCCAGGTCGAGCCATTCGTCGGCGGAGTGGTCGTCGCCACCCACCGGGCCCAGCCCGTCGAGGGTCGGCAGCCCGGCGGCCGCGGTCGTGTTGGCGTCGGAAGCACCGCCGGTCGACGCGTCGCGCAGCGCGAAGCCGAGCTCCGCAGCGATCCCGGCCGCCAGCGCCACCAACCGGGTGCCGGCCGGCGACGCCTCCATCGGTGGGTGGTGGGCGATGCGCCGCAGCTCGGCGGCCGTGCCGTCCGGTGCGGGCTCGGCGACGATGGCCCCGAGCTCGGCCCACGCCGCGTCGAACTCCGCGACGGTCGCCGCGCGCAGGTCGACCTGGTACCGGCACGCGGCCGGCACGACGTTGGGCCGAGTGCCACCACCGATGACGCCGACGTTGGCGGTGACCGTGGACCACCGGCCGTTGAGCGCCTGGATGCGCTCCACCTGACGCGCGGCGGCGAGGATCGCGTGGCGGCCCTTCTCCGGCTCGATCCCGGCGTGTGCGGCGCGCCCGCGCACGAGCACCTCGGCGTCGGCGATCCCCTTGCGGGCTGAGACGATATCGCCGTTGGCGCGGGCGCACTCGAGGACGAGCGCCACGTCGTGGTCGGCAACCAGCGACCGAATGATCGGCGTCGAGAATGGCGACCCGATCTCCTCATCGGGGTTGGATACGAACGTGACCGATGGTCTCGCGCCGCTCGCCAGCAGCCCGCGCAACGCATGGAGACCCGCCAGCAACCCGGCCTTCATGTCGGTCACGCCGGGTCCGAGGGCGCGTCCACCCTCCACCCGGAACGGGCGCTCGGCGGCGGTGCCGGCCTCGAACACGGTGTCCATGTGACCGATGAGCA
>JAICQM010000203.1 GCA_025937875.1 Chloroflexota bacterium
GCCGGCGCGGCACCGTGGCCCACGTGCCCGGTCTGAATCGGCTCGCCCTTGCCGCAGTTGGGGACGCCCCACAGCCGCCACTCCGACGGGCTGCAGATCGCGTCGCAGCTGCCCCAGAAGCGCGGCGTGATGCCGGTGTAGGTCGGGTTCTTCACCATCTGCGTCCGTTTCCCGTCCTTGATCAGCCACCCGGCCTGCGTCCCGAACTGGAAGTTCAGGCGCCGGTCGTCAATGCTCCAGCTCTTGTTCATCTCCAGGTAAAGGCCCTCATCGGTGTCCGCGATGAGGTCCTCGAGCGTCCCCGCGTCGCCGGGTCGCAGGTTGATGTTCGTCATCCTGATCAGCGGGATGCGGTTCCAGCCCCAGGCCCGGCTGGATCCCATGCTGCGGCGGCTGACGATCGGAGCGGTCTCACGGCTGGTGAGGTAGCCCACGAACGCGCCGGCGGTGACGATCGGCACGTTCTGGGCGGCGACGCCCTCGTCGTCGTAGCCGAAGGTGCCCAGGCCGCCGGGAGCGGTGGCATCGGCCTCCAGGTTGACGATCTCGCTCCCATAGCGGAGCGAGCCGAGCGTGTCGAGGGTGAGGAAGGAGGTGCCGGCGAAGCTCGCCTCCATGCCCAGCACGCGGTCGAGCTCGATCGGGTGTCCGCAGGACTCGTGCACCTGGAGCGCCATCTGGCTGGAGTCGATGATCACCGTCATCTCGCCGGCCGGGCACTGTGGCGCGTCGAGCAGGGCGACCGCCTCCTCGCCGATGCGCTGCCCGTGCGCGGCAAGGTCCATCCCGCGCACCGCCTCGAAGCCGCCGGTGACCATCTGCCCGCCCGCGGAGTTGGGGTACGAGCGGACCTGCGACTCCTGCGCGTTGAAGGCGGTGGCATCGATCCCGGCGCCGCATTCGACGATCTCCTGCTCGATCCGTGCGCCCTCGGAGGAGGCGAACGTCTTGCGCTCCCGCCCCGACTCGATGAATCCCTCGCGCACCGCCACCCCGGGGACTCGCGCCATGGCGGCATCCGCCTCGAACAGGATGCGCAGCTTGTCGTCGATCGAGACCGCCAGCGGGTCCTCCTGGTACGGGGTGACGTAGCGATCGACCACGGGTGGGCTGTCGTCGAGCTGCACCGGTTCGCGGCTCGCCAGCCGCGAGGCGGTCGCGATGGCGATCGCCTCGCGCGTCACGCGCTCGACCTCCTCCGGCTCGAGCTGCGCGCTGGAAGAGAACCCCCACGCGCCGTCCCGCAGCACCCGGACGCCGAATCCGGCGGAGTCCGACACGCTGGCCCCCTCCAGCACACCGTTCTTGACGGTGAGCGTCTCGGCCTGGCGCTCGGCGACGCGGATGTCGGCATACGACGCGCCGCCCCGCTGGGCGGCGTCGAGGGCACGGTTCAACAGGTCGTCCACGGTACCGGTCACTCTCCTGGCTGTGCGACGGTGAAGGCAAGGTCGCGCGTGGTGGCGGGCACGACGATGGCGTCCGCCTCGCGGAGGCTCATGGTGACCGATGCGACCTGCTCGAGTTGGTTCTTGATGCCACCCGGGCCGGTGATCGCGGCGTACAGCGCCTCCGGGTCGCCGATCGCGCGCACGCTGAACGACGTGCCAATGGTCACGCCATCCACCACCGGCGCGCCGTCGACGCCGGGGACCGCCACGCTGCGCCCGGTGATGCGGGTATCGCCGATGGCGATCGCCTCGGCGCGCGAGTTGCGCAGCTCGCTGATGAGATCGTTGATCGCGATCCAGTCCAGGAAGCCGTCGACGTCGATGATGATCCCGCGCCCGCGGACGGCACCCACCCCGGCGAAGGCGTTGAGCGTGAGCACCTCCTGCTCGCCGAGCTCGAGCTGGCTGCGGCCCTCGGCGGCGGCGCGCTGGTAGCCGGAGAGCTGCTCCACCTGGGCAGCGAGGCCGGTCTGCAGCTCGCGATTGCGCTGGCCAAGGGTCTGCACCAGCGCCGACAGCTCCTGCGGGCTCAGGCTGCGCAGCTCCACCGGGCGCTGCTGGCTGCGCAGCTGGCCCACCAGCAGGATGCCGATCAGCAGCGCCACGAGGAACAGGCTCAGCTGGGCCAGGCGTCCGCGCATCAGGTGCCCTCCCGCAGCGCGATCGGCACCGCCTCGCGGAAGTTGGCGATGCCCACGAAGCCCTCCAGCTGGAGCCCGTCGACGCGCGCCCACGCGTACTCCAGGCCGAAGGCGTCGATCCGCCGCTGGACGGTGGACAGGAACGAGGGGTGCGACTCGAACTGCGCCAGCCGCTCCTGGTCGCCGATGGCCTGGATGACGAACGGCGGCTGCAGGTAGCTGTCGTTGACGAGGACCGGGTTGCCCACCGCGCGGATCGAGGTCGTCGACACGATGCGCTCGCCGTTGATGCTCACCGCCTCGGCCCCCGACGCCCAGAGCGAGACGACGATGGCCCGCAGATCGGCCACCAGCACCAGGTAGTTGGCCGGCGAATCCCCGGGCGGCACCTGGCGCAGGGAATCGGCGATCTCGATCTGCACCCCCGGCCCCCGGACCGCCGACAGGCCGGCGGCGGCGCGCGCGGCCGCGATCCGCGCGTTCAGCTCAGCCAGTTCGGCCTCCGACCCGGGTGCCGAGGCCTGGAACGTCTCGATCTGGGCGTTCACCGTGGTCAGTCGCTGCTGGAGCACCTGCTGCTCCGCCTCGAGCTGGCTGACCTGGTTGGCGAGCACCTCCTGGGCCGACGTTGTGAACGCCGTCCGCTCCGCGGACGAGTTCCACTGCGCGGCCGCCACAAAGCCCACGGCGGCCAGGGCCATGGCCACGCTCACCGCCCACTGCGCGCGAGACGAGATCCGGGGACGCGTCCTGCGGCCCCGGCCCAGCGCCTGGCTGCTGCTCACGGGTGGCCCTCGCGCGCCTGCGCCCGACGTCCGAGCCAGATGGCGCCGCCGATGCCGGCGGCGGCCAGCAGGCCGATGACCGCGAAGAGGGCGAGGCCGGGGACGCCGTCGTCAGGAGCGGTGGGGGTCGCCGGGCCCGGCGACAGCGCGCCGCTCGCCCGCGGCGCCGCCGATGAGCCGGGCACGGTCACGTCCGACGGCGGGATGGGCCGGGGCGACACCGGCTGCGGCTCCTCGACCCCGAATCCGTCGAAGAATTCGGCGTACAGATCGTCTGCGGGGCCGCCACTGGCCGCCTGCAGCGCCTCGTCGTCGGTCGCGCCCTCGCGGAACGC
>JAICQM010000023.1 GCA_025937875.1 Chloroflexota bacterium
CCGCCGCGCTCGGGGAGCGCGATCGCCCGTCCGATCTCGGCCGCAACCAGCTCGGGCTGGGTGATGGGCGCGAGCTCGACGAAATACACGCCGTCGGGATGCTGCTCGACCAGGCGCCGTGCGACCTCCAGGCTCAGCCGCGTCTTGCCGGTTCCGCCCGGCCCGGTCAGCGTGACCAGCCGATGGGAGCCGGCCAGATCGACCACGGCCCCGATCTCGCGCTCCCGGCCGAGGAACGTCGTCAGCCGGGCGGGAAGGTTGTTGGGCGTGCTCCCCAGTGACCCGATCGCGGGGAAGTCGCTCGGCAAACCGGGGATGACGAGCTGGAACAGGTGCTCCGCGCGGTCGAGGTCCTTGAGGCGGTGGTCGCCGAGGTCGCGCAGCTCGACGCCGTCGGGCAGCGCGTTCGCCACGAGCCCGCGGGTGGAATCCGATAGCAGCACCTGACCGCCGCGGGCCACGCTGGCAATGCGACTGGCACGATGGACGTTGAGGCCGACGTACGAGTCGGTCGACAGGCTGGCCTCGCCGGTATGCATGCCCATCCGAACCAGGAGCTCCACGCCCGGCGGCCAGGGCTCGCCGGCCAGGGCGCGCTGGGCATCGACCGCTGCGGCCACGGCGCCCGGAGCAGTGGGGAATGCGACGAAGAAGGAATCACCCTCGGTCCCCACCTCGGCACCGCCGTGGGCGGTGAATGCGGTGCGCAGTAGCTCCTGGTGACGCGCGAGCAGGGCCGGCCACCCGGCTCCCTGCGACTGGAGCAGGCGCGTCGATCCCTCGATGTCGCTGAAGAGGAACGTGACGGTGCCGGTGAGGAGCTCGGGCATGTGGCGCCAGTTTGTACGCGCCACCACGTGCCGCACAACCCCGCCGGCGGTGCGCTACGCTCGGGCCGATGTCCCACCGGGCCCGGCAGGGCGAGGCTTCCGCTCCCTGGTTCGACGCGCTCGCCGAGCGGCCCCTCGCCACGGCTGTCGTCGGCGCGCTGATCATCGCGGTCTCCGCGATCCTGGTCCGGCTCGCCGACGTCCCGCCTGCCACGGCCGCCTTCTTCCGGTGCTTCTACGCCCTGCCGCCGCTCGCGCTGCTGGCGCTGTGGGAGCAGCGACGCTACGGCGCGCGCGACCCGGGGCAGCGCCGACTGGCCTGGATCGCGGGCTTCTTCTTCGCCGTTGACCTCGTCGTGTGGCACCACGCCATCAACGCCGTGGGCGCCGGCCTGGCCACCGTGCTGGGCAACACCCAGGTGGTGATCGTGCCCCTCATCGCCTGGCTCGTCCTGCGCGAGCGGCCGAGCCCGCGCGTCGCGGCCGCCGTGCCGGTCGTGCTGTTCGGCGTCCTGCTCATCAGCGGCGTGCTGGAGGCCGAGGCCTTCGGCGCCAATCCGGCGCTCGGCGTCCTGCTGGGCGTCGCCACCGGCTTCGCGTACGCCGGCTTCCTGCTCGTCCTGCGCCGTGGCAACGCCGACCAACGGCGGCCCGCCGGCCCGCTGTTCGACGCCACGCTGAGTGCGACGGTGTTCTGCGCGCTCATCGGCCTGCCGCTCGGCGAGCTGGAGCTCGTGCCGGCGTTGCCGGCGCACGCCTGGCTCCTGCTGCTCGCACTGGGCGTCCAGGTCGCCGGCTGGCTCGTGATCAGCATCTCGCTCCCCCGACTGCCGGCAGCGCTCACGAGCGTGGTGCTGACCATCCAGCCGGTCGGGTCGGTCCTGCTGGCGATGTGGCTCCTGCGCGAGGCGCCCTCCGCGCTGCAGCTGGTCGGGACGCTGTGCATCCTGGCCGGCCTCGCCATCGCGACCCTGCGGCGCCGCGACCCGGCGCGCCTCGCGGAGCCCGAGATCGGATGATCGACGGACCGATGACGGCCGCGGCCCTGTTCCACGGCACCGGACGCCTCTTCGATGCAGCGTTCGGCGGTGTGTCCGCCGTCCAGTCGCCATGGGCCATCCTGGTCGAGGACGGCCGTGTGGCCTGGGTCGGCACGTCACCGCAGGATGCGCCGCGCGACGCCGAGCCAGTCGACCTGGGGACCGCGCTCGTGACGCCCGGCCTGGTCGACAGCCACACCCATCCCGTCTTCGCCGGCGATCGCGCAGACGAGGCGGCATCACGGCACACCGGTGTGGCCTACAGCGGTGGCGGCATCCTGCGCACCATGCGCCACACGCGGGCTGCGAACGACGAGGAGCTGGAGCTCCTGGTCGAACGCCGTCTCGATGCGGCGCTGGCCGCCGGCACGACGACCGTCGAGTGCAAGTCGGGGTACGGGCTGTCGACCGCCGAGGAGCTGCGCGCCCTGCACCTGCTGGGCCGCGTGGCGGCGCGGCATCCGGTGCGCGTGGTGCGCACGCTGCTGGGCGCCCATGCCGTGCCACCGGAGGCGACGTCGGCCGACGCCCACGTCCTGACCGTGTGCGACGAGATGATCCCGGCCGCGGCCGCAGGAGCGCTGGCCACGTTCGTCGATGTCTTCTGCGACCGCGGCTTTTTCACGGTGGCGCACGTCGAGCGCATCGCGGCGGCGGCCGCCGACCACGGTCTCGGCCTGCGGCTCCACGCCGACCAGCTGGCCCGCACCGGCGCCGCCGAGGCCGGCGCGCGGCTGGGGGCGGCCAGCGTCGACCACCTCGAGCAGCTCGACGCCGCCGGCGTCGACGTCCTGGCCGCCTCGCCCACGGTTGCCACCCTGCTGCCCGCCCCCGCGATCGTCCTGCGCGACACGCTCCCGCCGGCCCGGGCCCTCCTCGATGCCGGGGCGACGGTGGCCCTGGCCAGCGACGCCAACGCCGGCACGTTCTCCGGCTGGGGCGCGATGCCGCTGGTGATCGGCCTGGGAGTGACGCTGCTGCGGATGAGCGCCGCCGAGGCCCTCACCGCCGCCACGCGCGGCGCCGCGCATGCGCTCGACCTCGCTGGCCACGCCGGCACGCTGGCCGTCGGGGCCAATGCCGACCTCGTCGCGTGGGACGCGGTCCACGAGGGCGCCTTCGGGCTGACCCTGGGACGCGTGACATCTCGCCGCGTGTTCGTCGCCGGACGCGAGGTCACGCCCGGCTAGCGTCACCGGAAGCGCACGCGGCACAGTCCGTGCAAGGATGTCGGCGGCATGGGGAGCCACGACACATGACCCACCGCCACGTGATCCTCGTCGTCGATGACGAGCGTGACGTCCGTGACCTGTTCGCCGACACCCTGCGCGAGAGCGGACACCATGTCGAGGATGCCCGCGACGGCGATGATGCGCTCAGGCTCATCGACGAAGGGCTCCGCCCGTGCCTGGTCCTCTCGGACGTGCTCATGCCGCGCGTCGACGGCTGGGACCTCAGCCGCGCCCTCTCGCGCCAGCACCCGGACCTGCCGGTGGTCCTCGTCACGGGCGATCGGCTGCTCTCGATCCGGGCCCCGGTCCGCGACAAGCCCGCCTCACCGGACGAGCTGGAGGCGATGATCCGCAGCTACTGCCCGCTCTCGGATGCCGTGGCCGCCCCCCACCCCGCCGACGAGGCGCGCGCCTGATCCGCAGCCGCCACGATCCCGGCCACGACGCCACGCAGCTCCGGCAGGTGGGCTGAGGTCCGCAGCCGCCCCTCGAACACGCGCAGCAGCTCCCCGTAGTACCAGGCCTGGCGGTCCGGCGGGGCGTTGAAGCGCTCCCAGACCCCGGCACCGTCGCGCGCCAGGTCGGCCAGCAGCGTCCGCCCGTTGTGCAGCTTGTCCGCCAGCGAGACCCGCAGGACCGATGCGTCCGCGCCCGCCAGCTCCTCGAGGTACGCCGCCTTCCGTTCCTCCCACGGCTCCTTCGTCTCGCCGGTGCCCGGCATCGAGTCGCTGCAGGCGGCGACGATGAGCGCAACCCGGTCCCCGAAGTGCCCCCGGATGGCCTCGAGTGTCTCGCGTCCGCCGGCATCCTCGGCCGCGTCGTGCAGCAGCGCGGCGATGGCCTCGTCCTCGTCGCCGCCGTCCTCGAGCACCAGCCCGGCAACCGCCAGCAGGTGCGAGACGTACGGGATCCGACCGCCCTTGCGCGACTGCTCGCCGTGCAGCTCGACCGCGGTCGCCACGGCGGCGGTGAATCGGTCACCGAGGACCGGGTCGGGGGTGCTCATCGGCCCGAGGATAGCCACAATGGACCGATGCCACCGCCTCGCCTCCTCCTGGCCCCCGGCGCCTCGGGCACCGTCGAGCGCCTGCGACCCATGCTCGACGGGCTGCGCGCCCGCGGGATCACGGCCGATGGCGTGGCGCTGCCCACCGGATCGGCTGAGCGCGCCCTGCCCACCTGGCGCGCGGCGCTCCAGGCGCACGACCCGGCGCAGACCGTGATCGGTGGCCAGTCATTCGGCGGCCGCGTGGCCTCGCTGCTGGCCGCCGATGGAGCCGGGGTCCGTGGCCTCGTCCTCCTCTGCTTCCCGCTCCACCCGCCGGGGCGGCCGGAGCGAGCCGAGGAGCGCGCGGCGCACCTCGCCCGCATCGCGTGCCCGGTGCTGCTGCTGTCCGGCGAGTCGGACCCGTTCGCCCGGCTGGGCCTGCTGCGCGAGGCGGCGACGCGCATCCGCGACGCGGAGCTCGTCACGTACCCGGGAATCGGCCACGGGCTGCACCGCGTCCGCGACGATGCCCTGGACCGGGTCGCGGCATTCGTGAGCCGCGTCTGAGCGGCATATCATCGGTCCATGCGCGCCAGTCGCCTGCTCTCGATCTTGCTCCTCCTCCAGACCCGCGGCCGGATGACGGCCCAGGAGCTGGCGGACGAGATGGAGGTAAGCGTCCGCACCATCTATCGCGATGCCGATCAGCTGGCCGCGGCCGGCATCCCGGTCTACGCCGATCGTGGCCCGGCGGGTGGCTATCAGCTCCTCGACGGCTACCGCACCCGGCTGACGGGGATGACCCAGGGTGAGGCGGAGTCACTCTTCTTCGCCGGCATCCCCGGGCCCGCCGCGGAGCTGGGCCTGGGGGCCGTGCTGGCCACCGCGCAGCTGAAGCTGCTCGCCGCGCTGCCGGCGGACCTGCGCACGCGCGCGGCACGCATCCGCGAGCGCTTCCACCTGGACGCCCCCGGCTGGTTCAGCGGGGCCGATGCCACGCCGCACCTCGGCACGATCGCCGACGCGGTCTGGAACCAGCGCCGGCTGTGCATCGAGTACCGCCGCTCCGGATCATCGGATGCGCCGCGCGTCCTCAGCCCGCTGGGCCTGGTCCTCAAGAGCGGGACGTGGTATCTCGTCGCCGAGGCCGACGGATCGGACGAGCCGCCCCACACCTACCGCGTGTCGCGCATCCAGTCCGCCGAGCTGCTCGACGAGCATTTCGATCGGCCTCCGGAGTTCGATCTCGCCGAGCACTGGACGGCGTCGATCGTCTCGTACGAAGCCAGTATCCCGCGGCTGCCGGTCACGCTGCGCATCGACCCCGCTCGCCGGTGGCTGATCGCCGTGCTGTGCGGAGGTTCGACGCTCGAGCGCGCCGAGCGCATCGACGTCGCCGATCCGGACGGGTGGATCCACCTGCGCATCGAGGTCGACTGGCCGGAGGAGGCGGCGCATCACCTGGTCGGGCTCGGCGACGCGGCCGAGATCCTGGAGCCGGCCGCGCTGCGCCTCGAGATCGAGGCGCTGGCGCGTGGTGCCCTCGGCCGGCTGGCTGCCGCAGGCGCCTGAGCGGCGACGGCCTAGGGTCGTCGCGCCCCGTCAGCGTGCCGCTCGCGCGGCGGCTTGGGCTGTGACCGGTGCGGACGGATGAGGTTGCGCACCCGCACGTGCTCGGTCACCTGGCGCTCGCGTTCGTCGGCGAGGAGGCGGAGGTATTCGGTGGAGATCATGGGTTCGACCTTTCTGGGACCGATGTCGACTACGTCGACAGCGTATCGGTCGAACCTGCCAAAACATGTCAGTAATTGGCCCCGATGCGAGCCTGATCCGGAACGGGCACCATGAGGAGCATGGAGGGCATGCAGGCGCGCGGCTACGAGCCGGGCCGGTGCAACATCGGTCCGGCCGAGATCCGCGCTCGCCGGCTCAGCGGTCACGTCGGCCTGGCCGCGACGATCGGGGTCGTCGCCGCGCTCATCCTCTTCGGCGCCGACCCGGCGTGGCGCCTGCTGGCGTTCATCCCGGCGGCCGGCGGCGCGGGCGGCTACCTCCAGGCCGCGATGCGCTTCTGTGCCAACTTCGGCTGGCGCGGCGTTTTCAACTTCACCGATCGGATCCACGACACCACCGAAGTGACCGATGCCGCCGCAGCGGCCGCGGATCGCCGCAAGGCGCTCCTGATCATGGTCCTCTCGGCGCTGACGGGCCTCGTGGTGGCCGTCGGGGCCTACCTGCTCCCGATCTAGCCGGTCGGGAAGTCGGGGTCGGTGCCGGTGACCTCGAGAGCGTCGACGACGAACTGCTCGCGGCACCACAGCGCGGCCGTGGCCGAGTCGATGGCCATCGGCGGCTCGCCGGGCGCCACGGTGCACCCCGCCGCAGCGGGATCGTCGAAGTGGCCCGTGACCCGCACGATCGAGCCCGGCGCCGGCGCAGCCGGGCCATCCGGCTTGAAGCGCAGGTCGAACGGGCCGAAACGGACGTTGGGATCCACCGACAGCAGCTGCGCGTTGAGCGGATGGGCCAGCCACTCCGGATTGAAGCTCCCCGGATAGGCACCACCGCAGCCGCCGCAGCCGAACACGCCGTCGATGGTGATGGCCTCGGGGCCGAAGCAGGACAGCCGTTCCCAGCGCAGCATGGCCTCCAGGATCGCCAGCGTCGCCGGGCGCGGCGGGCAGCGCGGCGCGACCAGCTCCAGGTAGGCGGTCTCGGCATCGCCGGCCGCCGCCCAGCCGACGGCGCCGCCGGGCAGCTCGGTGGGCAGGGCCGGCAGCTCGGTCAGCTCGCCGAGGCGGCGCACCGGGTACCAGGCGAAGCCCTCGCCGCTCACCGGTCCCCAGCCTGCCGGGCCGATCTCCACCAGCTGGTCCACCGGCAGCTGGTCGAGCATGGTGGAGCCACTGTCGGGCGCCTCGCGGATGCGCAGGACGGGGACCGTGACCCGTGCCACCGACCCCGGCGGCAGCAGACCCTCGGGCGCCGCGACGACCGGGGCCGGGGCGGGCGGTGGCGTGGCCGCACCGTCCGTGGAGGCGGGTGGCGTGGCCGGCGGGGCGGTCGTGGCCGTGCCACTTCCCGAGGCCACGATCGACGGCGTGGCCTGCGCGCTGGGCTCGTCGCCGTCGCCGGAGAGGAAGACGCCGGCCAGGAAGCCGATCAGCAGCGCGCCGGCGAGGATGAGGAGGAAGGGCGCGAGGGGCGACCTGCGCTGCCCGGTTCGCGACGATTGGTATCTCACCGCCTCACCTCGCGCCGATTATCGGCGGTCGCGCCCTCCCGAGGTCGGCTTATGACGCACGCGGCGTCGATGATCAGCGGCGGAACGCGCGCATGCTCACCAGGGCGGCGGCTGCCAGCATCGCGATCACCAGGATCGGGATGCCCGGAACGAGGATGGACGGAGGGAGCGGCGAGAGGTGCTGGACCCCGGTGTCCGTGCCTGCACGGGCGGTGTGGCCGTCCTGCACCGTGGCAAAGACCCGGTACCGCTGGCCGACCTCGAACGGATACCCGCAGGCGGATCCGCTCTCGGAGGACCGCACCTCCTGCTTCGGGTTGACGAATCCCTTCTCGACGCCGTCGACCGCGAACGTCCATCGCAGCATGCTCGCCGAAACGGGCTCGCGGGCCGATGCCGCGCTCTCGACAGACAGGACGGTCCCGGTGAACACCAGGTCGGCCTTCGCGAAGTCGCGCTCGTAGACGCCAGGCAGCTCGGTCAGGGTGCAGGCGGCCGCCAGGGTGGGATGCAACGCCAGCCCGAGCGCGAGCAGCGCGGCGACGACGAGGGATCTGAGACCTGGCACGCGTCAAGCGCCCCCGACGACCTTGTCGACGGCGCGGGCGTACTGCTCCTCGCTGAGGGCGCCGGCGTCACGCAGCTCGCGGAGTCGAGCGATCTCGTCGGCGATCGAGGCGCTCCCCGGTGGCTGCGGTGGCTCGGGACCCCGGTCGCCGCGGGCGTCGTCCTCGAATGCCTGCTTGATCTCGGCCAGCACGCGGGCCTCGATCGTCTCGCGCGCCCCATCGGCGGCCGCCGAGACCCATGGCGTGGCTGCCGAGCGCATCCAGCCCGGAACGTGGCGCAGGGCATCGGTCACCCCGGGCGGCAGGTATGGGGCACTGGTGGTGGGCGGGACGCCAACGTCGGTCGACATCGGTCCATCCGGCTCCACAAGGCCGCTGATGGTGAGCTCGTGCAACGGCTCCGGGCGGTCGATGTCCTTGAGGCGCTGCTCGCCCAGCGAGCGCAGGGCGACGCCGTCCGGCAGCTCCTCGCCGACGAGGGCGCGGGTGGCGTCCGACAGGAGGATCTGCCCGCCGTGCCCGACCGCCGCGATCCGCGCCGCGCGGACGACGTCGAGGCCGGTGTAGCCCTCGTCGCCCACCGCCGGCTCCCCGGTGTGCAGGCCGATCCTCACCTGGACCGTCGCCTCGTCCGGCCAGGCCGCGCCGGCGTGGGCCCGCTGCACTTCGACCGCCGCCGCGACCGCCTGTCGGGCCCGTGCGAACGAGTAGAAGAACGCGTCCCCCTGGGTGTCGATCTCCTCGCCCTCGTGGGCGGCGAAGGCCTCCCGCACCATCCGCCGATGCTGCCCCAACAGCTCCGCGTACCGATCATTCCCGAGCCGCTTCAGCAGCGCGGTGCTGCCCTCGATGTCGCTGAACAGGAACGTCACCGTCCCCGAGGGCAGATTCGGCATGGCATGGAGCATACCGCCCGCTACGCCGGGCTAGTGGATGCGAGGCTCCCGGGAACCGGAGCCGCCGGAGCCCTCGCCACCCTCGCCGCCCTCGTCCCCGTCGCCCTCCCGCAGGAAGCGCTCGATCTCGGCGATGAGCTCGTCCCCCTCGGGCAGCCGCGACTGATCGGCGAGCAGCTCGAGACGCTCGACGTGGGCCTTGGTGTCCTCGTCGGCCGCCGCGGCGGCGTCCAGGAGGCCGCGCCGCTCCAGCGCCTGCGTGGCCAGCACACCGACCGGCAGCTCCGTCCCCAGGAACTTGCCGAGGGCGGTGAGGAGCGCGAGCGCGGCGGTCGGGTAGGTGCCGTTGATGTAGTGCGGGACCTGGGCGAAGAAGCCCACCGCCGGGATGCCCGCGGCGCCGGCGGCCAGCTCCAGCACCGACAGCGCGGCGGCCGGGACGCGCAGCATGCCGTCGGGGCCCTGCCGGATCCCATCGGGCAGCAGGCCGGCGGCGCTCGCCGAGGCGGTGGCCAGGATCGGCACCGGCCGGGTATGCGGCACGGCCGCCGGGATGGCACCCAGCGAAACCCAGCTCACGACGCCCAGGCGACGGGCGAGCTCGACGATGTCTGCCGAAAGCTCCTTCCATCGGTAGTCGGGCTCCGGCCCGCGAAGGATGAGCAGGTCCCGGTCATCGACGCGGATGGCGCTCAGGCGGAGCTCGGCCCAACCGAGGTGCATCGGTCTGCCGTCCACGATGTCGAGCGTGGGACGCCGCGCGCGGTAGTCGTAGATCGCGTCGGAGTCGAAGGTTGCGACCAGCCGCGCCTCCTCGGCCAGCTGGTCGACGGCGGCCGTGCCCGCCGCGCCGGCGTCGACCCAGCCCTCCAGGGCGGCGACCAGCACCGGGGCGTCGAGCGTCTGCTCCCCGTCGAGGAGCTCATACATCGGCATGCAGCGAAGGATACGCGTCGGCGCCGCGGTGTACGGTTTCGCACATGCCCCGCAAGTCCGCCACTCCCGCCGCCACGGATCCCGACGCGCTGCAGCGCCAGGAGGCGGGGACCTACCGCACCGCCGACGAGCGGTTCGAGGTGCGCCAGGCGGACCAGGGCTGGTTCCTCGTCGACTCGCAACAGACCGATGACTTCGGCCAGGCCCTCGTCCGCGGTCCCTTCGCGACGCTGAAGGCCGTGCGCGAGGCGATTCCGGAGGCGCGCAGCGCCAAGGTGGTGTCACTGCCGCGGCGCGCCGCGGCAACGTCAGGTGCGAAGGGCCGCGCCACGAAGCAGGCCGACACGCCGAAGCGCGCGCCCGAGCCGCCGCCCGCGCCGGAGAGCTGGATCGACAAGCTGCCCTCCGACGAGCGGGCCAAGGTCCGGCGCCTGGTGCGCGCGCTCGAGGCCGAGGGGGTGACCGATGCCGAGAAGCTCGTGCGCCGCGACCGCGACGGGCTCATGCCGGCGGTCGCCACCCGGCTGATCGAGGCACGCCTCGCGGCGGTCCTGGCCGAGGCCTCGCCGAAGGAGCGCGAGCTGGTGGCGCGAGCCGTCGCCGTCATCATGGGCGACGGTCACCGGCTGCCGGCCCCCCTGCCGGGCTGGTCCGTGGTCGAGATCGGCCCGGATCCACCGCCGCCGAACCGGCGTATCTCCCTCTAGGCAATGTGCGCGTCTATGGGAGGTTCCCGTGATAGCCGGGAGCCGACATCCCGGCACGCTACACCCGCGTCGAGGCATGGATGATGCACGTCCGAAGGGCGTACCAACGCACCTGAGGAACTTACTCATGCAGACCCGAACGCAGACTGATATCTGGACGTATCCGGATGCCTCGTGGTCAGCGACCGACCTGCGCGGCTTCGACGTCCAGGCCATCGACGGCGGCATCGGTGCCGTCGACGAGACGATGCACGAGGCGGGCAGCGGCCACCTCATCGTGGACACCGGCCCGTGGATCTTCGGCAAGAAGGTCATGCTCCCCGCCGGCGTGATCTCGCACGTCGACGTGGAGGCCCGGACCGTCTCGGTCAACCTCACCAAGGACCAGGTGAAGCAGGCGCCGGAGTTCGATGAGACGCGCTACCGTGAGTCCACGTATCGCGACGAGCTCGGCACCTACTACGGCGGTGCTCGCCGCGACGACCGGCCGCTCTGACCCGGCCTCCGCATCGGCCGCCGCCGCGTTCGTCGTGGCGGCGGCCACTTCGTGTCCGCTCCGACCGGTCAGCCGGCCTGGACGTCTCGCATGCGGAACAGCCACGTCCCGGCCGCGATGAGCAGCGCCGCCGGCCCGATGAGGGCCAGGTAGCGCCACGCCTCGGTCTCGTTCACGAGCGGGTCGCCGGCCAGCGCCCACGCCCACGGCGACACGTTGCGCCACGGCTCCAGCACGTCGCTGAGGGGGAACAGGGCCATGACGACATAGCCACCCACCGCGAGTGCCATCCCGACCCCCAGCACCAGCCCCGGACGGCCGGTCCAGCCCGCCACCAGGGCCGCGACGGCGGCATGCAGGACACCGAGCAGCACGCAGAGGATGACGGTGGGGACGATGCGATCGGTCGCGATCTCGAGGTCCACCAGCTCATCGGCCACCAGCTGGGTGGCGAGGACCAGTAGACCGATCACCAGCAGCCAGAACAGGACTGCGGCAACACGGCCCAGGAAGATGGACACCCGCGTCACCGGCTGCGCCAGGTATGGCTCCATCCGCCCCGAGTCCTCGTCCGTGGCCGTCTGGCCGTTCATGAGCAGGACGCCGGCGACGGCGAG
Source organism: Chloroflexota bacterium (assembly GCA_025937875.1). Lineage (GTDB taxonomy): Bacteria > Chloroflexota > Limnocylindria > QHBO01 > QHBO01 > JAICQM01. Next base: position 11,556 of record JAICQM010000023.1, read on the forward strand.
CAGGAGCGGCACGAGGACGGCGTACAGGTTGCCGCGCAGGAATCCGGCAGGGCTGTTGAAGTCGGCGAGACCGAAGGCGTCGATGAGCGGCTGCGGGATGTCGGCCATGATGTCCTCGATGCCGGACGAGTCGCGGAATGACGGGTAGAAGGCGATGGTCAGGCCGATGAGGATGACCAGGCTGATGCCCCACACCGTGCCGGCGCGGCGCGCCGCGCGCAGCGGGACCGCCACCAGCTCCCAGGCGCGCCTCATGACCGCGCCTCCCCGCGGGCATCGTCGGGCAACTCGTCGTCGTCCGACGCTTCGTACAGGCCCAGGAAAGCCTCTTCCAGGTCGGGCTCCTCGATCAGGATCGAATCGATCGGCATCCCGGCCAGGGCATCGATCAACGGACGTGCCGGCCCGGTCAGGACGGCGGTGAAGCGACGTCCGTCGACCTGTGGCTCACCGAGGCCCGGGACCTGGACGAGGCCTGCGGGGGCATCGGTCTCGAACCAGACCTCGACGCGCTGGCGGGCCAGGCCGCGCACCTCGTTGACGGTCCCCTGGGCCACGATGCGGCCGGCGCGCAGCACCGCCAGCCGATCGGCGACGCTCTGCACCTCGGAAAGGATGTGCGACGAGAGGAACACGGTCGCCCCCGCCGCCTTCCGCTCGCGCACCAGCTGCAGGAACTCGTGCTGCATGAGCGGGTCCAGGCCCGAGGTCGGCTCGTCCAGGATGAGGAGGTCCGCGTCGGACAGGAACGCGCTCAGGACCGATACCTTGCGCCGGTTTCCGCTGGACAGGTTGCGGATGTTCCGGTCCAGGTCGAGCTTGAACCGCGCCGCCAGCTCCTCCAACCGGCTTCGATCGAACCGGCGCCGCAATCGACCGATGGAGGTCAGGAACTGGCGCCCGGTGAGCCGCTCCGGCAGCCGCAGCTCGCCGGGGATGTAGGCCACCTGCTCGCGGATCGACGCACCCTCCAGCTGCGGATCGCGCCCAAAGACGCGCACTTCGCCGGCAGTCGGGTGCAGCAGGTCCAGGACGCAGCGGATGGTGGTCGACTTGCCGGCCCCATTGGGACCAACGAAGCCAAAGACCTCGCCCGCGCGCACCTCGAGATCGATCCCGCGCACCGCGTGGACGCGGCCGTAATCCTTCACCAGCCCCGCGATGCGGAGCGGCTCGACGGTCGCGGTGTTCACGGTTTCGAGCGTACTCCACCCGGCGGCCGGCTCGCACGCCACCTGAGCCCGGCCGCGTTTGCGCCCCATGCAACGAAACGGTCAACTTCAGCCCCGGGAGGCGTCCAACGTGACCGTAACCTGCGCGGCGGCGCAAGAAACCGCCAAGTTGGGGGCACGTCCGGGCTCAGCGTGACCACTGTTTGCGCCCCCGGCAAACCGCGTCCCCGCGAGGCACGGCCACCGCGATCCGGTACCGTGGGGACGTGCCCCCTGCCCACACCCCTGACCTGCTCGAGGGACTGAACGAGCAGCAGCGCGCTGCCGCCACCGTCGTCAGCGGGCCGCTCGTCATCCTGGCCGGCGCCGGCACCGGCAAGACGCGGGTCATCAGCCACCGGGTGGCGTACGCCGCCGCGACCGGCGCCGCCGACCCGAAGCGGATGCTGGTCGTCACGTTCACCGACAAGGCGGCCACCGAGATGCGCTCCCGCCTCGCCGCCCTGGGCCTGCCGCAGGTCCAGGCCTCGACGTTCCATGCCGCCGCGCTGCGCCAGCTGCGCCATTTCTGGCCGCTGGCCCACGGTGCGCCGCTGCCCCGTCCGCTCGACTCCAAGATTCCGCTCGTCGCTCCGCTCGCCCGCCAGCTCCCCGGCGGCTACCGGTTCACGCCCGCCAAGGACCTGACCGATGAGATCGAGTGGGCCAAGAACCGCCGCATCGGTCCGGCCGCCTACGAGGCGCGCGCCGCAGACGCCGGGCGCGTGCCGCCCATCCCGGCCAACCTGCTCGCGACGCTGTATCGCCGCTACGAGGACGCCAAGGAGCGCGCGGGCCGGATCGACTTCGAGGACATGCTCACCCGCGCCGTGGAGCTGTACGAGCGCGACCGTGAGGCCATCGGTCTCGTCCGACGGCGGTACGCGTGGTTCAGCGTGGACGAGTACCAGGACACCAACCCGCTGCAGGAGGCGCTGCTGCGGCTGTGGGTCGGCGACCGGCGCGACCTGTGCGTCGTGGGCGACCCGGACCAGACGATCTTCACCTTCACCGGCGCCAGCGCCGACTATCTGAACGGGTTCGCCGACCACTGGACCGATGCGCGCGTGGTGCGCCTGACGACCAACTACCGCAGCACGCCGCAGGTGCTGGCCCTGGCCAACCGCCTCATCACCGGCAAGGACCTGGCGGCCGTGGCCAGTGACGGGCCGGAGCCACAGGTGGTGGGGCATCGGTCCGGCGAAGCGGAGCTGGCTGCCGTGGTCACATCGATCCGTGAACTGGTCGCCGGCGGGCTGGCCGTTTCCGAGATCGCGATCCTGGTGCGGACGAACGCCCAGCTGGTGCCGGTGGAGGCCGCGCTGACGCGCGCCGGCGTCCCGTACACGGTGCGCGGCATGCGCTTCCATGCCCGCGCGGAGGTTCGCGCCGCCCGGGCCGCGCTGGCCGCGGCGGGCGACGACCGGCCCCTGACCGGTGCCGTCGTCGTGCGCTGGCGCGACGCCCTGGGGTTCGATCCCGAGGTGGAGCCGGAGGCCGCCGCAGGCCCCGAGGCGCGCGACCGGCATGCGGCGCTCTCCGTGCTGCTGGCCATCGCGCGGGAGATGGAATTCGCCGATCGACGGGCCACGGTGGCCCAGTTCCTCGCCGAGCTCGACCGACGCGACGCGGAGGAGCGCGCCGCCGACGAAGCCGGTACGGGCGTCACGCTGTCGACACTGCACCGCGCCAAGGGCCTCGAGTGGGATGCCGTCTTCCTGCCGATGCTCGAGGAGGGCACGCTGCCGATCCGCCAGTCCCTCGACGACGCCGCTGCCCTGGCCGAGGAGCGGCGGCTGCTGTACGTGGGCATCACCCGCGCCCGGCGCTGGCTGACGCTGTCGTGGGCGGCGTCGCGCATCACCGCCAAGGGCCGTCCCACGCCCGCACGGCCGTCGCGATTCCTGGCCCAGCTGCGACCCGGCGGCCCTGCCGCGCACGTGCGAACGGCGGCACCCCGCCCGGCAACGGGTCCGACCTTCGACGTCGGTGAGCGGGTCGTGCACGGGCGCCACGGCATGGGCACTGTCGCGGCAGCCACGCGGAGCAGCGTCAGCGTCCGCTTCGACAACGGCGTCGTCGGCAGCATCTCCCCGGCGGCGCTGTCACGGGAGGGCGAGCAGCCGCTCGATGCGACAGCGACCGCGCTGCTCGAGCGCCTCATGGCCTGGCGCCTCGAGCGCTCGCGGGCCGACGACGTGCCGGCCTACGTCGTGGCCGACAACAGGACCCTCGCTGCGGTCGCTGCCGGGCGCCCAACCTCCGAGGCCGAGCTGCTGGCGGTGCCCGGGATCGGGCCGGCAAAGCTGGATCGGTACGGTGAGGACCTGCTGCGGATCGTGCGCGAGGCCGGCTAGGCGGCCGCGATCCTGCAGCATCGTTCAGCCATGGATACCGATGCGAACAAGGCCCTCGTCCGCCGCTTCGTGGACGAGATCTTCGTAAAGGGCAACGCCGGCGCGGTCGACGAGCTGCTGGCCGCCGACTTCACCTCCCATACGTTCCCCTCCACCGGCGACGGGCGAGCGGACATGAAGGCGGCCATCGAGCGCGTTCAGGGCGCGCTGTCGGACGTCGAGTTCACGGTGGAGGACCTCATCGCCGAGGGCGATCGGGTCGCCGCCCGAGTTACGGCACGTGCCACGCAGACCGGGGAGCTGATGGGGATGCCCGCATCGGGCAAGCGCTACGAGATCGGCGAGATCCACATCCTGCGCATCCGCGACGGCCAGCTGGTCGAGCACTGGCACAACCACGACGCACTGGGCATGATGCGCCAGCTCGGAGCGCTCCCCGGCGGCTGAGCGTTGGCCGGGCCGTCCGGTTTGTCACTGACGCAAACAACGGTCAACTTGCGACCCGCGGGCGTCGGAACTTGACCTAAACCTTCGCCCGGGTGCAAGAATCAACCACGTTGCGCCCCAACGCGGGCACAACTTGACCACTGTTTGCTGCCCACACAAATCGGCGTCGGGTCCGCGACCGCCGTCATCGGCACCGTCCTCCTCGCCGTCATCGCGATGTTCCAGCTCGCGCTGGCCGCGGGTGCACCGCTCGGCGCCATGGCCTGGGGCGGCGGCCATCCGGGCGTGCTGCCGCCTCGCCTGCGCGTCGCGAGCGCGGTGGTGGGAGTGGCATAGCGATCTGCGCGGTTATCGCCATCGGTCTGTAGGCACCCCGGTCCGGAGGCAACCCGGTCCGGAGGCACCCCGGTCGGTAGGCACCCCTGGCGGGGGCCATTTGGCGGCGACATCGGTCCATTGGGCCCGTGCGTGGAACTGCCTCCAACCGCGATCGTGTGACCACGGAATAGTCAAACGATTCGTGAAAGGGAAACTTCCAATGACCAGTCGGTTGCGGGGCCTCGGCATCGTCCTGGCGCTCATCGGCTTCGCCTTCGTGGCAGTCGGCGCCTTCGCCTTCTACAAGACCCAGGAGGGCTACAGCTCCCTCAACGCGTTCAGCGCCGCGCAGAACGTGCAGCTCACCTACAACGAGGACGGACAGCTCATCGATCGCGGCGAGACCGCCGGTGCGGACGCGATCATGGGTCTCCTCAAGAACGATTGGGGCTACCCGGTCGCCGACGGCGACCTCAATCCCAACGACCCGGTCGTCAACACCGCGACCGAGTACATGTACCAGATGGCGACGGTCGCCTATCACACCCTCCACGGCACCCAGACCATCGTTCTCGACGAGGACGTCACCTACAACGGCGAGCTCTTCCCCGCCGGCGAGTACGAGTTCGCGATCGACGGCCGCTACTGGGCCGACTTCGACCGCGAGCATCCGCTCGAGGGCCCGGCCCGTGGGATGGCCTGGACCGGCACCGCGCACGCGCTGATCGCCGAGCTGGGCGTGGGCACCGCCACCGCCTCGGCCCTCCAGCTGGCTCTGGCACTGGCCGCCCTGGCAGGCGGACTGGGCGCGACCCTCATCCTGGCCGGAGCCGGCCTGGTCTGGGCGACCCGCCCGGAGGCGACTCCCGTCCCGGTCCTCCGCCCGTCGAGCGTCCCCGCCTAGCCCAACACATGGCTGCGGTCCCGCAGCCTCCAACACCGAAAGCGGCGCCACACCGGTGGCGCCGCTTTTGGCTGGGCACGCGTCAGGATCCGCCGGCATGTCGCCAGGTAGACCTGGCAGGTGTGGTAGGTGCGAACCGGCCCTCCACGCTGCTCCCGCGCCCGGCGTGCCCTACGTTGTGGCGGGTGCCCGCCGGCGCAGCATCACGGTCAACGCCCCGAGCGCTCCGGCCAGTGGCAGGACGGACGCTGCGATGAAGGCGACCGGGACGTCGGCGGCATCGACGATGAGCCCCATCAGCACTGGGCCGCCCCCGAACGCCAGGTCGATGAAGACGGTCACCGTCCCGAACGCAGATCCGCGCTCGCCAGGCCCGATGCGATCCACGATCGCCGCGAAGACGGCCGGGGTGAGGAACGCGACGCCCGCCGCCATCACCGCCGCACCGACGAACAGCCCGCCCACCGAGCGCTCCAGCCCCGAGATCGCCAGTCCCACCGCCACGGCGACCAGCGCGGCGGCGACCAAGCGGAAGGGCGGCACGCGGTCGGGGAGCTTCGCGAACAGGACCCGACACCCGACCACCACCAGCCCGAACACGAGAAGCACCGGCCCCGACGCCGCCATCCCGAGGTCGTCGCGCCCATAGATCGGGACGAAGGTGAGGAACCCGGCCATCGCCGCCACGCCCGTGAACAGGCCGATGGACGGCCACAGCGCGCCCCGATGGATGAGGACGAAGGGCTCGTCGGTCCCGGCCGCCGCCCGACCGGTGAGCGGCAACCCGACACTGATGCCTGCGGCGAGTGCCGACAGGAGGGCCGCGGCACCCCACGCCACGCCATAGCCCCAGCCGTCGAGCAGCCACTCCCCGAGGACCGGCCCCAGGGCAATGCCCAGGTAGAGCGCCAGCGAGTTGAAGCTGAGCGCCTCGCCGGCGCGTCCGGGAGGTGCGAGATCGGCGAGCATGGCGAATCCGGCCACGAAGAACAGCGCCTCGCCGACGCCCAGCGCCAGCCGCAGCACGACCAGCACCCACAGCTCGCCGGTGGGTATGTGGCCGAGGATCGCCAGCGTCGCGACCACCGCCCCGATGACCAGCAGCGGCCGGCGTCCGCGCCGGTCCGACTCGCGGCCGCTCCACGGGCGGAGGATGAGGGCCGTGACGCTGAATGCTCCGACCGCGATCCCCACGCCCAGCGGGTCGGCGCCGAGCTCGTTCTTGGCGAAGAGCGGAGTGACCTGGATCAGGACGCCCTGGGCGACGAAGTAAGCCAGTTCCGCCAGGCCGAGCGCGATGAAGGCCGCGGTGAAGAGCCGGTTCGGATCCGTCGCGCCACGCGAGACGCCCATGATCGGCCCAGCCTACGCCTCGCCGCGCTCAACCGGCGCCGAATTACCGCCCCGCGGGCCACGAGCTACGAGGCGGCCGCGACCGCCTCCAGCCGGCGGCGCAGGTGCTCCCCGGTGAGCGAGTCGCTGGCACGCACGAGCTCCGCCGGCGGGCCGGAGAACACGACCCGTCCACCGTCGTGGCCGGCGCCGGGTCCCAGGTCGATCACCCAGTCGGCACGGGCCACGATGTCCAGGTTGTGCTCGATCACGACCACGGTCCGTCCGCCATCCACGATGCGGTCCAGCAGGCCGATCAGGTTGTCCACGTCATGCATGTGCAGCCCCGAGGTCGGCTCGTCGAGGACGTAGACCTCCGCGTCGCCGCTCATCTCGATCGCCAGCTTCAGCCGCTGCCGCTCCCCGCCGGACAGGGTGTTGAGCATCTGCCCAAGCGAGATGTAGCCCAGCCCCACGTCCACCAGCCGCCCGAGCATGACCCGCACCGGCTTCTCGGTGAAGAAGGCCGCCGCCTCCTCGACCGACATGTCGAGCACCTCGGCGATGTTCCTGCCGCGCAGCTGGTAGCCGAGCACCTCGTCGGTGAAGCGCCGTCCCTCGCACACCTCGCACACCGAGACCACGCCCGCCATGAAGGCCAGATCGGTATAGATCAGGCCCAGGCCCTTGCACGCCGGACAGGCACCCTCCGAGTTGGCGCTGAAGAGGGCCGGCTTCACGCCGTTGGCGCTGGCGAAGGCCTTGCGGATCGGCTCCAGGATGCCCGTGTACGTGGCAGGGTTGGAGCGGCGCGAGCCGCGGATCGCCGACTGGTCGATCACCGTCACCGACGGATCGACCCGCGGCATGCAGCCGTGGATGAGTGACGACTTGCCCGACCCGGCGACCCCGGTGACCGCCACCAGGACGCCCAGCGGCACGTCCACCGACACGTCCTGCAAGTTGTGCAGCGAGGCGTTCCGGATCGGTATGGCGCCACGCGCAGCGCGTACCTCGCCCTTGAGGGTCTGCTGCACCTCGAGGTGCTTCCCGGTGAGCGTGCCCGAGGCGCCAAGGCCGGCGAACGGCCCCTGGTACACCACCTCCCCGCCATGCGAGCCGGCCCGCGGACCCATGTCGACCACGTGATCGGCGATGCGGATCACCTCCGGCTCGTGCTCCACCACCAGCACCGTGTTGCCCTTGTCACGCAGGCGCTGCAGCAGGCCGTTCATCTGCTGCACGTCGTGCGCATGGAGGCCGATGGTCGGCTCGTCGAAGACGTAGGTGACATCGGTCAGGGAGGAACCGAGATGGCGGACCATCTTCGTGCGCTGTGCCTCGCCGCCCGACAGCGTGGAGGATTCCCGGTCGAGGCTCAGGTAGCCGAGGCCGATGTGAACCATCGAGTCCAGCGTGTCGCGCAGCGCGCCGACGATGGGTCCCACCCCGGGATCGGAGACCCCGCGCAGGAACTCGGCGAGGTCGCTGATCTGCATCGCGGCACAGTCGGCGATGCTCTTGCCGTCGATCTTCGACGAGCGTGCCGTCGCATTCAGCCGCGTCCCGTCGCAGGCCGGGCAGGCCATCGAGGTCGAGATGCGCTCGACGGCGGTGCGGAGGTGCGGCTGCAGCGACTCGGGGTCCTTGATCAGGTACCGGCTGCGGATCTTGTCGACCAGCCCCTCGTAGGTGAGGTTGACCAGCTCCGTCTTGACCTTGGCCTCGGGGCCGTGCAGGAGGCGCTCCCATTCGGCATCGGTGTAATCGCGGAGCGGCTTGTCGTTGTCGAAGAAGCCGGAGTCGACGAAGATGCGGTGGTACCAGCTTCCGGGCTGAAAGCCCGGGAACGTGATGGCGCCCTCGTTGAGCGACTTGTCACGGTCGACGAGCGCGTCGATGTCGACGGTGCTCACCCGGCCCAGCCCCTCGCATTCGGGGCACATCCCGCCGACGATGGTGATCTCGCGGCTCTCGGTCGCGGCCTTGCCACGCTCCAGCGTGATCTCGCCACTGATGCTGCCGGCGGGAACGTTGAAGCTGAACGCCGTCGCCGGACCGATCTTCGGCTGTCCGAGCCGGCTGAAGATGATGCGCAGCATGGCGTGCGTGTCCGTGGCGGTGCCGACGGTCGAGCGCGCGTTGGCGCCCATCCGCTCCTGGTCGACGATGATCGCCGCGGTGAGCCCGTCCAGCTGGTCCACGTCCGGCCGTGCCTGCGTCCCCATGAAGCCCTGCACGAAGGCCGTGTACGTCTCGTTGATCAGCCTGCGGCTCTCGGCGGCGATGGTCTCGAACACCAGCGAGCTCTTCCCGGAGCCCGATACCCCCGTGAACACGGTCAGCTTCCGCTTCGGGATGTCCAGGCTGACCTCGCGCAGGTTGTTCTCGCGCGCGCCGCGTACCCTGATCGCGCCCCAGTCGGGCGTGCCGTTCCCGCTCATCCGTACCTCTCGTTCGTCGGACCGATATTGCCTGCTGCGTTGGTGACTTGCCGGGGGGGGCACATATCGGCCAGGCATTGGCCGAAGTTGTACGACAGGTAGGCGATGGCCACGCGCCTGCCCGCGACCCTGGCCGTTTCCTGCCCCGGCGGCACATTCGGCCGTTGAGTCGCCAGTACCTGCCTGCCGCGCAACACAGCGGTGCGTCGGTCCACAATCGGCGTACCACGCCCCACACCGGAGCAGGACCGATGATCCCCGAGCATCCCCAGACCGAATCCCCCGCCACCGACGCTCCCATCACGCCCATCACCGAGCTGACCGATCCGCGCGTCCTCAGCATCTTGAGCACCGAGCACTGGAGCCTGCTCTCGGCCCGGTCGCTGGCCTATAACGAGGCCTTCACGCGGGGCGGGATGTTCCTCTCGTTCCTGTCGATGTCGTTCGTGGCGCTCGCGTTGCTGGCGCAGGCGATGACCTTCGGCAACCAGTTCCTGGTCGTGGCGGCCATTTTGCTGGCCTTCGATTTCGTCATCGGGCTCACGACCTACGGCCGCATCACCGGCGCCAACATCGACGACCTGCGAGCGCTGCACGGGATGGCGCGCATCCGCCATGCGTACACCCAGGTCGCACCGATCGTGATGCCGTACTTCACCACGGCCACCCACGACGATGTCGACACGGTGACGGCTGCGTACGGGGCCCCGTCG
>JAICQM010000142.1 GCA_025937875.1 Chloroflexota bacterium
CCGATGTCGAGGAAGTTGGCAGGCTCGCCGCCGGCGAGCTTGACGAGATCCATGGTCGTCATGGCCAGGCCGGCGCCGTTGACCATGCAGCCGATGCTGCCGTCGAGCTTGATGAAGCTGATGCCCGCCTCGCGGGCCGCGGTCTCGGCCGGCTCCTCCTCGTTGAGATCGCGCATCGCCTCCAGGTCGGGGTGGCGGTAGAGGGCCGAGTCGTCGAGGACGATCTTGGCGTCGAGGGCCAGCAGCTCGCCGGCATCGGTCACCACCAGGGGGTTGATCTCGGCGAGGTCGGCGTCGGACTCGACGAACGCTGCGTACAGGCCGCGGAGGATGCGGGCGAACTCGGAGCGCAGCTCGGCGGGGATGCCCAGGAAGAAGGAGGTGCGGCGCACGTCGTGGTCCTGGAGTCCGAGCAGGGGATGGAGGGGCAGGCGCAGGATCGCGTCGGGATTCGTCTTCGCCGTCTCCTCGATCTCGACCCCGCCCTCGGCACTGGCGATGACGGTGATCGCCTTCGCCGCGCGGTCGAGGATGAGGCCCAGGTAGAACTCGGTTGCGATATCGGCGGCCGGGGCCACCAGCACGGTGCGGACGGTGATGCCCTTGATGTCCATGCCCAGGATGTCGGCCGCACGCGCCTCCGCCTCCTCGGGCGTGGCGGCGAGCTTGACGCCACCTGCCTTCCCACGGCCGCCGACGAGCACCTGCGCCTTCACCACCACCGGTCCACCAATGCGCTCGGCGGCGGCGCGCGCCTCGGCCGGCGTGGTCGCGGTGTCGCCGGCCAGGAGGGGAACGTCGTGGCGGGTGAGGATCTCCTTGCTCCGGTACTCCTGGAGCTTCATGCGCTCTCCTGCTGCGATCGTGATGCCGGCGCGCGCACGCGCTCTCGGGGCTGCTGCCGGCGGGACGGGTCCCGATTGTAGCGGTCCGGGTGGGAGAACGGGCCGATGCCGCCAGCTGGGGCCTACCCGGCTGGGCCCGAGCCGTGTCGCTTCGTCCGTCAGCAGCTGCTCGTGGAGCACGAACTCTCACGACACACGGCTCGTGGAGCACGAGCCGGTGCTGACACGGCGCGAGGCAGCACCCGAAGGACCCGGGCGAACATGGCCGATACATCGGTCTGTCATGGGGCCTACACTCTCCGACCGTACGCCGACGCTTTGATCGGCCGCACGAAAAGGAAGATCGCCCGTGACCTACGCCGTCACCCTCATCCCCGGCGACGGGATCGGCCCCGAGCTCGCCGACGCCACCCGCGGCGTCCTGGAGGCGACCGGGATCGGCTTCGACTGGGACCTGCAGCAGGCCGGCGAGGCGACGATCGCGGCCGAGGGGACGCCGCTCCCGGAGCGCGTCATCGAGTCCATCCGCGCCAACGGCGTGGCGATCAAGGGGCCCATCACGACACCGGTCGGCAGCGGCTTCCGCTCGGTGAACGTCGGCCTCCGCCAGGCGCTCGAGCTCTACGCCAATGTCCGACCCGCGCGCAGCATGCAGGGCGTGTCGACGCGCTACGAGAACGTCGACCTCATCATCGTCCGCGAGAACACCGAGGACCTGTACGCCGGCATCGAGCACCGGGTCGGCCCCGACGCGGCGGAGAGCATCAAGATCATCACCCGCGCCGCCTCGCAGCGGATCGCGCGCTACGCGTTCGAGTACGCGGTGAAGAACGGCCGCCGCAAGGTCACCGCGGTCCACAAGGCCAACATCATGAAGCTCTCCGACGGCCTCTTCCTCGAGAGCTGCCAGCAGGTCGCGGCCGAGTACGCCGGGCGTATCGAGTTCGAGGACCGCATCGTCGACAACATGTGCATGCAGCTGGTCCAGAAGCCCGAGCTGTATGACGTCCTGGTCCTCCCCAACCTGTACGGCGACATCGTCAGCGACCTCGCCGCCGGCCTGGTCGGCGGCCTGGGCGTGGCGCCCGGCGCCAACATCGGCGAGAAGGCGGCCGTCTTCGAGCCGGTCCACGGCTCTGCGCCGAAGTACGCCGGACAGGACAAGGCGAACCCGACCGCGCTCATCCTGTCGGGCGCGCTCATGCTGCGCCACCTCGGCGAGACCGATGCTGCCGACGCGGTCGAGACCGCGGTACGCGCCGTCATCGCCGAGGGCACCACCGTCACCTACGACCTCGGCGGAACGGCCGGGACCCGCGCCTTCGGCGAGGCGGTCGCGGCGCGCCTCCGCGCCTGAGCCCGATGCTCGACGACACGACCCGCGAGGAGCTGCTCGACAGGGCCGAGGCACCGGCCCGCGAGGCGATCCGGCTCCACCAGTTCTACGCCGGCAAGATCGAGCTGTGGCCGAAGGCCGCGGTGCGCGACATCGACGACTTTGCGTACTGGTACACCCCGGGCGTGGCCGAACCGTGCCTCGCCATCGCCGAGAACCCCGAGCTCAGCTACGAGCTGACCGGGCGCGGGAACACGATCGCCATCGTCAGCGACGGCAGCCGGGTGCTGGGCCTGGGCAACATCGGTCCGGAGGGCGCCATGCCGGTGATGGAGGGCAAGGCGCTCATCTACAAGTTGCTCGGCGGGGTCGATGCGGTGCCGATCTGCCTCGGCACGCAGGACCTCGGGCGCCTCATCCGGGCCGTGCGCCAGCTGGAGCCGAGCTTCGGCGGCATCAACCTGGAGGACATCGAGCATCCAAAGTGCTTCACGCTGCTCGACCGCCTGCGCGAGGTGATGAACATCCCGGTCTGGCACGACGATCAGCAGGGGACCGCCTCGGTCACCCTGGCCGGCCTCATCAACGCGCTGCGCGTGGTCGGCAAGCCGCTCGCGTCGGCCCGCGTCGCCGTCCTGGGGGCCGGTGCGGCGAGCATCGCGGTGGCGCGCTTCATCATCGCGGCCGGCGTCGACCCCGACCAGGTGGTGATGACCGACTCGAAGGGCATCCTCAACAAGCGGCGACGCGACCTGCGCGAGAAGAGCACGCCCGCCTGGGAGCTGGCCCTGCTGACGAACGGCGAGGGGCGGAGCGGCGGCATCCCGGAGGCGATGGCCGGCATGGACGCCGTGATCGCCTACACGACGCCGGGGCCGGGGATCATCCGCCCCGAGTGGATCGCCGACATGGCCAGCGACCCGATCGTCTTCGCCTGCGCCAACCCGACGCCCGAGATCTGGCCGTGGGAGGCCAGCGAGGCGGGCGCGGCGGTAGTGGCCACCGGGCGCAGCGACCTGGAGAACCAGATCAACAACTCGCTCGCCTTCCCGGGCATCTTCCGCGGCGCGCTCGACGTGCGCGCCACCGGCATCACCGACGAGATGGCGATCGCCGCCGCCTACGAGCTGGCCGACTACGCGGCCGACCCGGCGAACGGCGGCCTGCGCGCCGACCACCTGCTGCCGACGATGGGGGAGCGCGACGTGGTACCGCGCCTCGCCGCCGCGGTGGGCACCAAGGCCGTGGAGCAGGGGATCGCCCGCCGCCCGCTGGGTCGCGACGACCTCATCACGCTCGCCCGAAGGCACGTCGAGCGCGCCGAGGCCGGCAACCGCCAGCTCATGGCCGGCGGCCTCATCGCGCCGATGCCGGACGCCCCGCACCCGGACATGGGCGCCATCGACGGGTGATCCGGCGCTAGAATCGAGGGGCCACGCCGTCGCCTCGTTGCCGTCGCGCGCCCATCTCCATCGGTCCATCCACACGCAGCTGAGGAGCAAAGCAGCACCCGGATGTTCGGCTTGTTCGGCTATCAGGTCAGCTGGTCGCAGCTCGCCTGGTTCGGCCATCGCGCTTCGGGGCTGGGCGTCCTCCTCTACCTGTTCATGCACGTCGTCGAGACGTCGACCGTGCTGTTCGGTCCCGAGGTCTACGACGCCGCGGTGGGCATCTTCAAGAACCTGCCCGCCCGGCTGGGTGAGATCGTGCTCATGGCCGCGCTCGTCTACCACGCCCTCAACGGGCTGCGCGTGATCGCCATGGACTTCTGGCCGGGGCTGACGGTCTACTACCGGCCGCTGACGTACGGGGTCATCGCGGCCACGATCGTGGCCATGGTGCCGCTCAGCATCTTGATGATCACGCCGTTCGCCCCGTGGAACCCGGTATGACTGTGCCGGCGCGCGCCTCGGCGCGCACGATCTACCGCCGCAACCCCTCGCGCGCGGCGCGTCCGCGCCCGGAGGAGCCCGGGCGCGATCGGTTCTGGTGGTACTTCATGCGCATCAGCGGCCTGGTCCTGGTGCTGATGGCGCTGGGTCACATGTTCATCATGCACGTGCTGGTGCAGCTGCGCGGCGAGGAGATCAACTTCGCCTTCGTCACCAGCCGCTGGGGGACACCGTTCTGGCGCATCTACGACGCCGTGCTGCTGCTGCTGGCCATGACGCACGGCGTCAACGGGGCGCGCATCGTCATCGGCGACTACGTCGCCAACCGCACCGCACGCAGCCTGCTCATCCTCCTGCTGGTGATCGTCACCGCGCTGTGGATCCTGCTGGGACTGCTGGTGGTCGTCTTCTTCAACCCGGACACGGCACCCTCGGTCGGGCCCTTCTCGTGACCGGACCGATGGTGCCCTTCAACCCGACCGCCTCCCGTACCCCGGGCGTCCGCGTCCACGAGCTCGACGGGCTGGTGGTGGGTGCCGGCGGAGCCGGTCTCTACGCCGCGCTCGAGCTCAAGAAGGACCTCGGCCCGGAGGCACGGGTGGGCGTGATCAGCAAGCTCTATCCGTCACGGTCTCACACCGGCGCGGCCCAGGGCGGGGTCTGTGCCGCCCTCGGCAACACCGAGGAGGACCACTGGGAGTGGCACTGGTACGACACCGTCAAGGGCGGTGACTACCTGGTCGACCAGGACGCGGCGCGGGTCATGTGCCACGACGCGGTCGAGACGATCATCAACCTCGAGCACCTCGGCATGCCGTTCAACCGCACGCCGGAGGGGCTCATCGACCAGCGCCGCTTCGGCGGCCATACCCGCAATCACGGGGAGGGGCCGGTGCGGCGCAGCTGCTTCGCCGCCGACCGCACCGGGCACGCCATCCTCCAGACCCTGTTCCAGCAGTGCATCAAGCACGAGGTCACGTTCTACGACGAGTTCCAGGTCCTCGACATTTCCCTGCCCGACGGGCCGACCGCTCCGATCGGTGGCGTGATCGCGCTGGAGCTCGCCTCGTCCGAGATCCACTCCTTCCGCGCCCGCGCGGTGCTGTTCGCCACGGGCGGCTTCGGGAAGATGTTCAAGGTCACCTCCAACGCCCACACCCTGACCGGCGACGGGGTCGCGATCGCCTACCGGCGCGGGATCCCGCTGGAGGACATGGAGATGTTCCAGTTCCATCCGACCGGGATGTACAAGCTGGGCTTCCTGCTCTCCGAGGCGATGCGCGGCGA
>JAICQM010000062.1 GCA_025937875.1 Chloroflexota bacterium
CTTGACGATGATCTCGACCACAGCGCTGTGCAGGCTGGCGGTCGAGTAGGTCGGGGCGGTGCAGCCCTCGACGTAGTGCACGCTGCTGCCCTCGTCGGCGATGATCAGCGTCCGCTCGAACTGGCCCATGTTCTCGGTGTTGATCCGGAAGTAGGCCTGCAGCGGCAGCTCGACGTGGACGCCCTTGGGCACGTAGATGAAGCTTCCGCCGCTCCACACCGCGGTGTTCAGCGCGGCCAGCTTGTTGTCGTTGGCCGGGATGACCGTCCCGAAGTACTCCTTGAAGATCTCGGGATGCTTCTCGAGCGCCTCATCGGTGCCCAGGAAGATGACACCCTGCTTCTCCAGGTCCTCGCGGATGTTGTGGTACACGACCTCCGAGTCGTACTGGCCACCGACCCCGGCGAGGTACTTCTTCTCGGCCTCGGGGATGCCGAGCTTGTCGTAGGTGCGGCGGATGTACTCGGGGACGTCATCCCAGGACTGCACCGCCTTGTCTGTCGGCGCGATGTAGTAGTAGATGTCCTGGAAGTCGATCGCGTCGAGGTCGGCGCCCCACTTCGGCATCGGCCGCGCCTCGAAATGGCGGTACGCCTTGAGGCGGAGCTTCGTCATCCACTCCGGCTCGCCCTTGAAGCGGCTGATCTCCGCGACGACCTCCGCCGAGAGGCCCTTGCGGGCGATGTTGAGGGACGTCGCCTCCGGATCGCTCCATCCGTACTTGTAACCGCCCGGGATCTCGTTCAGGGCGGGATTCGGAACTGCCATGCGCTCCTCGGTGCCTCGCGCCGGGACCACGCCGCTGCACCGGCGAATCCCGACTGATTTAGTCGGTGTTGCTGTGGCCATTGTCCTGCGCGGCGCCGGAACGGTCAACCGGCACCGGGTTGCGTGCGGCCCCGGGGCAGGGGCCCCGGCTGTCAGCAGCTGCTCGTGGAGCACGAGTCCTCACGACACACCGCTCGTGGAGCACGAGTGACTGCGGACACCGCGCGAGGGAGCACCCGACGGCCACCCGCCCCCAACCGCGTGATGCTCTTCGCCACCCCGCGCATCGAGCGCGGGGAGCGATTTGGCCGGACCGCTAGTGGCCGACGATCTTCGGCAGCTGCTTGGCCTGGTCGATCCAGCCCTGCACCTCGGCCGCGGTGGGGGCGCGACGGGTCGTGCCGCGTGCGGCGTTGAGCTCGGCGAAGGTGGCCGCCAGCGTGGTCGCATTGCGCCCCGCCAGCTCCGCGGCGGAATCCACGCCCGCCGCTTCGAGCAGGTCCGAGAACTCGGCACCGATGCCCTTGATGCGCATCAGGTCCGCCGCGTTGACCCACTCCAGCAGCAGCTTGCCGCTGATCCCGGTCGTGGCCGCCAGGTCATCACGGCCCTTCTTGGGTCCCGCGCGCTCGAGCAGGGCCTCACTTGTCCGGACGCCCGCCTCCTGCAGCTTCGCCGCAAACGCGGGACCGATTCCCTCGACATCCTCGATCTTCAATGGAGCTCCTCCGTCGTAACGGTGCCTCGACCCACGCGATCCTAGCCGCTGGCGTGATGATCCGCCGGATCAGGGACCGACGTACGTGCCCAGCTGGGCCTGCACCGCTCCACTGATCACGTTGGGGCCGCCCAGCACGTAGATGCGGCCGGGGTTGAGGCGAGCGAGCTCGGTCGCCGTCGACGGCGGGATCGCCGGCGCACGCACGAGCAGCGTCGCGGCTCCGCGGATCGCCGCCGCCGGCCCGGCGGCAAGCGCGTCCGGAAAGTTGGCGCCGGTGGCGACGTAGGCGAACGTCGCGCCGCCGGGGAAGTGGAACGCGGAGAGCGCGGCCGCGGTGGCATAGCGGTCCGCGCCGCCGATGCGCAGGACGCCGCCGCCGGTGTCGTAGGCGTCGAGAGCCGCCAGGACGCCGTCGGAGACGACCCCGGGCCCGCCGACGACGATGATCCGATGCGGCCGGAGCCGAATGAGCTCCTGCTGCAGGCGCCCCGGGACCTCGGTCGGCAGCGTCAGCAGCACCGGCCCACCGCTGCGCGCGGCGTGCGGCACCGCTGCGAGGGCATCGGCCCAGTCACGGCCGCTGGCGACGTAGGCGGTGTCGACGGTGCCGCCGGCAAACGTGGCGGCCGAGATCGTCGCGGCGGTGGCGTAGCGGTCCGATCCGGCGATGCGCGTCGCACCGCCACCGGTATGGAAGCGCGCCACGAGCGAGGCGACGTACTGGGAGATGACGCCGGTACCGCCCACGATCACGATCCGCTGCGGGTTGAGGCGCTCCAGCTCGGTCACCGCCAGGGCCGGCAGCTTGAACTTCTCGACCAGCACCACCGGACCGCCCTTGAAGCCGGCGGCCGCCCCCGCGGCCAGCGCGTCGGGGAAGTTGGCGCCGGTGGCGACGTACGCGACCGGCACGCCGGCGGCGAAGGCATCCTCGGAGACCGCCGCCGCCGTCTGGTAGCGATCGTCACCGTACTGGCGTTCGACCCGCGCGGTCGACGCCGGCGGCGCCAGGCAGGTGCGCCCCGAGGACAGCACGCTCAGCGGGCCGTTGCCGGCCTGCACGCGAACACGAGCCCACGCGCAGTTGTTGGTCTCGTTCGACTCGAGGTACCAGTTCTGCTCGTCGGCCTTGGCCTGGACGGTGTAGTCGCCCGGCGGCAGGCCGGTGATGTCGATCCACTGGAAGGCGAAGTTCGCCGGGTAGTGGTCGCCCCAACCGACCGAGAGGCCCATCCGGTTCTGGAGGTCGCCAGTATCGCCGCACGAGCTCATGAAGTAGCGCGGCAGCTGCGGCGCACCGGGCAGCGAGAGCCGCCACGCCGTACTGTCGAGGAAGCAGAATCCGACCTTCGCGCCGCGCCGCACGAGACCGCTGTCGGCCCACAGCTGGTAGAGCATCACGCCCTGGATGTGCCAGTGGTCGTGCCCGTCGCGGGCGTACTCCATGAGCGCTCGACTGGCGGCCAGGCGCGAGCCACCGGCCGTGTTGTAGATCCGCTGCTGGGTCTGGAGGTGCTGCTCCGAGAGGTTGTTGCGCCAGCCGCGGACCTCGAGCGGACCGGCGCCCTCGTTGGTCATGATCGTCGAGAAGCGCACGCGGCGCTGGCCGCCGGAGAACTCGGTGCGGAACTGGGTGAGCGGCGCCATGCGCAGGTCGGGCAGCCGGTCGGCGGCGCCGCCCCGCGCGGCCGGCGGAAGTCCGCTGCCGCCGATCATCGCGGCCATCGCGAGGAGGAGGGGCAGACCTATCCGTCGCAGGCGGGGCATCGCCGGTCGAGCCTAGCAGACGCCCCCGTCGCCGCGGGGGATGAATCGGTCCCGCCGAGCTGATCCTTTCGTCAGCCGGCGAGCGCCCCCCGCACGTCAGCCTCGCTTGCGCCGCGGGCGACGAGCTCACGGCCCGTCTCGGGCGCGATCGCGCCACCGAGGCCGACCAGGCCCACGAGCCGTCCACGGCGGCGATAGGCCAGGAGCCGCTCCGGGACGAGCCACCGCGCCTCGTCATCGGCGGCCGGTATGCCGAACACGTCGACCGTGACGCCCGCCAGCTCGGAGAATACCCACGGCACCGCCACCGGCGGTACGGCCTCGCCGAGGATCGACAGCGCGGCGCGCTCGCCGGCCTCGCGCGCGGCGTGCCAGTGCTCGACGCGCAGCCCGTCGATGCGTGCGACATCGCCGGCTGCCCAGATCGCCGGCTCCGAGGTCCGACCGGCGCCGTCGACGACGACCCCGTCGTCCACCGCCAGCCCTGCCGCGCGTGCCAGCTCGTCGCGCGGAGCGACGCCCACGCCAGCCACCACGAACGCTGCCGGCAGGCGCTCATCGCCAACCCAGGCCGCGTCGGCATCGACGGCGGTGACGGCGGAGCCAAGCCGCAGCGACACGCCCGCGGCCGCCAGCCGGTCGCGGGCCCAGTCCGCCAGCCCACTCCCGAGCTGACCGCCCCACAGGACATCGCCAAGCTCGACGACCGTCGGGTGCAGCCCACGCACCGCCAGCGCCGACGCCACCTCCAGGCCGATGAAGCCGCCTCCGACGACGACCACCTCCGCGCCCGGGTTGGCGTCCATCGCGACGCGCAGGCGGCGGGCGTCGACCGCCGTCCGCAGGAGCATCGCGTGGTCAGCGCCGGGCACCGGCAGGCGGTGCGGTGCGGCGCCGGTGGCGAGCAGGCACCGCTCGTAGCGGACGATGCCGCCGTCGGAGAGGCCGGCGAGCCGCTCACCCGGATCCAGCGAAATGACGGCGACATCGGTCCGGAGGTCGATGGCCCGGCGGTCGTACCACGCGACGGGCTCGGCCAGCAGCAGGTCATCGGGGAGCGGCTCGTCGTGGAGGAGCAGCTCCTTGGACAGCGGGGGGCGGTTGTACGGGGGGAGCGGATCGTCGCCGACGAGCAGGATCGAGCCGTCGAACCCGCGGCGGCGGAGCGTGCGCGCGGCACGCGCCGCGGCCACGCCACCTCCCACGATCAGCAGCTCGACGCGGTCGTCCATCGCGTTCGAGTCTACGGCGCGGTGATCCCCGACCGTTGACACGCCGCGAGGACGAGGGCTACCGTGCCCGCGACGACCCCACCGGCAGGCGAAAGGAGCGAGCCCGATGACGACCCGATCGGCGACCCGCGTCCGCCTGCAGCCGACCGCCCGCTGAGCGGTCACTCGCGGCCCACGAGCCGGCGAGCACGGCGGACGCTCTCCCCGCCACCTTCCCAGACCGAAACCGAGGCCGATGCCGGCGCCCCGCGCCGCACCGGGCCCACAGGAGAGCAGACAATTTTGCAGACCGGAACCGTGCTGCGCGCGCGCAGTGGCTTCTACACCATCCTGGCCGACGACGGCGCGACCATCGAGTCACGCATGCGCGGCCGCATCAAGAAGGATCGACAGACCTCCGACCTGGCCGTGATCGGCGATCGCGTGGCGGTCGCCTCCCTCCCCGATGGGACCGGCATGATCGAGCGCGTCGAGCCGCGTCGATCGAAGTTCAGCCGCCGCCAGCCGGGTCCGCGTGGCGCGTGGCGCGAGGACCTGCTGGTCGCCAACGTCGACCAGGTGCTCATCGTGTTCGCGTGCGCGGATCCGCCGCCGCACGTCCGCCTCGTCGACCGGTTCCTCGTGGTTGCCGAGGCCAACGAGGTCGACGCCGTGCTCGTCGCAAACAAGGTCGACCTCGTCGGAGAGAGCGCCGCTCGCGACGTGTTCGGTCTGTACGAGGGGATCGGGTACCCGGTCGAGTACGTATCCGCGCGCGCCGGCATCGGCATCGACCGGCTGCGCGACCGGCTCGCCGGGCGGGTGAGCGTCGTCGCCGGGCCATCCGGCGTCGGCAAGTCGACCTTGCTCAATGCCGTGCAGCCCGGCCTCCAGCTGGCGACCGGCGAGGTGAGCGAGGTTCTCCACAAGGGACGGCACACCACCGTTTCGGCCGAGCTGCTCGAGGTGGAAGGGCCGGCCGGCGGCTGGGTGGCCGACACGCCCGGCCTGCGCGAGCTTGGCCTGTTCGCAATCCCGCCCGAGGACCTGGCGTGGTGCTTCCCCGAGATGCGGCCCTTCCTCGGCGGCTGTGCGTTCCGCGACTGCAGCCACCTGCACGAGCCGCGTTGCGCGGTCCGCGCGGCGGTCCAGGGCGGCGACGTGCCCGAGGCGCGCTACGAGTCGTACCGCCGCCTTCGCGCCGGCGAGGACTGACCCCGCGGCGTCGCCCCGGGCGCGGGGCCACGACCGGCGCCTACAGGATGTCGCGCGCCTCGAAGGCGGCCAGCGCCGCCGCCTGCTGGGCCGGCGTCGCCCCCAGGCCGGCCAGCTCGTCGAGGATGTCCTGCGCCAGCGACGGCATCGTCGGGCCGGTCTGGCCGAACTGCGCGAGCAGGATCGCCCGGTTGGCGAGGGTCGGACCGATGGCGGCGCGCATCTCCCACAGTGCCTGTGACCAGATCGTCCCGTCGAAGTGGACCTGGAACGCCCGGTCATCGGTGTAGCTGCGGCCGCTGTCGAGGCGTCGCAGGCAATGTGGGGCCGTCGGGTCGTAGGAGGTCGCATCCCAGTCCGCGACGCAGGCCGGGTCCGGCGTGGGGCTCAGCAGATCGGTGACGTTCGCCGCCCAGTAGTCGCCGAAGCCCTCGCTGATCGCGCCCGCGTCACCGCCGTTGAAGAACGTCGGCGACTGGCTGAAGTGGATCTGGTGGCCGAGCTCGTGAAGGATCACCTCGGCATCCTCGGCATCGTCGACACCGCCCTTGCCGAGCCGGATCTCGTCCTTCGGGTGCGTGGTCGCGAAGCTGTTGTCGATTCCCCACTGGTTGATGCGCACGGCCTGGGCGTCGTCATTGATGCCCGGATACGTGCTCCCGAAGCCGAGCGACTGCAGGTAGCGCTGCGATTCGGTGATCCAGTAGTACGCCATCACCTGCTCGAAGCGGTCGTCGTCGCGGCCGTAGGCGAACGTGCCGTCGGGCTCGTAGGCCAGGTCGCCGGTCGTGCCGACGATGCACGCCCAGTCGCCGCACAGGAAGCCGGTGCCGTCGAGGTTGGTGAGCTGCACCTCGACGTACGCGGGCTGCAGCGCGGCGTAGTCCGCATCCTTGCGGTCGGTGAGCGTCTGGTCGCCGAGCGCGGCCACCGGGTTGGGAGCGAACACCCGGGCGGTGGCGGTGGAGCCGATCCCGGCCGGCTGCTTGGCGAGGGTCGCCGATGGCAGGGCGACGAGCGTCGCCAGGGAGAGCAGCAACACGAGGCTGCGGGGGCGGTGTCGGGTCATCCGATGCGTCTCCTCACGCTGATCTACTGGGTCGCGAGCCTGAGCGCCACCGCCAGCGTCGCATCGGCGTGGAGCGCGGCGCGCTCGAGGTCGACGTTGTCGACGGTGTCGCAGGGAAGGTGGTAGCAGGGATCGGTTGGTGCACCCGCCGTGCCACCGAACAGACGGGCCTGCTCGGGGGACAGGACGTCGGTGGCACCGCTGAAGATCCCACCGGTGGGGATGCCGGCTTCGGCGAAGGCCCGGTGGTCGGAGGCCCCCCCGAGATCGAGCCGCGCCGATGGCAGGCCGCGGCCCTCGAGCCATACCTCGTAGTCGATGGTGATGCCGCCGGAGCCTCGCGGCGCGTGGCCATCGGCGTAGACGAACGTCAGCCCATTCGTCGACCCGACCATGTCGAGGTTGAGATAGGCGGTGATGGCCGTTCGTTCGGCGTCGGCCAGGCCGTCGACGTAGGCCGACGAGCCGAGGATTCCGAACTCCTCCCCGCCCCAGAAGCCGAGGCGGATGGTCGCGCCGTCGGGGACGCCGGCCTCGCCGATGCCGCGCGCGATCTCGAGCAGCGCCGCGACGCCCGACCCGTTGTCGTTGATGCCCGGCCCGTCGATGACCGAGTCCAGGTGGCCGCCGAGCATGACCACTCGCTCGCCGTCGCCGAGCTCGGCGATGACGTTGCGCAGTGTGCCGGGCTCGCGCTCCGTGTGCACCACGAGATGGGCCTCCTCGCCGTCTGCGTCCTCGAGGGCACGCCCAGCCTCGGCGGTCACGGTCACCGCCGGGATGTCGATCCCGTCCGGCGCCAGCAGCGTGGGACGCAGAATCTGGCCCGGCCCACGGTCGTGGTAGACCAGCACCATGGCGGCGGCTCCCGCGGCATCGGCATTGGTGACCTGCTGGCGACGCAGGCAGCCGCCGAACGCGGTCACCGCAATGGCGCCGCCGGGCACGCCGGCGAAGTCGTCGGGGTCGCAGCCGGATCGGCTCATGACGGCGATCGGCGCCGTCACGTCGCCACCGGCCGAGTAGATCAGGGCGCGCAGCTCGTCGGGCGCGGCAAACTCCTCGTCACCGACCTCGAGCCGGGCGCCGGGCAGCTCTCGAAAGCCGATGAACGGCTCCTCCGGCGTGTCGACGCGCCATCCGAGGTCGGCCAGCTGGCCGGCGACGTAGTCGACCGATACCTCGTACCCGGCAGTGCCCACGGTGCGCACCCCACCGTTGGCCGCGGCGAGCGTCATGAGCGCCTCGAGGTGCTGCCGCAGGCGTTCGGGGTCGGCGGCGACGTCAAGGGACGGGAACTGGACGACCTGCGCGCTGCTGCGCCCCGGGTCGACCGGCGGCGGTGCCACGGCCACCCCGCATCCGCTCACCGCCACGGCGACGATCAGGAGCGCCGCGCGGGCGCGGCTCGGGCGAGTCATCCGCAGACCGATACGCGCGCGACGGTCCCGGAGTTCAGTTCCGGCATCACCGCCTTGAGCCGCGGCCACGGGTCGTTGTGACACGGGGGCCGACCGCGCTAGAATCGGCCTCCGCGATGCGGGAGTAGCTCAGTTGGCAGAGCGCCACCTTCCCAAGGTGGACGTCGCGAGTTCGAATCTCGTCTCCCGCTCCACCTTCCACGGAGCAGCACGAGGGCCCGGGCATTGCGCCCGGGCCCTCGCATCGGTCTAGGTCGGCGAAGCAGCCGGGGCTACTTCTTGCCGCCGCCGGTGTTCGTGAGGCGGAACAGGTAGTCCGCATCCAGGAAGGTCAGGTCGCCGGTCGGCAGGTTGCTCAGCACGACCGCGATGCGG
The DNA here is from genome assembly GCA_025937875.1 of Chloroflexota bacterium. Taxonomy (GTDB): domain Bacteria; phylum Chloroflexota; class Limnocylindria; order QHBO01; family QHBO01; genus JAICQM01. Next base: position 8,548 of record JAICQM010000062.1, read on the forward strand.
GCCTGCCCGTGCAGGCACTTCGTGCTGAAGCCGCCCTGCTCGATGAGATCGCCCTCGAAGCGGTAGACGAAGCCCGCCGCGTCGGTGATCTCGCCCGGGGAGTCGACGCCAGGCGTGAGGTCGCAGGGCGAGATGACCTGGATCACCCAGTTGTTGTCCTGCTCGCCGGTCGTCTCGGTCCAGTTGCCCGCCTCGGACGTCAGCGTGGCGGCGGTGCCGCCCACGGTCACGTCGTCGACGAACCAACCGGTGTCGAGATAGGCCGCGTCGGTCGAGTAGCGGAACCGCAGGTCGGTCGCCCCGGCCGGCACGACACCGTTGAGGTGGACGTACGTCGGGTCGTCGACGAAGTACACGCCGCCGGACGTCCCGGTCAGGCCATTGCCCTCGTCGTTGTTGCCTTGCGGGTTGTCGTCGGTGGTGACGACGGTACCGCCGTCATCGGTCAGCGGGACGGTGACCCAGTCGCTGCCCACCAGGGCCTCGACGAAGCCGTAGTCCCAGCCTTCCTCGATGAAGTACCAGGTCCAGAAGTCGAACGCCTCGCCGCCGGTGACGGCGGGGCCGTCGACGTTGAGGATGCTGTCGAATTGGCTCTGGTAGCCCGCGTACCAGTGGGTCTCACCGGTATGCGCGGCGATCTGGGTGGAATCCTCGCCATCCAGCGTGAGCTTGAACGTGGGACCTGGGTTGCGGAACGTCTCATAGCTGACGCCGAACGGCAGAGCCGTCTGGGTCGGGACGTTCTTCTTGTTCGCCCACTTGGCCGGCGGCATGGAGCCCTGGTAGATGCCGCGATCGCCGAAGAACAGCTCGTTGGCGATCTCGATCGTCCAGCCACTGGTGATGGCATCGCCGAAGTTGATGTTCGCGAAGTCGAACTTAGTGCCGTTGACCTCGGCGTCGAGCCAGATGGCCACGGCCCAGTCCTTGAACATGTCCTCGGCCGAAGGCATGTCGGTCGTGCGGCCTGGATGGCCCATGGCATTGAACTGGTCGATCGCGGCCTGGACGCCGTCCATGCCGTCGGCCGCGTTCTGGAAGATGAGCTTGATCAGCAGGTCGCCGCCGGCGTTCTGGTATTCCAGGTCGGCGGTGGTGCTGCCGGTTCCGTCACCCCCGGCCTGCTCCCACAGGTAGAGGAAGTAGGTGTACGAGGCACCGTAGTTCTCGAGGCCGCCGCCCCAGCGGGTCAGGCTGGTCTCGCGATGGAAAACCTGGTGGTAGAGGAGGTGGCTGTCGTTGGTGTCACCCCATCCGTTGAGGAAGATGGCCATGTCGGCCAGCCCCTCGTCGACCCACGAGAGCTCGCCGGGGTCGCTGTAGTTCATGAGCAGGTGCTCGAGCTCGTGCGCGATGACGCCCTCGTAGGTCGGGTTGGCGTCACCGGTGCGGTTCGCCCAATCGAACGTGTCGGTGACGATCACGTTCATCCCGTACTCCGCGATGAAGCCCGGTGCGAAGAAGCCGGCCGTGTAGGTCGTCGCGTCGCAGTCGTAGAAGAAGTCGTCGAAGACGTTGTACGCCAGCAGCACGACCGGGTCGGCCGCGCCGTCGCCGTCGGCATCGCCGATGGGGCCGAAGTGCGCCTCGTCGACCCGGACGATCTGATCGGTCAGCTCGTTGCCGAGGGCGTCGATCTGGGCCTGCGTGATGAGGTATTCGCCCGCTTCGAACTTACTCGGGCAGGGCTCAAAGGTATCGCCCGGCGTGGGGTCGATGGCAGGGCTCATGCCCAGCACGTCCTCGTTGCCGATGCTGTTCTCGGGGACGTAGACGTATACGTCGGTGCCGGACGTCGTGGTGCCGAAGAAGGCCTTCTCGAAGGTGAGAATGACCTCGCCACCGGCGGCGCTGTCGCCGACGTCGATGGTCAGCGTGTCGTCGCCCGGTACGTTGCCGTTGATGTCCGCGGCGAGCGTCGCGGCGGGGGCCATGATGCCGATCATCGCAAGGGCGACGAGCAGTGAGATCAATGGCCGCGAGATGGAGTGTCGAGCCAACAGGTGTCCTCCCTGGACGTGTGGTGCTCTGCCCTCGATGGCACACGCTGACCGTCTCGGCCGCGCGTGAAGCCGCTGCGGCAGCACTCGCCCGGTGGCTCGGGGTGGCCAGCTGGGTGCAGGCCCATGGGGCGAGGCGGCGGCGCCACCTTCGGGTGCCGACATGGATGTCGGCGGAGCGACAGGATAGCCCAGTCGGGGACGTCGCGCTGGAGCTCGGTCATGTCCCTGGCAAGCGCTTTGTGGCGCAATTCCTGCTGAATGAGCGGCCATGACGACGCGCACCGATGACGACCCGAGCGGCACCGCGCTGGAGCGCGCCGAGGCCGCGGCGACCCCCACGATCCGGCCCGAAACGCCTGACGACATCGACGCCATCTCCGAGCTGCATCGAACCAGCTTCCGCCGCCCGGCCGAGGCCGAGCTCGTCGACGCCATCCGTCGCAGCGCTCATTTCATCCCGGAGCTGTCCCTGGTCGCGGAGCTGAACGGTCGGATCGTCGGCCATCTGCTGCTGTCGCGCGTCGAGCTGGTGCCCGCTGCCGGCGATGCAGTGCCCCTTCTGGCCCTCGCGCCGGTGGCGGTCGATCCGCTGCACCAGGGACGCGGGATCGGCACGCTGCTGACGCGCGCCGGCCTCGCCCTCGCCGACGTGCGCGGGATCGAGGCCGGGGTGGCGGTGCTGGGCTCGCCGGACTTCTATCGGCGCTTCGGGTTCGTGGCTGCCGAGGCGGAGGGCATTGACGGGCCGTGGGACGCACCCCCCGGCGTCTTCCAGGTGCTTGCGCTCGGGAGCGCCGGTCCGGAGCTACCCGAGGGCGTCGTGACCTATCCGGCCCCGTTCAGCCTCGTCTGAAGGCGCCGGCAGCCGGCCTTCGCTCAGTCGTCGTCACCACCGCCCGGACCGGAGTTGTCCGACTCGCTCGGGCGCGGCGTTTCGCTCTCGTCGTCGCCACCACCCGGACCCGAGTTGTCCGACTCGCTCGGGCGCGGTGTCTCGCTCGCGTCGTCAACGGAAGCACTCGGCGCGGTGCTGGGCGACGCGGACGGCGATGGGCTGGGGCTCGGGCTTGGTGACGCAGAGAGGCTCGGCGACGGCGTGATCGTCGGCAGCGCGTCAC
>JAICQM010000112.1 GCA_025937875.1 Chloroflexota bacterium
AGGTAGTTCAGGAGCAGCTCGGCGCGCTCGGCGCGCTCCGCGGGTCGGCCGCGCCGCACCATCCGCTCGCGGAACAGCGCCAGGAGGGCGCGCAGCTCGCGGTCCACCCATCGGCGCTGGGCCGTGCCGGCCTCGTATCGGTCCTGCATGCGGCGCAGGAAGGCCGCGCCGCGCAGGTAGGCGCCTGCGCTCGTGTACGCATCCCGGAGCTCGACCTGGACCATGGTCTCGAACGACTTGTCGAGCTCGACGAGCTGCTCGATGGCGCCGAGCCAGTCATCGGTGAGGCCGCGCTCGCGATACCAGCCGGCTGCGTAGCGCAGCCAGTAGCGCTCCGAATGCTGGCGCCAATCCTGGCCGGCGATGTGGTGCTCGACGATCCAGCGCCGCTGCGCGATCGGGCCGGCGAGGAAGACGTCGGCCGGGACGCGGAAGCCGGCCACGCTGCGCCACTGCGGCTGGTGCCACCGGCTCGGCGCCTCGGGACGCAGGCGCCGGCCGCGGGGCGTACGGACCGTGCGGCGCGGCACCTCGTGCTCGTCGAGAGGCCAGTCCAGCTCGTCGGCGGTCCCCAGCTCGAGCCGTCGGTCGTAGTGCAGACGGCGCAATGGATCGCGCAGCTCGGACCAGGCGCGATTGAGGATCGCCGTGCGGCGGTTGGCTAGCGCCGATGAGGCCGCCACGTCGGGGTGATGACGCAGGACCGCCTCCCGGAACGCGGTCCGCAGCTCCGCGGCGGTCGCGCCGGGCGACGCACCCAGCACGGCGTAATAGTCGCGCGGCTCGAGCCGGGCGCCGTCGGTCGCCTCGCTGTCGGGAGCTGCTGCCGTTCGAAACGCCATCCGGTCGAGTCTACCGGTGCCCGTCGCCACCCGCCATGCCCGGCCACGGTCCGCTGGACCGTTCGGCTATCCTGCCGCGCATGGTCGAAGCGCCACGCCCGGGCGCACCCCGAGCCGGTCACCTCCTCATCATCGGCGGCGCCGAGGACAAGCTGCGACAGCGGCAGATCCTGGCGCGCTTCGTCTCGCTGGCCGGAGGTCCGGAGGCACGGATCGTGGTGATCAGCACCGCCTCGTCCCTCGGCGACGAGGCGACCGAGCTCTACCAGTCGCTGTTCCGCGCCATGGGCGTGCCCGACGTGCGCGGCCTGCGGCCGCTCGTCAGGGAGGACGCTGAGGATCCTCGAACCCTCGACGCGGTCGACGATGCCACCGGCATCTTCATGACCGGCGGCAACCAGCTGCGCCTGTCGAGCATCATCGGCGGGACCGCGCTGGGGCGCCTTCTCGTCGACCGCCACCGGCACGGGGCGATCATCGCCGGCACCAGTGCCGGCGCGTCGGCCATCAGCAGCCACATGGTCGCCTTCGGCACGTCCGGCGCCACGCCCAAGCAGCGAATGACCCAGATGAGCGCCGGGCTGGGACTCCTGCCGGGTGTCATCATCGACCAGCACTTCGAGCAGCGGAACCGCTTCGGCCGCCTGCTGGCGCTCATCGCACAGTCGCCGGCCCTGCTGGGCATCGGCGTCGACGAGGACACCGCGGCGCTGGTGACGCCGAAGGGCGTGCTGGAGGTGATCGGCAAGGGCTCGATCGTCATCCTCGACCCGGCCCGGATCCAGACCGATGCCTACGAGGTGAAGCGCCATCGGCCGATCATGGTCTCCGGCGTCGTACTCCACTCGCTCTCGTCCGGCTACCGATTCGACCTCCGCAAGCGGCGCCTGATGGCACCCCTGCGCCCGGTGACCGCCACCGACCGGGAGCTTGCCTCGCTGGGGCGCGCGACCGACCGCACCCGGCGCCTCATCCGGCGCATCGCGGCCGAGGGGGCCGATGACACGGCGCCCGAGCGCGCCCGGCGGCGCGCCGTCCGCGGGCGCCGCCTCGAGGAGGCGAGCGAGTGAGCACCAGGGCCGCCAGGACCGCCAGGTCCCCCAGGAGTGCCAAGATCGCGAACCCGCCGCCGGGCGCCCGGCCCGAGCCGGAGCTCACGATCGTCGAGACCCGCGTGTACCGCGGGCCGAACTACTGGAGCTATGACCCGGCGATCAAGCTCGTCGTCGATCTCGGCGTCCTCGAGCACTTTCCCTCCAACACCATCCCCGGCTTCGTCGTGGCGCTGCTCGAGATGCTGCCCGGGGTCGGCGAACATTCGTGCGGCACCGGGCGTCCCGGCGGCTTCGCCGATCGCCTGCGCGACGGGACATGGGTCGGGCACGTCGCCGAGCACATCGCTCTGCAGCTCCAGCGCGAGGCCGGCACCGAGGTCGGCCGCGGTAAGACGCGCGGGACGGGCGAGCCGGGACGCTACAACGTCATCTACTCGTATGCCGAGGAGGCGGTCGGCCTGGCCGCCGGCCGGCTGGCCGTCCGGCTCGTCAACCACCTGGTCCGCGCCGATGAGGGCTTCGACTTCCGAGTCGAGCTGGAGGATCTCATCCTGCTCGCCGAGCGCGCGGCGTTCGGCCCGTCGACGCAGGCCCTGATCGACGAGGCCGCGCTGCGCGACATCCCCTGGATCCGACTCAACAGCGCATCGCTGGTCCAGCTCGGGCACGGCGTGCATCAGCAGCGGATCCGGGCCACGATGACCAGCAAGACGGGCTCGATCGCCGTCGACACCGCGTCGGACAAGAAGCTCACCAACCAGCTGCTCGCCGCCACCGGTGTGCCGGTGCCGCGCGCGCAGGTCGTGCGCAGCCCCGGCGATGCGGCCTCCGCCGCGGCGCGGATCGGCTTCCCGGTGGCTCTCAAGCCGCTCGACGGCAACCACGGACGGGGCGTCATGCTCAACCTCGGCGACGAGCAGGCGGTGCGCGACGCATTTCCGCTGGCACGCGAAGAGTCACGATCGGGCGCGCTGGTGGTCGAGAAGTTCATCACCGGCAACGACTATCGCTGTCTCGTGATCGGCGGCGTCCTGCGCGCGGTCGCACAGCGCGTGCCGGCCCATGTCGAGGGCGACGGGAAGCACACGATCACCGAGCTGGTGGAGCTGACCAACGCCGACCCGCGGCGCGGCATCGGCCACGAGAAGGTGCTGACCCGGATCAAGCTCGACGACGAGGCGATCACGTATGCCCGGGAGCAGGGATTCGAGCTGACCGACGTGCCGCCACGCGGCGTGCGCATCTTCCTCAAGCGCACCGGCAACATGAGCACCGGCGGCATCAGCATCGACCGTACCGAGGAGATTCACCCCGACAACGCCGAGATCGCCGAGCAGGCGGCGCGGGTGGTTGGCCTCGACATCGCCGGCATCGATTTCATCTGCCCCGACATCAGCGTCCCGGTGCGCGAGACCGGGGGCGGGATCGTCGAGGTCAACGCGGCGCCCGGCTTCCGGATGCACACCCATCCCACCGAGGGCGAGGCGCAGTACGTCGCGAAGCCGGTGCTCGACCTGCTCTTCCCGCCGGGGGCCGACGCGCGGATCCCGATCGTCGCCGTCACCGGCTCCAACGGCAAGACCACGACGGCCCGGATGATCGCCCACATCATGAAGGGCATGGGTCGCAAGGTCGGCCTGACCAGCACCGACGGCATCTTCGTCGACGGACGATTGATCCGGAAGGCCGATGCGTCCGGCCCGCGCTCGGCGTCGACCGTGCTCCAGCATCCGCTGGTCGACTTTGCGGTGTTCGAGGTCGCCCGCGGCGGCATCCTGCGCGAGGGCCTCGGCTACCTGCGCAACGACGTGGCCGTCGTGCTCAACGTCACCGGCGACCACCTGGGCCTGGGTGGCATCACCACCATCAAGCAGCTGGCCGGTGTCAAGCAGGTCATCGTCGAGGCCGTACCGCGCGACGGCACCGCCGTCCTCAACGCCGACGACCCGCTGGTGGCGGCCATGGGTCGCAGCACATCGGGATCGGTCATCTACTTCTCGATGGACCCGGAGAACGAGCGGATCAAGTTCCAGGCCTCGCGCGGGCGGCGGGCGGTGACGCTGGAGCAGGGGCGCAACGGCGAGATGATCGTCCTGCGTCACGGGCGCAAGTCGATGCCGCTGGTATGGACCCACCTGCTGCCGGCGACCTTCGAGGGCCGGGCCCGGATGAACGTCCAGAACGCACTCGCCGCCGCCGCGGCGTCGTGGGCGGCCGGCGCGCACCTGCACGACATCCGTCAGGGGCTCCGGACGTTCACGACCAGCTACTTCATGGCGCCCGGCCGCCTCAACATGTTCGAGCTGGACGGCTATCGGGTCATCGTCGACTACGCCCACAACCCGCCCGCGGTCGAGGCCCTCGGCCAGTTCGTCGAGGGGCTCGCGCAGCCCACGCCGGGCGGCGCACGGGCGCTGGTCACGGGCCAGCGGATCGGGGTCATCGCCACGGCCGGCGACCGGCGAGACGACGACATCGTCGAGATCGGGCGGGTAGCGGCGCGCCATTTCGACCGGATCGTGATCCGGGAGGACGAGAACAACCGTGGCCGGCCGCGCGGCGACACGGCCGATCTCATCGAGCGCGGGGTGCGCGAGGCGATGCAGAACGGCGCGCGCGTGACGCAGGTCGAGACGCGGCTGGAGGAGATGGATGCCACGCGGCACGCGCTGGACGTGGCGCAGCCGGGCGACGTGGTCGCCGTGTGCGTCGACCACGCCAACGACGTCTGGAAGGAGCTCCAGCGCCGCCAGCACGGCGCCTCGTCCGACGGCCATGCGCTGCGGGCAGTGACCATCCTGGACGAGAATCCGACCGTGGAGGAGCTCGAGGCTCCCTAGCCGACCAGCTGCTGCAGCCGTTCGACCGGCACCGGACTGAAGCGCTCCTCCTCCAGCCACGCGAAGATGTCCCGCCGCTCGACGTGGCTCATCACCGCCACCACGTCACCCTTGCGCGCGCGCTCAAGGAGCGTTCTGAGCGCAGCCAGCTCGCCGGGGAGTGCCTGGACCGTCCCGGCATAGCCGGCGGCCCGCGCGCCGGCGCGGAAGATCTCGTTCATCGGCTCGAGCTCGCGGCCGCGCAGGTAGTGCGGCTTCTCGCAGATGACGAGGTCGTCGGCCGTACCGCCGATCTCGGCCAGGCGGTGCAGGATCTCGTCGGATCGGTCGCCGGCGGTGCCCATTGCCAGCCGGACGCGGTGGCGGCCGGCGAGCGCGCGCGAGACCTCCATCAGCCCCGACAGCCCGGCCTCGTTGTGGGCGAAGTCGACCAGCACGAACGTGCCGCGCCGCTCGAACAGGTTCATGCGGCCCGGGTTGGCGGCCGCGTCCTGGGCGAACGTCCGCAGCCCGGCCACGATGGCGCGGCGCGGGAGTCCCAGCGCGTCGGCGGCAGCGGCGGCGGAGAGCGCGTTGGCGATGTTGTAGGCCGACATGCCGGCGAAGGTGACCGGCAGCTCCGCCGCCGCGACGAGCTTCGCGCCGCGCCGCCCGGCCCCGCGCAGGACGAGCCATCCGTCCTCGTAGACCGCGGCCCGTCCGGCGCGGTCGATCGCCTCCTCGATCGCCGGCGAGGTCGGGTCCATGGTCACCGCATACCAGCGCGCCTTCGTCTCGCGGCGCATCTTCCAGACCCGGGCGTCGTCGGCGTTGAGGACGGCCCAGCCGTCGCGCTTCGTGATCCGGACCACCGCGCCCTTCGTCTCGGCCAGCTCCTCCAGGGTGTCGATCCCCTGCAGTCCCAGGTGATCGGCGCTGACGTTGGTCACGACGCTGACGTCGTTCCGCTCGTAGCCGATCCCGCGCAGCAGGATGCCGCCGCGCGCCGTCTCCAGCACGGCCACGTCCAGCCCCGGCTCGGCGAGCACGCGGCCGGCGCCGCCGAACCCGGTCCAGTCCCCCGCCTCGACCAGGCGGCCATCGACGTAGATCCCGTCCGAGTTGGTCATCCCGACCCGCTTCCCGGCGGCCGCGAACAGGTGCGCGATGAGGCGCGTCGTGGTGCTCTTGCCGTTTGTGCCGGTGATCGCGATGATCGGGACCTCGGCCCGCGGCAGGGCGGCCAGCGGCCCGAGTGCGGTGGCGCGCAGCGCGGCCACCTCGCGGCGCTTGGTGCTGCGTCCCAGGGCCAGGCGGGCGGCTGCCGCGCCGATCGACTGGCTGATCGCGCGCCGTCGCCAGGGGAAGGCGACCAGCGCACGGGTGCCGTCCACGCTCTGGCGGTGGGCGAGACGCGGCGGGCGGAGGTCGAGCGCCTCGTACAGCTCGCGCACCGCGTCGCCGGCACGCTGCGCCGCCTCGGCGGCGCGGCCTGGGTCGGCATCGGTGAACTCGACCTTCACCGCGGGGCGGGTGAAGAACCGGTTCGGACCGTCGAGCACGCGCAGCTCGAGAAGCTCGGTCCCGCCCTCGTCCGGCTGCCCGCGGTCTGGCATGGCCCGAGTATGCCTCACCATCTAGACTCGGCCGCGATGTCCGTCCCCATCGCCACCCTGCGCGAGGCCGTCACCGCGACCCACGACCGGTACCTCGCCGAGTTGGCGACCCTCGTCAACATCGACTGCGGCTCATACACGCCTGCTGGCGTGAACCTGGTGGCCGACCACGCGACCGATGCCCTCGCAGCGCTCGGGGCGACCGTCGAGCGGATCCCCCACACGCCGGCGGTTGGCGAACCCCAGTTGGGCGACCTCGTCATCGGCCGCCTCGCCGGGGACGGGCCGAGG
>JAICQM010000152.1 GCA_025937875.1 Chloroflexota bacterium
ACGCACCGCGCGCGGGCGCCACGGTAACCGTGCTCGTAGTCACCGAGAGAGGAGGGCCGTCGATCGACCGCGCCCCCTCCACGAGGAGGACCGGATGACATGAATCGTCGACGCCTGGTGGCGGTCCTGGGGGCGGCGGTCGCCGCCCTGGCGATCGCCGGAGCTTCGTTCGCGTCGCCGCCCCGCACCTACATCACGCACCTCACCGGCGACGCGGAACGGCCGACGCCTCGCGACACCGCCGCCAAGGGCGTGGCCGTCTTCAACGTCGCCCCGGATGGGGAGAGCATCAGCTACAAGCTGGTGTCGACCACCATCGACAACGCCTTCATGGCCCACATCCACATCGGCCCGGTCGAGGGCACCGGACCGATCAGCGTCTGGCTGTTCCCCTCCACTACACCGGGCGAGCAGGGGCCGCTGGGCAGTGGCCGGCACAACGGCCTGCTGGCGATGGGGACCATCACGTCGGCTGACGTCGGCGGCCCGCTGGCAGGCGGCGGACTCGATGCGCTCATCGAGGCGATCGCCGCCGGCAATGCCTACGTCAACGTCCACACCAACGACGGCGTGGGCGACCCGAACACTGGCCCCGGTGACTTCCCGGGCGGGGAGATCCGCGGCCAGCTCCCGTAATGGCGGGCTGAGTCTGGTGGGAGTCACCTGACGGAGGAGCGGCCGGCATCGGTCGCTCCTCCGCCGTGCCATTCCGTGTCGTGATCCGGCGACGGATGGGCCCGCCGCCGTCCGCCGGGTGATTCCTCCGCGAATCGCGGTAGCCCACCACCGGGCTGCATCGGTCGATCGGTCTACAATCGATGGCCCATGACCGAGCCAGACCAGCGCGCCGCCGCCGCCCTCGACTTCGGCAGCGGCACGTCGACCGATCACCACGACGGGATCCGCTGGGTCGACTACGCCAACATCAGCTGGAACCCGGTCTTCTGCAAGCGCTGCGACATCTGCGTCGACATCTGCCCCAAGGGGACCCTCGTCCTGCGCAACGACGCGATCCTGGAGGAGGAGAACTGCATCCTCTGCGGCCTGTGTGAGCGCTATTGCCCGGACCTGGCGATCGAGATGATCCCCTCGGCGGTCGCGGCTCACGAGGCGAAGGCACAGGCGAAGGCGAAGTAGGGGCGTGACCCGCAAGCTGAGCCAGGGGAACGAGGCCGTCTTCCGCGGTGCGCTGGCGGCCGGCGCGAACTACTACGCCGGCTATCCCATCTCGCCCTCGACGGAGATCCTCAACATCGCCTCCGGCCACGCGGCCGAGCATCCGGAGTTCGGCTTCCTGCAGGCGGAGGACGAGATCGCCAGCGCGAACGCGATCATCGGTGCGTCATTGGCCGGCGCGAAGTCGTTCACCGCAACCTCGGGGCCTGGCTTCTCCCTCATGCAGGAGGCGGTCGGCTACGCCCAGAAGGTCGGGGTGCCGTGCGTCTTCGTCAACGTCCAGCGCGTGGGACCCGCGACCGGCATGCCCACCATGCCCGGCCAGGGCGACATCATGCAGGTCAAGTGGGGCAGCACCGGCGACTACACGCCGCTCGCCTTCTACCCGAACGGGGTCGAGGAGGCGTTCCGCACCACCGTCGCCGCCTTCAACGCCGCCGAGGAGAGCCGCTCCCCGGTGGTCCTCCTGTCCGACACGTTCGTGGCTCACCTCAACGAGGTCGTCGACCTCGACGCGGTGGCGGCCGAGACGCAACCGGCGCCGCGCATGGCGCCAGCGCTGGCGAAGCACGAGGGCGATGCGCGCTTCTTCGCCGGTGTGCTGATGTACGAGGCTGGGCCGAATGCCGGCGAGCCCGCCACCGCCGACGCGGACGAGTACCTGCGCCAGTTCTACGACGCAAAGCACCGCCACCTGGAAGTCGCGGCCCGCTACGCGCTCTACGAGCACGGCTGGAACGTCGAGGCGCGGACGCTGCTCATCGCCTACGGAATCGTGTCGCGCGTGGCAGCGCCGCTGCGCGAGGAGGTCGCGCTCTTCCGGCCGATCCGCATCCACCCGATGCTGACCGATGAGCTGCGTTCCATCGCCGAGCGCTACGACGAGATCGTGGTCGCCGAGGCCAACGACGGGCAGTACGCCGACATGGTGGAGCTGGCGCTGCATCGGCCGGTGAAGCGCGTGCCGCTGCTCGGCGGCCGGGTCTCGGCCGAGGCGGTGCGGGCCGGGCTGGAGCGCGTCCTGGCCGGCGGTCCGTCGGAGCCGCCGATCCCGCCCCAGCCCACCGAGCCCGGGCCGCGCGCCACACTGGGAGTCGGCTGATGCGGGGGCTCGTCCGTATATACGTATATGCGGGCTCTACGCGCGATGCCGGTATATCGGTATATACGGACGCCCGGGCGGGAGGCACGGCCCATGCCTGAAGCCCCGATGGCCGAGATGACCTACAAGGAGCGGCTCAAGGTCGACCTGTTCCCAACGATCTGGTGCCCGGGCTGCGGGATCGGCACGATCATGATGCAGCTGGCCATGGTCCTCGACGAGATGGGCCTCGACGAGCGCAACACGGTGATCGTGACCGGCATCGGTTGCACCGGGCGCATGGGCGGCTACCTGCGCCACGAGGCGGTGTACACGCTCCATGGGCGCACGCTCCCCGTCGCGGAAGCGATCAAGACCGTACGACCCGAGCTCAACGTGGTCGTCGTCGCCGGTGACGGCGACACCGCGTCCATCGGCGGGAACCATCTCATCCACGCGATCCGCCGCAACGCGCGCGTCACCGTGCTGTGCAACAACAACGAGATCTACGGCCTGACCGGTGGCCAGACCGGGCCGACGACGCCGACCGGCACCAAGACCCTCTCCAGCCCCGGCGGCAACCCGAACACGCCCATCAACCTGCAGGGCCTGGTGCGGAGCTCGCCGCACAGCCTGTACGCCAAGACGACGGTCTACCACCAGCTCCACATGCGCAACGCCATCAAAGAGGCGATCGAGTGGGACGGCTTCAGCTTCGTCGACATCACGAGCCAGTGCATCGAGAACAATGGCCGCCGGATCGGCTTTGCCAGCGCCAACGAGATGCTCACCTTCTACCGCAAGACCTACAAGCGGGCCGCGCGGGACGCCGTCCAGCTCAACCCGTTCGAGATCGGCATCGTCTACCCGGCCGATCATCCGGCCCGCAACGGGCACGACCAGGTTGATGCGCCGCGCCCGCCGGCGCTGCCGGAGCAGCCGGCCGGACCGATGGCGTCTGCCACCGAGTCCCCCGGCGAGGGCGGCGCGACCGCGCCGGAGGCGGCCACCACCGTCATCGAGCGCACCGACGACGAGAAGGCCCGTCGGCGTGCCGAGTCCCAGCAGCGCGCGGCGTTGATGGCGCAGCTGCCGGCGGAGGTGAAGACCCGGATCGCGATGCGCGAGATGACCCTCGTCGAGGCCCTCGGCGACGCCGGCCTGGAGATTCCCGAGTGGCTGCGCACCGGGGCCAGCGCCCCGGCGGCGACGCCGCAGCCGCCCGGCGACGTCGAGCCGTCGGCGACCGGCGCGGATCCCGAGTCGGAGCACAAGGGTGAGCTCGACGCCCAGAAGGCCGAGGCGGCGGTCGAGGGACGCGACCTCATCGGTGGTGCTCCGGGGACCGATACCCAGCCGGCGGCGCCGCGGACCGCCGAGGATGCGCGGCCCGCATCGGTCTCGTCGGATCCGAAGGAGGCGAAGCGGGCCGAGGCACAACGCAAGCTGGCGATCATGCAGCGACTGCCATCCGAGCTGAAGCTGCGGGTTGCGCAGCGCGAGATCACGCTCGAGGACGCGATGCGTGAGGCGGGAATCGACCCCGAATGACGACCCGCATCGCGCTCGATGGGGTCGGCGGGCAGGGGGTGCGGGTCATCGCCGGGGTGATGGGCGCGCTCCTGGCCCGAATGGGCAAGGAAGTGACGGTCCTGTTCGACTACGACTCCTCCGTCCGCGGTTCGATGTCCGACGCATTCCTCATCTTCGATGACGTCCCGATCGCCAACCCGGTGGTCGAGGAGGCCGACATCATGCTCAAGCTGGCTGACCGGGGCCACCTGCGCATCAGTGGCCGAACGGTGGTCACCGACCTGGGCCTCAACGTGCCGGGCGCCGAGCAGATCCCGTTCGCCTCGCTCGGCTCGCAGCACTTCGGCAAGGAGCTGTTCGGCAACATGATCGCGCTCGGCAGGCTGCTGCGGCTGGCGGCGATCGACTTCGACGAGGAGGCGATCCGCGAGTCGCTGCCGAAGCGTTTCGTTGAAGAGAACCTGGCCGCCATTCGCTTCGGCTACGAGCTCACGCCGGAGACGATCGCCTCGTACGCCGCCGCCGCGCCCCCGTCGCGCTTCGAGATGAAGGACGCGGCGACGGCGCCAGGTGGCCACACGCACGGTGCGAGCGTGGGGATGGGTTCGGTCGTGGAAGCCGGCGAGAGCGGCTAGGCATCCGCAGCGGCCCGCGGTTTGCATCTGGTGTCGGCAACCAGAGGAGCAACCGGCTGAGACCCTGCCCCTGAGCCCCGTTTCGACCGGGTTCGTTGCAGCCCATGCACCGAACCCGGTGATTTGCCCCAAAACTCCTCCGCTTGCCGACACCAGATGCAAAGGCCCGGGGAGGCGACCGGTAAGATGCCGGTATGGCGATACCCGATCTGAGCGGCGAGCTGGCGCGGCGCGCGCCGAAGGTGCTGCTCCACGACCACCTCGACGGCGGCCTGCGCCCGCGAACGGTGCTCGAGCTGGCGGGCGAGATCGGCTATCGCGACCTGCCGA
>JAICQM010000103.1 GCA_025937875.1 Chloroflexota bacterium
CAGGACGCCGAACACCGCGGTCAGCGGGTGGCGCGGCGACCAGCGCAGCGCGATCGACCCGCCGATGATCCCGCCCAGCCCGAAGCCGGCCATCAGCAATCCCCAGTCCGGCGCGCCGCCGTACGAGCGCTCGACGACCACCGGACCGATGACGAAGAAGCCGGCGAACGCCAGGTTCACGAGCGCGAACCCCGCCAGGGATGCGGTGAGCCAGCTTCGCGACGTCACCTCGCGCCAGCCGATGGCAAGGTCGGCCACGAAGGGCCGGGCGGCGATGGGCGGCAGCGCAGGCAGGCGCAGCAGGGCGAGGGCGCCGGCGCTCACGACGAACGTGGCGGCATCGACGACGAAGATCCATCCCGGACCGATGGTCAGCACCAGCAGCCCGGAGATCACCGGCCCGGCGAGAAACGCGGTCGACTGCGACAGGTTGAGCAGCGCGTTCGCCGGCTGCAACCGCTCGGCGCTCACCGCCTGGGGCACCAGGCCGATGGAGGCCGGCACGAAGAAGGCGGAGGCCGCGCCGGTGGCCACCGCGGTGGCCAGGAAGACCGGCAGTGAGGCCGTGCCGGTCAGGAAGGCGACTGCCAGGGCGGCCTGCGCCCCGGCCCGCACGAGGTCGGCGCCGATCATGATCGCGCGCCGCGGCAGGCGATCGGCCCACACCCCACCGACGAGCAGGAACACGACACGCGGGACCATGAAGGCGGTCACCACCAGCCCCAGGTCGACGGCCGACCCGGTCGTTCCGAGGATCCCGAAGGTGAGTGCGACGCCGGCCAACGCGTCGCCGAAGGCGGAGGTGGTCTGGCCGATCCACAGGCGGCGGAAGTTGGCTTCGCGGAGTGCGCCCAGGCGGTGCATCGGTCTTGCCCTTTCCACGTGAAGTAGGTTGAAGGGCAGTAGTTTTACGTCAAACGATAGGTCCGGTCAAGCGGGGGTGCTAGCGTGCCCGCGATGGACTGGCTCCTGTCGTGGGCGGTGGCACCGCTGGCGCTCTTCGTCACGATCTCACTCGCGCTCCTGCTGGCCGCCGTGCCGGTGACCGTGTGGCGCGCCCGCGACCGCTCGCTGACCGAGGCGGCGCGGCGCACCGGGCGCGACCTGGCCCTCGTCATCGCGCTGGTCCTGATCGCAATGCTCACCATCGCCCCGATCGCCGGGGACGCGGGCGATCTCCCCGTCAACCTGCTGCCCTTCCGCGACCAGCTGCTGGCCCTCCGCGGGCAGATCCAGATGTCACGCGCGCTGACCGAACTGGCGGCCAACGTGGTCATGTTCGTGCCGCTCGGGGTGGCCGTGGCGTGGCGCGCGCCCGGACGCACGGTGTGGTGGGTGGCCGGGGTTGCCCTCATCGTGTCGCTGGTCGTGGAGAGCGTCCAGGCCATCTCGGCCCTGGGGCGCCAGGCGGACGTCACCGACGTCCTGGCCAACGTGGTGGGCGCCCTGGTCGGCGCGTGGATCGTGCGCCGCGTGGCCGCCGCTGCCTGAGCGGATTCCGCCGCATGGGGGCTTGCACGGCAGGGGTATGCTGCCGGAGCCGCCGTGCCCTCGGTTGGTCCCCCGGGGGGGCACCATGCCTGGAGGACTGGCGGATGAGCCTGATCATGGGTCGCGAGCTGCTCGTCGTCGCGCTGCTCATCGTCGCCCTGATGGCCGTGATGTGGATCCTTTCGATGACGCGCCGCAGCCCCTGAGCCGGACGGCTAGCCGGCAGGTGCCGAGCGTCCTGCCGCGCTGCGGACCGCGGCGGCGACCTCGTCGGCCTCCGCGTCCTTGAGCAGGTGCCCGGCCGCACCGGCGGCCACCGCGGCACCGATCCGCTCCGGCTCCGCGAAGCTCGTCAGCGCCACCACCGCGACCTCCGGCTGCGCCTTGCGCAGCCGCCCGATGGCGGTCGGACCGTCCATGATCGGCATCACGAGGTCCATCAGCACCACGTCGGGCACCAGGCGATGCGCCAGGTCGAGACCCTCTGCCCCATCGGCCGCCTCGCCGACGATCTCGATGTCGGGCATGAGCTCCAGGAAGCCGCGCAGCCCGCGCCGCACGACCTCGTGGTCGTCCACGACCAGCACGCGGATCCGTGCCTCGTCGGCCGCCGCAGGGACGAGGCCCCAGATCCGGACCCGCTGAGCGAGTCCCTTGAGCTTCTGCGGCCCGAGGTCGCGCAGCCGATGCCCGTCCGGCAGCCGCCCGTCGACCAGCCGCGCCGTCTCGTCTGAGACGAGCGTCTCGCCACCCCGGGCGAGGGCCTGGATGCGTGCGCATCGGTACAGCGGCCGGCCGAGGTAGCGCCGATCGCGCTGCTCCACGGTGCCGGTGTCGACCGCGATGCGCACCCGCAACGGACCTATGCCCCCGAACTCCTCGGCCGCGAGGCGGCGATGGATCTCGACCGCCGCCCGCAGGGCGGCGGCGGGGTCCTCGAGTGCGGCGTACGCAGCGTCGCCGATGCGTTCGAAGAGGTCGCCGCGCTCGGCGGTCACCACGTCGCGCACGATCGCGTGGTGCCGCACCAGGGCCTGCACGCCCGCCGGACCGTGGCGATCCACCACCTCCGTGCTGCGCTCGACGTCGGTGAACAGCAGTGTCAGGGTGCGGGCGGGGCCGGGCACGTCGGTCACGGGCGCTAGGATCGCACGCGCGCGGCGGGGACGAGAGTCGCGGGCGTCAGGCCTCGGCCACGGCGGGTAGACGGCGCGGCGAGGCCGGCGGGGGAGTGGCCTCGGACGGCCGGGCGGGCATCGGTCGGTCCGTGCCCAGGAACCACGTGCTCATCGCCCGGACCAGAACGGGGTCGCCGAAGGCCTGGATCGACGCGTCCGCTATCCCGTCGGTCCAGCTGCGCAGCCCGCGCGCGATCGGGTGCAGCGCATCGGTCGTGGCTTCGACGTACACGTACCGTTCCTCGGCCAGCAGCGGATCTTCGAGGCACACCTCCGGTTCAGCCCCGCGGTGCAGCACGAGCCACGCGGTCGAGGCGCCGCGGGGGCCGGTCATCGAGAGCGCCAGCACAACCTCGCGGTCCGGCAGCGCTTCGACGTCGACCCGTTTGGCGATCCACCAGCGGATGATGTCGGGATCGCGTTGCGCGATGCTCGGATCTTCGGGGACCCATTTTTCGGCCCAGCCCCACAGCCCGTGCATGACCGGCCCGAGCTGCTCGCCGGCCGGGGTCAGGCCGTAGTGGGCGGCGTGGCCGCGGCCCGCCGGCGGACGCTCGACGATCCCCAGCTGCTCGAGCTTGCGCAGCTTCTCTGCCAGGACCGAGCGGGAGATATGGCCCGGCAGACCCTGGGCCAGGGTGTTGAAGCCCTGCGGCCCGAACATCGTCAGCTCGCGCACGATGAGCAGGCTCCACCGATCGCCGAGGTACTCGACCGCCTTCGTGAAGGCGCAGTAGGTGTTGTTGGCGCTCGACCCCATGCCTTCATTCTCGCACCGGGCGCCAGGTCCGGGCAGTTCTCGGTTCGAACTACCCGTTCGCGGACGGTGCGCCTTAGCGTCGCGGTCGACCAACCGGGCCACACACCGAGGAGATACCGATGACCCTGGAGACCACGGCGATGAACACGAACCCCACCGAGCGGCATGACGTGATCGTGATCGGTGCCGGTCAGTCCGGCCTGGCGGCCGCGCACCACCTCGCCCGCCGCGGCGTGGACTTCGTCGTTCTCGAATCGAACCAGCGGATCGGTGATCAGTGGCGGCGCCGCTACGAGTCGCTGCGCCTCTACTCACCGGCCCGCTATGACGCCCTGCCGGGTCTGCCGTTTCCGCTGGCCCCGAACGCGTTCCCGACCGGGCTCCAGATGGCCGATTACCTCGAGTCGTACGCCGACCACTTCGACCTGCCGGTGCGGACCGGGACCACCGTCGACGCCCTGCGGGCGGCTGGTGCCGGCGACGGCTTCGTGGCGGTCGCCGGCGATCGCACCTACGAGGCCGCCCAGGTCGTGGTCGCGGGCGGATTCTTCACCCGGCCCCACGTCCCCGAGTTCGCGGCCGAGCTTGATCCGGAGATCCGGCAGCTCCACGCCGACGACTACCGCACCCCGTCGCAGCTCGCCGATGGCCCGGTGCTGGTCGTGGGGCTCAGCCACTCCGGGTCGGACCTGGCCATGGAGGCGGTGACGCACGGCCATCCCACCACGATCTCCGGCACCGGACATGGGCAGCTGCCGTTCTCGGTGGACAGCCGTGCCGGCCGCCTCGCGTGGCCGGTGCTGCGGTTCGTCGCCTGGAACGTGCTGACGCTCAAGACGCCCATCGGCCGGAAGATGGCCGCGAAGATGAGGGCTGGCGGTCCCCCTCTGGTGCGCTACCGGCGCGGCGAGCTGCTCAAGGCGGGCGTGAACCTCATCGACGCCCGCGTGACAGGTGTGCGCGACGGCCGGCCGCTGCTCGCCGACGGTCGAACGCTCGACGTGGCGAACGTCATCTGGTGCACGGGCTTCCGCCCCGACTACCGCTGGATTCAGCTCCCGATCCTGGACGCGGACGGCTTCCCCGAGCAGGCGCGCGGCGTGGCAACCTCCGTTCCCGGCCTGTACTTCCTGGGCGTCCTGTTCCAGTTCTCGTTCACATCGATGCTGATCGTAGGGGCCGGTCGGGACGCGGCCTACGTCGTCGAGCGCATCGCCGCCCGTGCCGCCGCCGCGGCACAGCCTGCCCAGCGGGTTCAGGCCTCGGTGTCGTGATCGGGGCAGGGCCTGGAACCGGCGGTGAACCGGTGTAACGATGGCCGTGGTCCGCGGCTCTGTGTATCGTCGGCCCGAATGGAATCGTGATGAGACGGCGATCCGCGTGGATGATCCCGGTGCTGATCCTGGCGGCGTGCAGCGGCCAGGACCCGAGTTCGCCGTCGGCGATCGCCTCGCCGGCGGTCAGCTCCAGCCCATCCACGGCCACGACTCCCGACCTCCCGTCGCCGCCCCGGACCACGCCCGCGCCGAGCCGCGACCTCGCCTTCGAGATGGAGACGTTCCCGGTGCCGCCGGGCACACACCCGCACGACGTCGCGCCGGCCGCAAACGGCGGCATCTGGTACACCGCACAGCACACCGGCCGCCTCGGGTGGCTGGACCCCGCGACCGGCGAGACGCGCGAGATCCCGCTCGGAACGGGATCGGCGCCGCACGGCGTGATCGTCGGGCCGGATGACGCCGCTTGGGTCACCGATGGAGGCCTCAACGCCATCGTGCGCGTCGACGGCGCGACCGACGAGGTCACCGTGTTCCGCCTGGACGGTGCCAACGCCAACCTCAACACGGCGGCCTTCGACGGTGACGGGACCCTGTGGTTCACGGGCCAGGCCGGGGTCTATGGGCGCGTCGACCCGGCGACCGGCGCCGTCGACGTCTTCGAAGCGCCGCGCGGCCAGGGCCCGTACGGGATCACGGCCACGCGGAACGGCGAGGTCGGCTTCAGCTCGCTGGCGGGGAGCTACCTGGGAGTCATCGACCGCGCCACCGGTGCCGTGACGCAGCTCGACACGCCGACACCCGGGGGTGGTGCGCGGCGTGTCTGGTCCGACTCACGCGGCCGCCTGTGGGTGACCGAGTGGTTCAGCGGTGACCTGGCGATGTATGACCCGGTCACTGGCACGTGGGCCGAGTGGCCGCTGCCGGGCGGCAATCCCCAGCCCTACGCCGTCTACGTCGACGAGCTGGACGCGGTGTGGGTCACCGACTTCGGTGGTAATGCGCTCCATCGCTTCGACCCGAGCAGCGAGGCCTGGCTGACCTTCGAGCACGCCTCGCAGCCGGCCGCGGTGCGCCAGCTCCTCGGCCGGGCGGGCGAGGTGTGGGGGGCCGAGTCGGCCGCCGACCAGCTGTTCGTGATGCGCTTCGACTGACCGATCAGCGGACGGCGCGGTCCTCGATCTCCCAGGCATGGTCGATGGCGTGCCACGCCGAGCGCCGGACGAAGTAGCGCGGCGTCCAGGGCCTGCGGACCTTGTTCGGGTCGGGCAGAGGCTCGCCGCCAACCAGGAGCTCAAGGCTGGCCAGCGCGGTCTTCCGCTCGGCGGCCATCCGCGTCGCGACCGATGCGCCCGACGGCACCCTTGGCGGCCTGCTTCCCAGCTGGTGGCGGTACGCCTCCTCCGCCTCCAGCACGTGCGTCACGATCTTGGTCAGCGTCCGTCCGCCGCCGCGCGGCCCCTTGCGCAGCTCGAGCCCCCTGGCGCCGGCCGCGGCCGCGTCGAAGGTGGCCCACGCCGCCTCGAGCAGACGGAGCTGCCGACGCAGCTCGGCCGTCGACATCGGTTTGGCATCGGTGCTCGCCGGCAGGCTGGGAATCCCGAAATCGGTCCCCGAGCCACCCCGTAGACGTTCGACGACGCGCAGGTTGTCGACGGAGGCCGGCGCGTCGAACGCCGCCCCGGCGCGCTTCGCGACCGCCGCATAGCGGTCGGCCGAGGTCACCAGGGCGGCCAGCGCCTCGTCCTCCGTCTTCCCGGCACGGCTCCAGCCGGACCAGACCACGGCCGACGCAAAGACGCGCTTCGCGCCGGTCTCGACGAAGACGTCCAGCGGCTTCGTCAGCTCAGACCTGCTCCATCCGAACGATGGGTCCGTCGAGCGGCACGCCCGTCGCGTGGTTCGGGCAGTAGCCGTTCGGCACCTTGGCGAGGTATTGCTGGTGGTAGTCCTCGGCGAAGTAGAACTCGCCGGCGGGTCGGATCTCGGTCGTGATCTGCCCGTAGCCGGCCTTCGTCAGCTCAGCCTGGTACATCGTCCGTGACGCCTCGGCGGCCGCGGCCTGCGCATCGGTCCGGGTGAAGATGACCGATCGGTACTGCGTGCCGCGATCGTTGCCCTGCCGCATCCCCTGGGTCGGGTCGTGCGCCTCCCAGAACAGCTTCAGGAGCTCCTCGTAGCTGATGCGGGCCGGGTCGAAGACCACGCGCACCGTCTCGGTGTGGCCGGTCTTGCCGGTGCACACTTCCTCGTAGGTCGGGTTGGGCGTGAAGCCGCCCTCGTAGCCGACCGCGGTGACGACGACGCCCGGCTGCTCCCAGAACAGCTTCTCCTCGCCCCAGAAGCAGCCGAGGGCGAACTCGGCGACCTCGGTTCCGGCCGGATACGGGGGCTTCAGGCCGGCCCCGTTGATCAAGTGGCGCTCGGCGGTGGGGATTGCCTGGTCACGGCCGGGGAGCGCATCGGCCGGCGCAGGCA
>JAICQM010000053.1 GCA_025937875.1 Chloroflexota bacterium
CGACGGCGGGATGGGCCGGGGCGACACCGGCTGCGGCTCCTCGACCCCGAATCCGTCGAAGAATTCGGCGTACAGATCGTCTGCGGGGCCGCCACTGGCCGCCTGCAGCGCCTCGTCGTCGGTCGCGCCCTCGCGGAACGCGGCGGTGAGGCGGCTCATCGCCTCGGCACCGTGCGCGTCGATGAGCATGTCGACCAGGACCGCGCCCTGGGCGTACGCCAGCCGGGCGCCGCGGTCGCCGATCGGGAACTGCTCGGTGATGGCCGCGAACGCGAACAGCCCCTCGCCTCCGGCCTCGAACTCGACCAGCGAGCGCTCGGCGTCGGCGCTGCCTGCCTCGGACCACGTTGCGAAGCCCTCGTTCAGCCAGCGGGCCGGTTCGTGGAATGGGTTGTCGGTGGCGTCGAACCAGACGACGTGGGTGACCTCGTGCACGATGGCCGTCTCGAGGTAGTCAGACGGCCCCCCGCCCAGCCACATGAACACGGTGCGCAGCTCCGGGAAGGCGGCGGCGCCGGTCCACTCCCGTGCGCCGGGCCCCAGCGCCCCGAAGAAGTCCTCCTGGCTGTCGTAGACGAAGATGTCGATCGGGCCTGCCATCTCGTGTCCCAGCGTGGCCTCGGCGCGCGCCGCGCCGTCGGCGGTCAGCTCCCCGAAGCGCCGAGCCTGGGTCTCGGCGTCGCCGTACCAATGCACGGTGGCCTCGCCGAGCCGGAGCGACTGCCAGTCCAGGCTTTCCCGGTCGTCGTCGTACAGCAGCTCGCCGGCCGGACTCAGGGTCGGCACTCCGCCGCTCGTCGCGCGCCAGCGATACGTGACCCGGGTGTTGGGCGTCACGTGGTCGCGGTCCGCGTCCCAGCGGTACGTCGCCCGCTCCCCCTGCGGGTCCACGGGCGCCACGAACGTGGTATCGGTGCCGGCGAAGTCGAGCAACAGCTCGAGGCGCTCAGGGGCGCCGCCCTGGACCTCAACCTCGAACACCATCTCCACGCCGTAGGTGGCGTCGGCCGTGGCGGTGCCGAACCCGGAGAAGGCGGCCACGGGGGCGGCCGGCAGGAGCGCCACGACGGTGCCTAACACCGCGACCGCGGCGAGCGGGCGCCATCGGCCTAGCCGTCCCACGACAGCCTCCCGAAGTCGAGCAGGCCGATCGTCAGGCTGCCGGTGCCGCGCATGCCGTCACGCACCAACCACCAGTTCTCGTCGTAGGACCACGGGACGAGCGGGGCCTGGTCTCGCACGCGAGCGTCGACCGCCGTGTAGGCCTCCGCCTGCGCGTCGGGATCCTCCTCGGTGGCCGCGGCCTGGAGCAGCGTCACGAACTCGTCGTCGATCCAGCGGCCGTCGTTGTCGGGCGCATCGGGCAGGAGCAGCAGGCCGTACAGGGCATGGGGCGAGGGGTAGTCCGCGATCCAGTTGATGGTGTAGACCTGCGGCGGCGTCGTGCGCAGCGCTACGAGATAGTCGGCGAAGTCCATCACCTCGACCTCGATCTCGACGCCGAGCTCCTGCTCCCAGACGGCGACGGCCGGCTCGACACCGAGCCCGGTGCCGTTGACGGTGATGGTGCCGAGGTCGGAACCGCTTGCGTAGCCGGCCTCGGCGAGCAGCCGCCGCGCCTCGCCGGGGTCCGCCGCGTCCGGTTCGCCGAACGTCTCGGTCGGCCACAGCGCGGGCGGCACGACGCTGCCCGCCGCGACGGCGCCGCTGCCGGCCGCTAGTTCCACCAGCCGCTGCCGGTCTAGCGCCAGCGTGAAGGCGCGCCGCACCCGCTCGTCGTCGAACGGCGGGCGGGTGGTGTCGAAGGCGAAGTACTGCACCGAGAGGGCGGCGCCGGCCTGCAGGCTCGGGCCCAGGTTGCGGTCGTAGCGGATCCACGAGGCATCGAATGAGCCGATGCCGGTGAGGTCGATCTGCCCGTCGGCGAAGGCGCTGACCGCGTCACCGTCGAGGCGGCCGATCCAGCGCACCTCGTCGATGGGTGGCGCGCCCCCGACGTAGCGCTCGTTGGAACGCAGGACGAGATCCTCGCCCTCCAGCGCGTCGACCGTGTAGGGGCCAGAGCCGACGAATCCATCCGGCGTCTGCCACGCGTCGTCGAGTCCGGCTTCGCGCGGCACCACGAACGTCGATGGCGTGGCGGTGATCGACGTGAAATAGCCGGCCGGATGTGCCAGCTCCACCACCAGGGTCCGGGCATCGGTGACGGTGATGCCGACCGCGTCCTCGGCCCCGCCCTGCAGGCGGTCGCTGGCACCGCGGACCACGGTCAGCATGCCGGGCGCCAGGGCCCCCACCTCCGGATCCAGCAGGCGCAGCCACGAGCGGCGCACATCGTCGGCCGCGAGCGGCGAGCCATCCGAGAAGGTGAGCCCGTCGCGCAGGGTGAACGTGTAGGTCAGGCCGTCGTCGCTCACCGTCCAGGAGTCGGCCAGCGAGGGATAGACCGCGCCCTCCTCGTCGAGCCGGGTGAGGCCGGCGTACAGCTGCAGCATGAGCTGGACGTCGGAGGCATCACCGATGAAGGCCGGGTCGAGCGTGCCGATGTCACCGCCCAGGTAACGCAGCGCTCCCTCGCCGGCCTGTGCCTCGACCTCCGCGGGTGGCGGCAGCAGCGTGACCAGGATGAGGAGGACGCCCCCCGCCGCGCCGAGCCAGGCGATCAGCCTGCGCATGCTGCGTCGTCGCGCGGGCAGGGCGCAGCCGCAGGGCGAAGTGACCACGGGCTGCCGGGACGGCATGTCCGGCGTGGCGGGGGAAGCACGGCCGGTAGTATAGGCGTCCAGTGCAGCACGTCCACGAACACCGATTCCAGCCCCAGCCGGCCGGCAGCCTCTCGCTGCGCCAGTTCGTCGAGTCGCTGCGGCGATGGACGCCGGAGATGCGCCACATCGTGCAGATCGCCCTCACCCGGACCGAGGCCGAGCGTCGCACATACCTGCAGCAGTTCCACGCCAACCACCACGAGCGCGAGCCGGGCAAGCTCGACAGCTTCGTGCGCTGGGCGTACTCCGACCCCCGCCTCGACCACATCCCCGCCCTGCTGGCCGAGCTCGAGCGCCCGGAGAGGGACTATGCCGGCGGCCTGGAGCACGAGGCCGAGGTCCTCGTCCGCATGCGCGGCGAGGGCAAGACCCCGGCGCGCCGCGTCGCCGACTACCTGGGGCTGCTCGGGATCGAGGGCGCGGAGCCGGTGCGAGACGCGATCGCCGCCCTGCTCCCGGCCGGCACGCCACCGGGGGCCGTGCTCGCCACCATCCGGCTCATGCGCCGCCGCTGGCTCGATCTCTATGGCGACGATCCCTTCTTCGCCGAGGACTAGGCCGATCCGCGCCCTGTCGCGCGTGGTGGTCGGTGCCGGCCTGCTCGGGCTGGTCGCGACCGTCGCCTTCGCGCTGGTCGCGCTCCCTGGCCTGGCCCGCGTGGACGCCACCCTGGACCGATCCGCCGCCGCCATTCAGGCCGCGGCTGGCGCGACGCGCAGCGCGGCCGACGCGTTCGACGGCTTCGACGCGTCGTTCGAAGAGGCGACGCAGGCGGCGGCCGATGCGAGCGCGATCGCCGCACGCAGTGCGGCGACGGCCCGCGGCCTGGCGGCGACGATGGGGCTCTCCGTCTTCGGTGCCCAGCCGCTCCTGCCGCTCGCCGGCGGCTTCGAGTCGAGCGCGACCGACCTCGACGCGCTGTCCGGCACGCTGGGCCGCATGGGTGCGGCTCTGGGCGGCAACCGCCAGGACCTCACCGCGGTACGCACGGAGATCGACGCGCTGGCCGACGAGCTGGAGGGTCTGGCCGATCAGCGCGACCTGCCGCCGCTGTTCGGGGCGGGGATCGCGATCGTGGTGCTGATGACGGCCCAGGCGGCCGGGCTCGTGGCGGCCGGGCTGGCGATCAGTCGACTCGATGCACGATCCGGCGCAGCCGCAGCAGGGCGATGACGTAGAGCCCGACGCCGAGCCCGGCCAGGGCGCCGATCGCCCACAGCGAGCGCACCTCGCCGCGCAGCATCGACTCCTGCAGGGTGGCGATGCCGTGAGTCACCGGCAACGCGTAGGCGACCGGGCGCACGGCGGGGATGAAGTCCTCGACCGGCAGCACGAATCCGGAGAAGAAGACGCTCGCCAGCAGGACGAGCATGGACAGCTGCACGGCCTGCCGCTCGGAGTCGGCGACCAGCGAGATCAGGAGCCCCAACCCGAGCGAGGCGAAGGTGAGGAGCAGCACGATGCCGAACAGCGCCACCCAGCCGCCCAGGTTCGGGACGCCCAGGAACGTGACCATGGCCCCCGCCACCAGTGCGCTGACGACGAGGCAGAAGAGGCCGTACGCCACGTACTTGCCGACCAGCAGCTCCGACGAGTTGAGCGGCGAGACCCGGTAGCGGTCCATCTGGCCGGACAGCCGCTCCCGGACGAGCGACAGCGCAGTCAGGGTGACGGCCAGATGCTGCAGGACAAGGGCGAAGACCGCCGGCCCGAAGAAGGCGATCGTCGCCGGCTCCGAGGGAGCGACGTTGTGCTCCTCGCCCCGCGTCGGCTCGGCCACGACGTTGGGATCGATGTCCACCGGCTCGCCCAGCTCGCCGCCGGCGACCTGGATGCCCTCGGCAGCGGCACGGCGGATGATCTCCTGGTTCAGCTCGCTGACCATGATCTGCATCGCGAGGCGAGCCAGCCCGTCGTTGAGCGGGTCGACCTGGTTCCAGTACACCTCGATGACGGACTGCTCGCCGGCACGGAGCCGTGCCTCCGCATCCGCGGGTGCGACAACGACCAGGTCGACGGCCTCACCGCCGAGGCGCCGCAGGGCCGCATCCCGATCGGTCCCGACGGCCTGCACCGTCATACGGTCCTGCGTCATCTCCTGGTAGAAGCCGGGGTCGGTTGGCATGTTCGACCCGGCGGGAAGCACGATCTCGGCGCTGAACGGCTGCCGCTGA
The DNA here is from genome assembly GCA_025937875.1 of Chloroflexota bacterium. GTDB lineage: Bacteria > Chloroflexota > Limnocylindria > QHBO01 > QHBO01 > JAICQM01. The sequence goes on from JAICQM010000053.1 coordinate 4,940, forward strand.
CCGACATAGCCGACGCCGAACAGGACCATCACCAGCAGCGGCCCCAGGACGAGCGTCGCGATGACACCCGGGCGCCGACGCAGCTCGCGCAGCTCCTTGCCGATGAAGGAGCTCATGCGGACCAGGCTCTTGAGGATGCCGGTCACGATGCTCGCGTCTCCGCATCGGTCGACCCCGGGTCGCCCGGCGCAGCCCCGCCGTCGTCGCCGTCGTCGACCTCGCCGTCCTCCTTGCGCTCGTCGCGCCGTCGCTGCACGAGGGCGGTGAACATGTCGTCGTAGCTGGCCTGGTACTCGGCGATCTCGGAGACCTCGATCCCCTGCGCGCGCAGCGCATCCATGATTCGCGGCGACGCCGTCCCGGCGTCGTCGGTCACCGCGATCAGGGTGCGCGGACCTGGCTGCCGCACTCCACGTACGCCGGCCACGTCCCGCAGGACCTCGGGGTCCACCGCGCGCAGCGTCTCGATCTGAAGCAGCTCACCCCCGAAGGCGGAGCGTCGCAGCGCGTCGGGCGTCTCGAGGGCGATGAGCTCGCCGCGATCCAGCAGCGCCACGCGATCGGCGTACACCGCCTCGCCCACGTACTGGGTCGTCACCATCAGGGTCGCGCCCTCGTCGCGCAGGCGGCGCAGCTCGTCCCAGATCGACTGCCGCAGCATGGGGTCGATGCCGGCGGTCGGCTCGTCGACGAACAGGACGCGCGGGTTGTGAACGAGGGCGCAGGCCAGCTCCAGGCGCCGCTGCATACCGCCGGACAGGTCGCGCGCGGGGCGGTTGCGCGCCTCCCACAGGTCGACCACCGACAGGGAGCGCTTGATGAGCTTGGATCTGCCCCACCACGGCACGCCGAACAGGGCGGACACGAAGTTGACGTTCTCCGAGGCGGTCAGGTCCGGGTACAGGCTGAACAGCTGCGGCATGTACGCGATCCGCTCCCGAGCCTCCCGGGTGAAGCGCAATGGCACCTGGCCGAGCACCTTCAACCAGCCCTCGGACGGCCCGAGCGTGCCCGACAACATGCGGATGATCGTCGTCTTCCCGGAACCGGACGGACCGATGAGACCCAGGATCGTCCCCTCGGAAATGGTGAGGCTGACGTCGCGGACCGCAACCAGGTCGTCATAGCGACGCCAGACGCCCTCCATCTCCATCACCGGCGGACCGTCGCCCGCAGCGGGGACGGGCGTCGCGGACGGCGTCGAGCGGGCCAGCGACTGGGGGAGCGGTTGCATGGCGACGTCCCAAAGCAAGCGGCGTGCCTCGGATGCGGCACGCGACCTGCGAGAACACCGGTGAGATCTAAGCAGGAGGCAGACCGATGCCAGAGCTCGACGCAGCCGACCGCGATCGGCTTCGCAAGGACCAGTTCGCCTATGTCGACCGTGACGGCGGCGAGCACCTCCCGATCAACGACGAGAGCCACGTTCGCAACGCCATGGCGCGCTTCAATCAGACCGAGTTCGAGTCGAAGGCGGCGAAGGAGCGGGCGCGCAAGAAGATCCTCGCTGCGGCCAAACGCCACGGCATCGAAGTCAGCGACGACGCCGACGTCGCACAGGCGGTCTCCTGACGGTGCGCGCCATCTGGAGCGGAGCGATCAGCTTCGGGATGGTGACCATCCCGGTGAAGCTCTACACCGCGACCCAGCAGCGCGACGTGCGCTTCCGGCTGCTGCACCGCGCCGATGGCGCGCCCATCGAGGAGAAGCGCTTCTGCACCGAGGACGGCAAGGAGGTGGGGTGGGACGACCTCGTGCGTGGCTACGAGGTGAAGAAGGGCGAGTACGTGATCCTCGAGCCGGAGGAGATCGAGGAAGCGAAGCCGGAGAGCAGCACGACAATCGAAATCGGTGATTTCGTGCCCGCGGCCGAGATCGATCCGGTGTACTTCGAGAAGAGCTACTTCCTCGAGCCGACCGAGGTTGGGGCAAAGGCCTTCAGCCTCCTTCGCCGGGCGCTCGAGGAGACCGAGCGGCTGGCGCTGGCGCGGGTGACGATTCGCACCCGCGAACGGCTGGCCACGGTGCGCCCGTACGAGGGGGCGCTCATGCTCGAGACGATGTTCTGGCCCGACGAGATCCGCTCCACCGGCGCCCTCGACCTGCCGGCGGGCGGCGAGAAGCAGGTCCGCCCCAAGGAGCTGGAGATGGCCGAGACCCTCATCGCCAGCCTGGCCGATCGGTTCAATCCCGATGCCTACACCGATGCCTACCGCGAGGCGCTCGAGGACCTCATCGACCGCAAGATGAAGGGCGAGAAGCGGAATGCGAAGCGTCGCAAGCCGTCCCCCAAGGTCGTCGATCTCATGGACGCCCTCCGCGCCAGCGTCGACGCCTCGAAGGGCAAGCGCGCGGGCGGCACGACGGCCAAGCCGCGGGCGACGACGAAAAAGCGGCGGGCGAAGCGCGCCGCCGCTTGAGTCGCTGCTGGGCGTGACCGCTACATGTGGTCGCGCTCCGGGTCCAGCCTGACGTCACTGCCGATCTCGCTCGGCGGGGCCGAGCGGCGGCGCGGACTCGCCTCGTCCATGTCATAGGCCGGGTCGTCGTGGCTGAGTCCGTGCTCGGAGCCGTAGCCGCCATCCCGCTGGTTCGGGTTGCTGGCCTCGCCCTCGCCGGGCCGGTCGGCTCGTGCCCGGTGCGTCTCCGCCTCGCGGTGCATGGCCGAGGTCACCGCCACCTGCTGCTGGTCGTCCTCCATCACCCGACGCTCGCCGGTGACGAGCTCCTCGTCATCCTCCGGCGGCGTCAGGTCGCCCGAGGCGCCGGTCATGGCGCCGTGGGCGGGAGGCTGTCGATCGAACCCCATGCGTCGGTCCCTCTCAGCGCTGGCTGCCGCTCTCGACGGTGCCACGCCAGGCGCCCGTCTCGGTGCCGCGCCCTTCGATGAACTCCTTGAAGCGCTCGAGATCGCCCTTGACCCGGCGCTCGAGGAACCCGAGCGCGGTGCCGACGCCTTCGACCACGCCCTCCGGTTCCGCATCCAGCTGGAGCGTCACGCGCGTCGTCTCGTCATCGATGCGATGGAACGTGACGACACCGGCGTTCTCGGCGCCGGAGGTGGCATTCCACGCCACTCGCTCGTCGGGCTTCTGCTCGGTGATCTCGGCGTCCCACTCCTTCTCCTTGCCCGCCACCTCGGCGATCCAGTGCAGGTGCGTGTCATCGGTCTGGGCGACCGCCTTCACGCCCTCCATGAAGTGTGGGAAGTCCTCGAACTGGGTCCACTGGTTGTACGCGGTGCTCACCGGCACCTTGACGTCGATGTGTTCTACAACGCTGGCCATGACGATTGATCCATCCTCTTGAGCTCTGGGCGACGGAAGCGGGATGCCGCCGCGCTTGGCCTCCCATGAAGCAGGACCCGTGCCGCCCTGACCATCGCGGACTGCGAGACCCGGTCGCGTCGGCTAGCATCGGTCTCCGGATGATCAGCCGTCGCCGTCGCATTCCTGCTCGCACGCTGGTTGCCGTGGCGCTCCTCGCGTCGGCCTGCGTGACGCCCATCGAGCGGCCGGCGGACTGCGACGCCGACGCGGTCCGGCGCAGCGCCACGCTCACGTCTGCCGGGCGCCTCGCTCCCCAGACGATCGTCGTCTGTCGCGGGCAGGAGGTGACGCTGGCCATCGAGGTCGAGGCTGACGGCGTCCTCCACCTCCACGGCTACGATGACCAGACCCCGGCGCGCAGCGTGGAGACCGGGACCCCGATCGAGATGACGTTCGACGCCGTGCACAGCGGCCAGTTCGTCATCGAGCTGCATGCGCCCGGCGCCACGGCCGGCACCGGGGCCGGGGTCTTCACCGTCAATGAGCCGTAACGGCCGCCGCGGCGCCGCGGTCGCAGCGCTGGCGGCCGGCGCGCTGGCGTTCGTGCCGGACCTGGCGCTCGGCCACGCCATCGATGACACGTTCCGCCTGCCCGTGCCGCTGTGGCTGTACCTGGGCGGTGCGGCGGTTGCGGTCGCCGCATCGTTCGTGGTCTCGATCGTGGCGGTGCGCCCGGCGAGCGCCAACCCGCGCTACCCACGCCGCCCGGTGCCGATGCTCCTGGGACGGGTCGCATCGGTCCTGCTGGCGCTGCTCGGCCTCGCGTGGTGGTTCGGTGCCATCTGGATCGCCTTCGTCGTCGGCGACATCACCCAGCTGCCGGCGGTGCTGTTCTGGGTCGGCATCTGGGTCGGCCTGCCGATCGTGGCCATCCTGGTCGGCAATCCCTGGCCGTCGCTCTCCCCGTTCCGCACCGTGCACACCGTCTTCGAATGGTTCGCCCGCCTCCTCGGCGCCGATCGTCTCGACCTGGGCCTCCCCTATCCGCCGGCGGCGGCACGCTGGCCGGCCGTCGCGCTCCTCCTGGCGGGCCTCTGGGCCGAGCTCGTGCTGCCGGCGTCCATAGCTCCCGACCGGGTCGGACCGATCATGGTCGGCTACACGGTCATCACCGTGGTCGGGATGCTGGCCTTCGGGCGCGTGGCGTGGCTGCGGAACGCCGAGCTGTTCGAGGTCCTGCTGGGCTGGTTCGGGCGCATCGGGCCGATCGGACGGCGGGTCGTGGATCCCGATGCCTGTGCCGGGTGCGACCTGCGCTGCGACCCGGCGCGCTGCGTCGACTGTCCCGAGTGCGCCGCCGCGGCCGATGCCGACGAGCGCCAGGCCGAGCTGCGCCCGTGGCTCGTGGGGCTCAGCGAGGTGCGGCGGGCCGGCTGGTCGGATGCCGGATTCATCGTGCTGGCCCTGGCCGGCGTGACGTACGACGGGATGCGCGAGACGTCGCTGTGGGGCTCGACCCTCAACGCGCTCCTGCCCGGATTCGCGAACGTCCTCGGCCCGTACTACGGCGTCATCACCATCGACACGCTCGGCCTGGTGGCGCTGTGGCTCGCGTTCCTGGCCGCGTTCGGTGTGGCGTCGTTCCTGAGCCGCATGCTCAACGCCCGCGACACGGGGCGCGTGCCACTGGGCGCCGTCACCGGCGAGTACGCCGCCACGCTGCTGCCGATCGCGGCCGGGTACCTGATCGCCCACTACGCGACGCTCATCGTGCAGAACGTCCTGTACCTGCCCGACCTCCTGCGTGACCCGCTGGCCAGCGTCGCCCCGACGCTGAACTTCATCCCGGCCGCGGTGGTGTGGTACGTCTCGGTGGCCGCGATCGTGATCGGTCACATCGCGGCCGTGGTCCTCGCCCATCGGATCGCCCTGCGCGACGCACCCGGCCACCCCCTCATCGCCGGCCTGCCGCTGGTGCTGCTGATGATCGGATACACGGTGCTCAGCCTCTGGATCATCGCCCAGCCGATCGCCATCGAGCCCGGCGCCGCACCGGTGAGCTGGCTGCCGTAGCATCGGTCGCATGGCAGGCGAGCAGCTGACGATCGCGCTGGCCCTGGTGGCGGGCCTGGTGAGCTTCGTCTCGCCGTGCGTGCTGGCCCTGGTGCCGGTCTACCTCGCGTTCCTCTCGGAGACCGCCTCCGCCGCAGCGGCCGTCGGAGGCGGTGGCGTCGCGCAACCTGCGACGCGCCCGGTGCTGGCCCAGGCGCTCCTGTTCGTGGCCGGCTTCAGTGTCGTCTTCGTGCTTCTCGGCATCTCGGCCGGGCTCATCGGCGCGCGGCTGTTCGCCATCCCCGGCGTGCGCGAGGGAGCCGGTGTGCTGGTGATCGGCCTGGGGCTGGCCACCATGGCCTCGTGGGGACCACTGGCCGGGGCACCGACGCTGGCCGTCGACGCGCAGCGCCTGCCGGTCGGGCGGTCCGTACGGTCGTTGGCCCTCGGCGCGCTGGTGGGCGTCGGCTGGACGCCGTGCATCGGCGCCGTGCTGGGCTCGATCCTCATGCTCGCCGGCTCGGCATCCCAGGCGGGGTCCGCCGCCCTCCTCCTGAGCGCCTACTCCATCGGCCTGGCGATCCCGTTCCTGGCGGCGGCGGTGGCGCTGCCGCGACTGCGGCCGCTGCTGCTCTTCCTGCGCCAGCACCATCGCGCGGTGGAGCTGGTGGCCGGTGCGTTCATCGTGCTGGTGGGGATCCTGATCCTCACCAACACGTTCGCCCGCATGGCGGGCTGGTTTACGCTGCTCTAGCGGGGGTCCGCGCACGGAGGCCACCCATGCATCCCGCGATCTGGCTCGCCCTCGCGATCGGCACGGAGGTCGTCGCGACCACCGCCGTCAAGCTCTCGGACGGCTTCACCCGGCTCATCTGGGTGGGCGTCGTGATCGCCGGCTACGGCATCAGCTTCTGGGCGATGTCGATCGCCCTCAGGACCATTCCGCTCGGGATCGTGTACGCCATCTGGAGCGGAGCCGGGACGGCGGCGATCGTGCTCATCGGCTGGCTCGCCTTCCGCGAGTCGCTCGACGCGGTGAAGATCAGCGGCATCGCGATCATCATGGTGGGGGTGCTGCTGCTCAACGTCGTGGGCGGGGGCGAGGCCGCTGCCTGACGACCGGCCCGGGCAATGGGCACGCGAAACACCGCCGCGTGCGCCCCATTGCACATCATGGTGAATCGACCGCCGCGCATGCGCCCCGGCGCACGTAACTACGAAGCAGGGCCCGCGTTGGGCTTGTTTTCGCCTCAATCTGTGCGCCCGGACGCACAGATTGACCACGGGGAGGCTCGTTTCCGCTCCATCTTCGTAGTTGCGTGCTCCCCAGCGCACATCGACGGAATGTAGCGATCGGTCGATCAGCTCTTGACGATCAGCGCCTGTCATCTGGAGGCCAGAGTCCCGTGAGCTGACCGTGCGCGTCGGCACAGAAGACCTCTCCAGGTCCCGAGTATTGCGGCCTAGCCCTTCAGGGCACTGATCTCATAGCAACCGTCCTCGCCTAGCGGCGCACCCAGGAACCAGCGCTCCGGCTCGGTGCCGAAGAAGAGGAGATCGCCGATCCGATCCGCTTGGAGATCGCGGTCGTCGACAACATCGATGACCAACTCAGCCTCCGCAACAGAAACGAACCACGATCCAGGATCATCCGGATCTGGATCCGCTGACTGAACGAGCCCGACAACCTCTGGTTCTATGACTCGACCGGGGAATGATGGCGGACCAACGACACAAGCGCTGCTCAGCACCAGCAGCGTGATAAGCCCTCTGGCCCGTAGCGACTTGCGCCAACCTTCCGGTGTACACGCCCCAATCAGACCTGCCGCGAACACGCGGAGGGAGGAGTCGATGCGACGCGTCGGACCTCCAAGCAGCAGTCGAACCGCATGCGAGGCGGATGTTCGCCAGTCATGCTCTGGCTCGCTTCATCGTGACCCACGTCATCGCGCGCACGAATCCATGCCCGCCCACCCCAATGACTGGAGCCAATCGCGGCCCCGTGCCGCTATGCCCGATGACCGCAACTACTTGTGGCGCCCCCGGAGGGATTCGAACCCCCGACGCCCGCCTTAGGACGGCGGCGCTCTATCCACTGAGCTACGGGGGCGGCGCCTGGGCGATCCTAGCCTATCATCGGGCGCATGCCGCACCCCGAGGTCGTGCTCTACGAGCGCGACGGCTGCCACCTTTGCGAGGAGACGCGCGTCCTGCTCGACGCCATGCTCGGACCGGACCGATACGCCCGCGTCGACATCGAGACCGATGACGACCTCCTGGTCGCCTATGGCCATCGTATCCCGGTGGTCGCGGTCGACGGCGTCGACCGCCTCGAGGC
>JAICQM010000087.1 GCA_025937875.1 Chloroflexota bacterium
CGCGTAGGCCGAGTAGTTGCCCGGCCACATCCGGACCCGGCCGGCGTCGAGCGAGGCGATATCGGTGACCGTCTCGTCGAGCAGGTAGCGGTCGTGGCTGACGGCCAGGATGGCGCCGTCGAAGCCGCGCACCAGCCGCTCCAGCAGCTGCCGCCCTGACAGGTCGAGGTGCGCCTCCGGCTCGTCGAGCAGCAGCAGGTCCGGCTCGCGCACCAGGCAGCCGACCAGGCCGATGAGCTTGCGCTGTCCGCCGGACAGGACGCGCGTCGGCAGCTCGAGCTCGCGCTCCTCCAGGCCGATCCCCAGCAGCAGCGACCGCGCCCGGCCCTCGAACGCCGGACCGCCGGCCCGCTCATAGCGGTCCAGCAGGCTCGCCTGCTGCGCCAGCGCGCCCTCCATCCGGTCGGCGTCGCCATAGACCGATGGGTCCGACAGCTCGGCGGTCACCGCGGCCAGGCCGGCATCGATCGCCCGCAGGTCGGACCGCGCGTCGCGGGCGGTGTCGAGCGGCGTGCGCTCGTCGCCCAGCGGATGCTGCGGCAGCAGGGCCAGGCGCATGCCGCGGCGGCGGGTGATGGATCCCGTGTCGGCCTCGTCCTCGCCGGCGGCGATCCGGAGCAGGGTCGTCTTCCCGGACCCGTTGGGCCCGACCATGCCGATCCGCGCCCCATCGGGCAGCTCCAGGTCGACGCCGTCGAGGATGCGGCGGCCGCCGAACGAGCGCGTGATGCCACGCAGGCTGAGCAGGGACATGGGGCCGCGTAGCGTACGTGCGCCGCCGCAGCGGCGCCATCGGTCAAATGACGCGGGCGACCGTCGCGGCGTCGACCATCCGGCCGGTGGTCACGACGGCGACCCGGCGCGCCGCCAGGCCCGCAATGCGGCCGGCGCGCAGGGCGGCGATCCCGAGTACCGCGCTGCCCTCCAGCAGGATGTGCGGCACCTCGATCGCCCAGCGCATCGCGTCGGCGATCTCGTCCTCGTCGGCCAGCACGATCTCGTCGACCAGCTGGCGGCACATCTTCCAGGTGATGCTGCCGCGCTCGATGTTGCCTGCCACGCCATCGGCGAAAGTGGGCGCGATGGGCATCGGCGCCGTGGCGCCGGTGGCCAGGTGGGCGTACATCGGCGGGCTGGCCGCGGGCTGCACGCCCACCAGGCGCAGCCCGGGACGGACCGCCTTGGCCCACAGGCCGATGCCGCTGATGAGCCCGCCACCTCCGATGGGGACCACGATGACCTCGACCTCCGGCCAGGCGTCGACGATCTCTGCCCCGACGGTGGCCTGGCCGGCGATGACGTCGGGGTCGTTGTAGGGCGGCACGAAGACCGCCTCGCCGGCGTCGTCGCGGCGCCGAGCCTCGGCCTCGCAGTCGTCGGTGTCGCGGCCGAAGACCTCGATCGTGATCCGATCGGTCTCCAGCGCGCGCAGTCGCTCGAGCTTGGCGGGGGAGACGCTGCCGCCAACGAGAACGGTCAGGCGCATGCCGTGGCGCGCGGCGGCGGCGGCGGTCGCGAGCCCGTGGTTGCCGCTGCTGGCGGTGACCAGGTGCGCGTCGCGGTGCTCGGCCGCAACCGCCGCGACCTTGACGTGCGCGCCGCGGATCTTGAAGGCGCCGGTCGGCTGTGTCTCCTCGCGCTTCAGCCGCACCTCGGCGGCACCCGACGCCGTGGCCAGCTCGGCGCTGGGCTCGAGCGGTGTGTCGAGGGCGATTCCGCGCAGCAGCCGCCGTGCGCGGAGGACGTCGGCGGTGGTCGGAAAGCGCGGCATGCCGCGGAGTGTACGTGCCGGGCGCGCCGCGCCCGCAGGGCGAGCGTCAGGCGGCGGGCAGTGGCTCCGGGCCGGGGCCGAGCGGGGTGCGGCGGTCGGCAAGCTCGCGCATCTGCCGTGAGATGCGCATCAGCTGTCCCAGCCGATCCGACACCCGCGCCCGTTCGACCGGCGTGGCCCAGTGGCGGAGGGTGTAGTCGATCTCGTGCTTGTGGCGGGTGGCCTCGCCGAACAGGTGCTCGATGTACGCGCGATCGGCGTCGTCGGAGACGAGGGCGATGCCACGCGACTCGAGCAGGTCGAGGTAGTAGGACGTTGCCAGGCGGTCGAGATCGCGCTGGGCGCCGCGCTCCCACGGTTCCGGCGGTCCGCCGAACCCGTACCGGCGCCATTCGCGGGCCTGCACCTGTGTCATGCCCGGACGGTAACCGCATCCGTGGTCACCGACGAGCGACCCGACCGGCCTACCGCACCCATGACGAATGGCCGTGCGCCCAGGTCCGGGGGACCGACAGCCGATGGTCCCGAGTAAGTTTCGCCTGGGCTACCGAACGTCGGTCCCGGCGAGCTGGCGGCGCAGGATCTTGCCGGACGCCGAGCGCGGGATGGCCTCGACGACCTCGAGCGTGCGGATGCGCTTGTACGGCGTCACGCGCTCGGCAACCCAGGCCATGAGGTCGTCCGGCGCCACGGCCGCCGCGAGCACCACGAACGCGCGGGGCAGCTCGCCGGCCTCGGCGTCGGGAACCCCGACCACCGCCGCGTCGCGCACCGCCGGATGCGCAATCAGCACCGCTTCCAGCTCCGCCGGGGCGACGGCGTGGCCGCGGACCTTGATGAGCTCCTTGACCCGGTCGACGATGGTGAACCAACCCTCGTCGTCGTAGCGTGCCACGTCGCCGGTGCGCAACCAGCCATCGGCGTCGATGGTGTGGGCCGTGGCCTCGGTGTCGTGCAGGTAGCCGCGCATGACCTGCGGCCCGCGCACGAGCAGCTCGCCGTCCTCGCCCGGCCCCAGGTCGATGCCACTGACGAGATCCACGACCCGCGCCTCGGTGTTGGGGACCAATGGACCGATGCTGCCCGGCTTGCGCATCCCGTCGCCATCGGCCACCAGGTGGGTGACCGGGCTGGCCTCCGTCATTCCGTAGCCCTGCACGATGGCCGCGCCAACTCGCGCCGCCGCCGCTTCGGCCAGCGCCGCATCCAGCGGCGCGGCGCCGGACTTGATGATCCGCAGCGACGACAGGTCGCGTCCCTCCACCAACGGCGACTTGGCCAGCGCCAGCAGGATCGGCGGCACGAGCATCGCGCGCGTCACCCGGTGACGCTCGATGAGGTCGAGCATCTGGCCCAGCTCGTAGCGCGGCATGGTGACCACCGTCGCCCCGCGCGACAGTCCAAGGGCCATCACCACCGTCAGGCCGTAGATGTGGAAGAAGGGGAGGACCCCGAGCAGCACCTCGTCGTGACCGACATCGGCCTGGACGCCGACCTGCAGGACGTTGGCGACCAGGTTGCGGTGGGTCAGCATCACGCCCTTCGGCAGGCCGGTGGTGCCGCTCGAGTAGGGGAGCGCCACCAGGTCGTCGGGTGATCCGCCGGGCACCGGTGGTCCGTCGGTCCGCACGAGGTCGCCGAGCGACATGACGCCCTCCGCCTGACCGATGACGTACGTCCGCGGGATGTTCGCCGGCACCCGGGCGAGGAGGTCGGGGACGGTGATGACGGCGGCGGCGCCGGCGTCGGCCAGCTGACGTGCCATCTCGTCGTTCGTCGCCAGCGGGCTGATGGTGGTCACGATCGCGCCCAGGCGCGCCGCCGCCAGGAAGGCCAGCGCGTACTCGGGCGAGTTGGGCGCCGCCAGGCCGATGACGTCGCCACGCTGCAGGCCGACGGCCCGTAGGCCGGCCGCCAGGCGCTCGACGCCATCGGCCAGCGCGCCGTAGGTGAGGACGCGACCGGTCGGGCCGTCGACCAGGGCGGGCTTCGCACCGAGCTCCGCGGCGCGCGCCAGGGCCAATCGGTCCAGCGTGAGCTCGGGGACGTCAAGGTCGGGGAGCGGGCTGCGGACGATCACGACGCAAGTCTAGGCGGCGCCACGAGTACTATCGCCGCGCCCCCGGGCGCGGCCTACCCTGCCGCCATGTCGGCACCGCGCACCGGTGATCTGGGGTCGGTCGCGTCCGCGATGGGGGTCGAGGACGTGCTCGTCTTCGAGCTGCGCGACGATGGCGCCTCGCTGGTCGGCGGCGTCGGTCGCGGCAGTGGCTGGGCCGGCGTCGTCGACCTCGACGCAGGCACGGATCCCGGCTTCGCCGAGGTCCGCGACCGGCGCCGCGTGGTGCGTGTCGCGGGCGATGCGCCCACCCGCGTGGTTGGTCCCTACTGGGCCGCCCATGGGGCGCTGATCCCGGTCGGCGAGCACCTCGTGGCCATCGGCGGCCCCGACCCGATCCGCGCCTCGAGCGGTGAGCTGGTGCGCCACGCCACCGAGGCGGTGGCGCTGGTCGGCGATATCCCGCCCGCCAAGCTCCTCGCCGACGAGCTGGAGGTCGTGCAGGCAGTCCAGCAGCTCAACGAGTTCGTCCCCCGCTCCCTGGTCGAGGCGGCAACCCATGCGGCGCGCGTCGCTGCGGACGCCCTGTCCTGCGAGATCGGGGTCGTCCTCCTGCGCCGCGGTGACGAGACGGAAGTCCACGGCGCCGGCGCAGCCTGGGCGACGATGGCCGAGGACGACGTGCTCAACGGCGCCCTGCGCCGGCTCGCCGAGCGGGCCGCGACGGGTCCCATCGTGGAGCAGGACCTGGCCGCGGTCGGCGCCAGCGGCCTGCGCATCGTCTCCTGCTACGCGCTCGGCATCGGTCGGGACTCGTCCCTGGGCGTGCTCATCGTCGGCCATACCGACCTGCGGCCACGGGGCTTCACCCTCCTGTGCCGCCGTGTCGGACGGGCGCTGGCCGATGCGGCAGAGGCGTCGCTGCTGATGGCCACCGCCCACGAGGAGCTGGCGGCGCAGCGCGATCGGTATGCGCGCGAGGCGCGCATGGACCCGCTCACCGCGTTGCCGAACCGGATCCAGTGGGAGGACGAGCTCGAGACCGCCGAGGCTCGCTGGCAGCGCTACGGGCGCCCGGTGGTCGTGCTCTCCATCGATCTCGACGACCTGAAGGCCACCAATGACCTCCATGGCCACTCCGCGGGTGACGAGCTGCTGGTCGCCGCGGCCGGGATCCTGCGCAGCTCGCTGCGCTCGACCGACATCCTGGCGCGCATCGGCGGCGACGAGTTCGGCGCCCTCCTGCTGGAGACCGATGCCGCCGGTGCCGCTGCCTTCCGCGCCCGGGTGGCGGCCGCCTGCGCCGAGTGGCGGGGGAAGGAGGGGGTGGCGCGGCTCTCGATCTCGATCGGGTGCGCCATGCCGGCGGCCGGTGAGACGCTGCGTGATGCGTTCGCACGCGCGGACCGCGACATGTACGACGCCAAGCGCGGGGTCACGCCGAGCTAGCCCGGCGGGATGCGCTGGCATGACCCGTGCATCCGCGTTCGCATGCGTATAGCCCAGGTCGCGCCGTTGACGGAGAGCGTGCCGCCACAGACCTACGGCGGCACCGAGCGCGTCGTCTCGTACCTGACCGAGGAGCTCGTTCGCCAGGGACACGACGTGACGCTTTTCGCGTCCGGCGACTCGGTCACGACGGCCGAGCTTGTGGCCTGCGCGCCGCGGGCCCTGCGCCTCGACGAGAGCGTGGTCGACCCGATCGCGCACGAGGTCGTCGAGCTCGAGTGCGTGGCGGCCGAGGCCTCGCGCTTCGACATCATCCACTGGCACCTCGACTACTTCCACTTCCCGATGTCGCGGCGGCTGGGCGTGCCGCAGCTCACCACCCTCCACGGGCGCCTGGACATTCCCGACCTGGCCCCGGTGTACCGCGAATTTGGCGACATGCCGGTCGTGTCGATCTCGAACGACCAGCGCGCGCCGCTGCCCAACGCCCGCTGGGTGGCCACGATTCACCACGGCATGCCACTCGACGAGCTGGAGCTCCGCGCCGAGCCGGGGGAGTACCTCGCCTTCCTGGGCCGCATCTCCCCGGAGAAGCGGCTGGACCGGGCGATCGAGATCGCGCGCCGTGCCGGGCTGTCGCTCCGGGTGGCGGCGAAGGTCGACGACGCGGACCGGGCCTACTACGAGGAGACCATCGAGCCGCTCCTGGGGGCAGCACACGTGGAGTTCATCGGCGAGGTCGGCGGTGCCGACAAGCAGGCCTTCCTGGCCGGTGCCCGTGCGCTCCTCTTCCCGATCGACTGGTCGGAGCCGTTCGGGCTGGTGATGATCGAATCGATGGCGTGCGGGACGCCGGTCATCGCCTTCCGCAACGGATCGGTCCCCGAGGTGATCGATGACGGCGTGACCGGCTTCATCGTCGATGATGTCGACGGCGCGGTGGAGGCGGTGGGCCGCATCGACCAGCTGAGCCGCGCGACCTGCCGGTCGACCTTCGAGGCGCGGTTCAGCGTGGAGCGCATGGCGCGCGATTACGTTGCGCTGTATGAGCACCTGGTTCTCGAGGGTGGGCAGGATGCCATCGGTCCAATACGCGGGACCGTGGCGGTCGAAGCGGGGTAGGGTTTTCCCACGCATACCGGAGATCGCCCATGGAGCCGTCCCCCGACCACTCCCGGACGGTGCTCGAGGTCGACGGCCGCTATTTCATCCTGGCGACCGGATCGCTGGCCGATGAGAACGACCGGGTTCTCAAGCAGGGGGAGTCGTTCGCCGTCTTCGACCGATACGGCGACATCCGTCCGGTGGGCCTCGGCGAGGAGGGCGTGTTCCACGAGGGCACGCGCTTCCTGTCCAGCCTGTCGCTGGTGCTCAGCGGGGAGCGGCCACTGCTGCTCGGCTCGACCGCAAAGCGCGACAACTCGCGGCTGGCGATCGACCTGACCAACCCGGACCTGACCGTGGGCGGCCGCACTCTTCGCAACGGCATCCTGCACATCTCACGCACCAAGGTCCTGTGGGCCGCGGCCTGCCACGAGCGGATCGAGATTCGCAACTTCGGGGAGAGGACGGTCCGCTTGCCGCTCAGCATCCGGCTGGCGGCCGACTATGCCGATATCTTCGAGGTGCGCGGCATGGAGCGTGAGGAGCGTGGTTCGCTCCTGCAGCCGCGGGTCAGCTCCGGGACGCTGGTGCTCGGCTACGAGGGCCTGGACGGCGTCCGGCGACGGACGCGAATCGCCTTCGATCCCACACCCGATCTGCTGCGGCCGGGCATCGCGCGTTACGACCTGCGGCTGCCTCCCGGGCGGTCGATGGCCATCGAGCTCCGTATCGGCTGCGAGATCGGACGGCGGCGGACGGCGACGATCCATTACGGCGCAGCCCTCGAGCGGGCGAGCCACCAGATCCGTGAGCGGCTGCGCGCGTCGGCGCGCGTCAGCAGCTCGAGCGAGCTGTTCGACGACTGGTTCGACCGCAGCCTGGCGGACGTGGCGATGATGACCAGCGACACGGGCCACGGCCCTTACCCGTACGCCGGCGTGCCCTGGTTCAGCACCGTCTTCGGTCGCGATGGCCTGATCACCGCGCTCCAGCTGATGTGGGTGCAGCCGTCGCTGGCGCGGGGCGTCCTCGGCACCCTCGCGGCCACCCAGGCAACGACGGTCGAGCCGGAACGGGACGCGCAGCCGGGCAAGATCCTGCATGAGCTGCGCGGGGGGGAGATGGCCAGCCTCGGCGAGGTCCCCTTCGCCCGCTACTACGGCAGCCACGACGCCACGCCACTGTTCGTCATGCTGGCCGCGGCCTACTACCGCCAGACCGCCGATCTGGCCCTCATCGAGGGGCTGTGGCCGCACCTCGAAGCGGCCCTGGAGTGGCTGGACGGGCCGGCCGATCCCGATGGCGACGGATTCGTCGAGTACCAGCGCCAGACGTCGACCGGGCTGGCCAACCAGGGGTGGAAGGATGCCTGGGACTCGGTCTTCCATGCGGATGGCGAGCTGGCCGA
>JAICQM010000065.1 GCA_025937875.1 Chloroflexota bacterium
GAGATATCCGCCGGTGACCCCGAGGAGCTGCTCGATCCCGGCGGCGCCACCGTTGAAGATCGGCAGCCCGGCAGCCCCGAGCGCGACGTAGAGGAGCATGCTCATGCCGCCGAGCCGGCTCCCCAGTGCGGCCCCGGTGAGGAGGACCGCCGCCGTCTGACCGGTGAACGGGACGGGGCTGCCGGGGATGGGGAAGCGAATCTGCGCCGCCACGGCGGTTAGGGCCACCCCGGCCACGACCAGCAGCGCGGCGCGCCACATCGGTGTGCGACGCGGGACGATGGCCTCGCCCAGGGTCGCCGGACGGCTGGACACGGAGCTCGCGGTCACGATCGGGGACCTCATGCTGGCTGGTGGCCCGATTCTAGCCGCGCCCGCTGGCCGTCACGAGGGCCGACGACGAACGGCCGCGGTGCGCTATCCTGCGGCGAGCCTTTAAGCCGGTACCGTGATGCCGGGAAGGAGCACACCGAACCATGCACCCCGCGCCGCCCGCCGGCGGACCGCAGCCCCGCCCGAGGATCACCCTCGAGGCCACCACCTTCCCCGATCCGGCCACGCCGGTCCCGGGCATCCTGGCGCTCGAGGACGGGACGCTCCACGCAGGTCGCATGGCCGGCGCCCTGCGCCCGGTCGTCGGCGAGCTCGTCTTCACGACCGCCGCCACCGGCTGGGGGGAGATCCTCACCGACCCGTCCTATGCGGGGCAGATCGTCGTCCTGACCCACCCGATGGCCGGCAGCTACCGCATCGCGGCGGCCGAGCTCGAGTCCGGGGAGGTGCACGCCCGAGGCCTGGTCGTGACCCGGCTCGTCACCCCGCCCGCCGGACCGGGGCGTTCGCTGGAGGAGCTGGCACGCGAGGCCGACATGCCCATCCTCACCGGCATCGACACCCGGGCGCTAACGCTCGCCCTGCGCCGCGGGGCAAGCCGCCGCGGCACGATCGGGCCGGGCCTGGGCGTGGTCGATGCCGAGCGCGCCGTGCGGCGTGCCGAGGCCGCGCCGGCCTGGGAGTCGGTCGATTACGTGAGCGCCGTCGCGACGCGCGAGCCGTTCCACCTCGCCCCGGACGGGGACCGGCACGGGCGCGCGGTGCTGGTGGACTACGGGGTCAAGCGCTCGCTGCTCCGCGCGCTCACCGCCCGCGGCCTGGAGGTGATCGGCCTGCCTCCGGACGCGACCGCCGACGCGGTGCGCTCGGCGGCGCCGGACCTCGTCGTCCTGTCGCCCGGGCCGGGCGACCCGGCGCGGATGGGGGCGCAGATCGCCACGGCGGGTCAACTGGCGGCCGATGCGGGAACCGGCGGCGCGCCGGTCCTCGGCATCTGCCTCGGGCACCAGCTGCTGGCCCTGTCGACCGGCGCTCGCACGCGGCGGCTGCCGGTCGGCCACCACGGCGGCAATCACGCCGTCCGCGAGCTGTCCAGCGGGCGGGTCGATATCGGCGCGCACAACCACGAGATCGAGGTCGTCGATGGTCCGGCGCTCGTCGCGGCAGGTTACCGGGTCAGCCACCGCGACCTCAACGACGGGACGGTCGAGGGCCTCGTCCACGCCAGCGGCAGGATCGCATCGGTCCAGTTCCATCCCGAAGGGGCGCCCGGACCGATCGATGCCGCGCGCATCTTCGACCTCGCGGTCACGCAGGCACTGTCATGACGGCACCTCGCAAGGTCCTGGTCATCGGGTCGGGGCCGATCCTCATCGGCCAGGCCGCCGAGTTCGACTATGCCGGGGTCCAGGCCTGTCTCGCCCTCCGCGAGGCGGGCGTCGAGACGATTCTCGTCAACTCGAATCCGGCGACGGTGATGACCGATCCCGATGTTGGCGGGACGGTGCTTATCGGTCCGTTATCGCTCGCTTACCTGACCGCCGTCATCGAGGAGCATCGCCCCGACGCGCTGCTCCCGACGCTCGGCGGGCAGACCGGGCTGAACCTGGCGGTGGCGCTCGACGATGCCGGCGTCCTGGAGCGCCACCAGGTGCGCGTCCTCGGTACGCCGCTGGCCGCGGTGCGGGCGGCCGAGGATCGAGGTGGGTTCCGCGACCTGGTGACCGGGATCGGCGAGCCGGTGCCCGAGAGTGCGGTGGTGGAGACGCTCGACGACGGCATGCGCTTCGTCGAGCAGCTCGGCGCCGCGGTGGTCATCCGCCCCGCCTTCACGTTGGGCGGCGGTGGGGGAGGCTTCGCCCACACGCCCGACGAGGCGCGGACGCGGATCGCGCACGGGCTGGGGGCGAGCCCCATCGGACAGGTCCTCGTCGAACGGTCCCTGCTGGGCTGGTACGAGATCGAGTTCGAGGTCCTCCGCGACGCGAACGACACCACCATCGCCATCTGCGGCATGGAGAACCTCGACCCGATGGGTGTTCACACCGGGGACTCGATCGTGGTGGCGCCCATCCAGACCCTGCCCGACCCGGTCGTCCAGCGCCTGCGGCGCTGCGCGCTCAAGATCGTGCGTGCCCTGCGCCTCGAGGGCGGCTGCAACGTCCAGCTGGCGGTGGCGCCGGACGGGACCGACTACCGGGTCATCGAGGTCAACCCGCGCGTCAGCCGCTCCTCGGCCCTCGCGTCCAAGGCGACCGGCTATCCGATCGCGCGCATCGCGGCCCAGATCGCGCTCGGCCGGCAGCTCCACGAGCTGCCCAACCCGGCGACCGGCGGCAACAGCGCGGCCTTCGAGCCGGCCGTCGACTACGTGGTCGTCAAGCTGCCGCGCTGGCCGTTCGACAAGTTCCCGACCGCCGATCGCAGCCTGGGGGTGCAGATGAAGGCGACCGGTGAGGCGATGGCCATCGACCGCGAGTTCGGCCCGGCCCTGCTCAAGGCGCTCCGCTCGCTCGAGCCGCGAGGTCGCGGCTGGCTGTGGGAGGACGCGGCTTGGGGCCTGGACGGGGCGGCACCCGACGACCTGGCCGCGTTCCTGGCACCGTCGGATTCGCGCCTCTGGCGCCTGGTGGCGCTGCTGCGCCACGGCTGGACCGATGCCGCCGGCCTGGCGGCCGCGACGGGCATCGCACCGTGGTTCACCGAGCGCCTCGCCGAGCTGGTGGACGCCGAAGGCCGGCTCGAGGGAGCGCCGCTGCGCGAGGCCAAGCGGCAGGGCTTCGGGGATGCCGAGATCGCGGCCCTCACCGGCGTCCCGCCGATCGCGGTGCGGCGTGCCCGGGTGCGGGCCGGCATCACCCCGTCCTACCGCCGCGTCGACACCTGCGCCGGCGAGTTCCCCGCGGAGACGCCCTATTTCTACTCGTCCTACGCGCTGCCGGAGGTGCCGCCACCCTCCGACCGACGCAGCGTGATCGTGGTCGGCTCCGGACCGATCCGCATCGGCCAGGGCATCGAGTTCGATTACTGCTCGGTCCGCGCGGCGTGGGCGATTCGCGAGCTGGGCTACGACGCGGTGGTGATCAACAGCAACCCCGAGACGGTGTCGACCGATTACGACGCCTGCTCGCGCCTCTATTTCGAGCCGCTCGACACCGAGAGCGTGCTCGACGTCGTCGACCACGAGCGGGCACTGACCGGTGAGCCACCCATCGTCCTGCTCACCTTCGGCGGACAGACGGCGATCGACCTCGCCCGCGACCTGGCCTACGGCGGCGTGCCGGTGGCCGGGCTCACCGCCGATGCGATCGAGGTGACCGAGGATCGGGAGCGCTTCGCGGCGCTGCTGGATCGCATCGGTGTCGACGGGCCGCGCGGTGGACTGGCCGCCGACGCCGGCGAGCTCCATCGCGTCGCCGGGGAGCTCGGGCTGCCGGTCATCGTGCGGCCGTCATGGGTGATCGGCGGGCGCGGGATCGCGGTGCTGCGCAGCCCCTCCGAGATCGACGCCTACCTCGCCACGGATGTTGGGTGGCCGCTGCGGGTCGACGAGCTGGTCGCCGGCGTCGAGCTCGACGTCGACGTCATCAGCGACGGCCGGGACTGGAGCGTCCCGGGCATCCTCGAGCAGCTCGATCCACCGGGCATCCATTCCGGCGACAGCCTGGCGGTCCTCCCGCCGCAGACGCTGAGCCGCGGCGCACAGGAGCGCGCGGCGGCCGCCGCGGGGCGCATCGCGACCGCCCTCGACCTCCGCGGGGTGCTCAACGTCCAGATGATCGTCAACGGCGACCGCTGCGTGGTCATCGAGGCCAACCCACGCGCCAGCCGGACGATCCCGATCGTGGCCAAGGCCACCGGCCGCGACGTCGTGGCGGCCGCAGTGCGCTGTGCGCTGGGCGGGACGCTGGCCGAGGCCGGCCTTCAGCCGGGGCTCGCCCCGGATGGACCCATGGTCGCCGTCAAGGCCCCGGTCGGATCGCTGTGGCGGCTCCCCGGTGTCGATCCGACGCCCGGACCCGAGATGCGCTCGACGGGCGAGGTGCTGGGGCTGGCCGCCACGTACGAGGTGGCCCGACGGGAGGCGGAGGAAGCGGTCGCCGTCCACGCCTGAACCCGCTGGCAGCCGGCCCGACCTGGGGAACAGCGAGAGCCGCCGCCGCTCCAGTACGGAGGGTCCTGGAACGACGACGGCCCTCAATCAGATGACAGACGGCCTCGAAATGCGTCCGATGCGAGCGCGAAATGCCACCTCAGGCCCGAGCTTCCCTTGGCGGCGGCTCGCACCGGACGCGTCGCGAGTCCGATGTCTGCACATCTACGCAGCGCCAGTGAGCAAGCCGCGTGCCACATTCGGGACCCGGCGTCAGCGCTGGCGGGCTCGCGTGGTGCCAGGTCGCGGCTCCGCCAGCCGGCGCCGCAGATAGCCGCCATAGAAGCCGGCCAGTGCGCCGACGGCGACCATGAACAGGCCGTTGACCGCCAGCGAGACGGCGGCCTGTGAGGGCGGGATGCTTGAGTCAGGGCCGTCGATGTCGACGCCACTGACCGCCAGGCCGGTAAGGATCGCGGCGTAACCCAGGAAGCCGAGCAGAGCGGCGGCGGCTCCGAAGGCCCACGGCCGCTGCCAGCCCAGCCAGCCCGCCGCGACGAGCGCCACGAACGTCCCCAGCGACGTCACGACCGCGAAGATCGACCCCGCGTAGAACGTCGTGACGCTGTAGCACAGGGTCCACACCAGGCCCATCGCGATCCACACCAGAGGATGCCGGACGAGGAGGTAAGCGGTCGAGACCACCCCGCCCAGCGGGCCGGAATAGCTGAAGCCGGCCAGTGGATCCGGCTTCCCGGGCAAGGGGGCGGCCGGCGGGAACATGCGCCTCAGGAAGCTCCCACCGCCCGTAGCCCCGCTACGGGCCGCCGGCGTGGCTCCCCCATCCACCTCGTCGATGGGCTGTCCGGATGCGGCGAGGCGGGCGCGACGGCGGGCTTCGGCGCGGGAGCGGGACTGGCGTCGCTGGTCGGACATTGGGCGGCCGATTGTACGCGACGCGTCCGCCGGCCGGGCGGCCGTCCGCTAAGCGGGCGCTAATGGACCGGTAAGCGCACATCGGCGATCCTCGGCCATGGCCTGCCGCCTCCGCCGGAGGTCCATCGCCGTGCCCCGTCCCTTCGTGCCGATCGCGCGCGCCGCCGCGCTGCCGGTCGCGATCCTGTCCCTCCTCATGGCCGGACTTCCGGTCCTGGCTGTCCTCGACGCGCCGCTCGCCCAGGAGGTCGAGGCGGGCGCCGGCCACCTTGTCATCTCCGAGCTGCAGACCGGCGGCGCCAGCGCCTCCGACGAGTTCGTCGAGCTCTACAACCCGACCGACGCGGCGTTGCCCCTCGAGGGACTGGAACTGGTGTACGTCACCGCCAGCGGCTCTACCGCCACTCGCAAGGCGGCGTGGGCGCTGGGTGCGCCACCACTCGGCGCGGGGCAGCACCTGCTGGTGGTGAACGAGGCCGGCATCCACGCTGGCATCGGTGACCTGGCATACGGGACCGGCGTGGCCGCGACCGGTGGGGCGTGGGCGCTGCGCATCCAGGGCGCGGCGATGGCCATCGATGCGGTGGGCTGGGGCACCGCGACGGCGTGGCTGGAAACCCGCGCGGCGCTGGCGCCGGGCAGTGGTGCCAGCCTCGAGCGGCTGCCGGGCGGCGCACAGGGCTCGACGCAGGACACCGACGACAACCTCGTCGACTTCATCACCCGCGACGTCCCGGATCCGCAGAACGCCGTCTCGCCGCCCGTCCCCGACCCAAACGCGCTGCCGACGCCGCTGCCAACGCCTGCCGCCAGTCCCGCCGAGACGCCGCCCGCGACGCCGCTGGCGACACCCGCACCCACCCCAGCAGAGGAACCGATCTCGATCGCCGCCGCGCGGGCGATGCCCGACGGTGCCATCGTGACCATCCGCGGGACGGCGCTGACCGACGGCGCGTTCGGCGAGGGCGGCGGCTATCTCGCCGACGAGAGCGGCGGCATGGCCATCATCGTCGACGAGGGGACGTTCCCTCGCGGCCACATGGTCGAGGTCACCGGGGAGCTGGACGACCGCTACGCGCAGCGCACCATCCGCGCGGTGGCATCCGCGGTGACGGTGCTGGCGACCGCTGCGGATCCGGCACCGGTCGACATCGGCACCGGAGCCGTCGGCGAGGCCGTCGAGGGCCAGCTCGTCGCCATCGAGGGAGCCGTGTCCGGTGCGGCCACGAGCCTGTCGGGCGGCGTCGGCGTCGACGTCGACGACGGTGGCGGACCGGTGCGCGTCTTCATCGGCACGGCGACCGGGATCGACCTTGCCGCCTGGTCCGTCGGGACCAGCGTCGCTCTGCATGGGGTGGTCGGACAGCGCGACTCATCGGGGTCGGGCACCGCCGGCTATCGGGTGCAGCCCCGCGATCCCGCCGACATCCTGGCGGTCGAGCCGCCGGCGCCCGAGCCGACCGCCACGCCATCGGGATCGGGGAGTCCGGGTGCCTCGGCAACACCGGCGCCGGACCTGCCCCTGCTGAGCGTGGAGGCGGCGCGCAGGGCCGCGACGAACGCCAGGGTTCGCGTCCGGGGCGTTGTTACCGTCGCCTCCGGGGCCGTGGAACCGGGGAGCGCGGTAGTCCAGGACACCACGGCCGGGATCCTGGTCCGGATCGGCGACGACGCGGGAGCGCTGGCGCGCGGTGAGCTGGTGGAGCTGTCCGGGGTACGGTCCACGAAGGGCGGGATGCTGACCCTGCGCGTGACGGAGCCGCCGCTCCGCCTCGGGCATGCCACGGAGCCGGCCGCCCTGCGCGTCGCCACCGGGACCGCGGGCGAGGCGCAGGAGGCGCGCCTGGTGGTCGTGCGCGGGGCCGTCACCGGCCGTGTCAGCCGGCTCACTGCGGGCGGCGCCTCCTTCGAGATCGACGATGGTTCAGGCCCGCTGCGCATCGCGTTCAGCGGTCGGGCATCGCTCGGCCAGCCTCCGGCCACCGGCACGTGGGTCGAGATCCGCGGCGCCCTGGGCCAGGAGACCAGTGGCTCCCAGCCGTTGCGCGGCTACCGCGTCTGGCCGCGGGCGAGTGACGACGTGACGATCGTGGCGGGCGCCACCGACCCCGAGCTCAGCGGTGGTGCCGCCGCCGCGCTCGGCGGCACGTCCGGCGGGACGTCCGGCGGTGACGGTGATCCCGCCGACCCGGCCGGGCCCGCGGGTGGCGGCCGCGAACCCGCCCTCGCTACGCGCGGTACCGGCGGACAGCGGCCGGGCACACCGACGGGGCCGGCTCACCGGCCCACGGAGCCGCCGCCGGCCTCGCGGCACGTGGCGACCGGCATTGGCCTCCTCCTGCTCGGCCTGGCCGGCCTCCTGGGCGGCGGCACCGCCGCCTGGCGAACCGGCGCGATCGGCCGCCTGCGTCGCCCGACCGACGATCTCGAGACACCCCTGCGGCGCGACGAGGAGATGCTCGAGCCGCTGCTGGCTCCGCTGACGGTCGTCGGAGGATCGCCGATGAAGCGGCCCTGAGCTCGGCGGCGGCCGGTCGGCGCACGCAGAATTCACGCTCACGCTGAGCGTGGCGCGTATACTCCCGCCGTCTCGGCCGCCGGCCGACCTGCCGCACCCCGGAGCACCGCGTGACGGACCTTTCCACCGCAGACGCCCCCCGAACGGGGAATCGCCAGTACCACATCGCCCTGGAGCGTGGTGACCTGGCGGAGTACGTCCTGCTGGTCGGCGACCCCGGACGCGTGGCCAAGGTGGCGGCGCACTGGGACGGCATCGAGCTCGAACGGAGCAACCGGGAGATCACCACCGCCACGGGGACCTATCACGGCATGCGGATCAGCTGCATGTCGACCGGGATGGGAACCGACAACGTCGAGATCGTGCTCGCCGAGGTGATGGAGATCACGGATGCACCGACCTTCATCCGGGTCGGATCGTCGGGAGCCCTGCAGCCGGAGATCTCGATCGGAGACCTCATCATCTCGATCGGGGCGGTGCGGCTGGAGAACACGACCGACTACTACGTGCACCCCGGATACCCCGCGATCGCGCACCGCGACGTGGTGTGGGCACTCGAGGCCGCGTGTCGCGACCTCGGGCACCGCTTCCACGTCGGGCTGACGGCCACCGCGAGCGGGTTCTACGCTCCGCAGGGACGTGCCATGCGCACGCTCCCCGTTCGTTATCCTGAGCTTGCTGAGGAGCTGCGGCGCCAGGGCGTCGCGAACCTCGAGATGGAGTCGTCGGCACTCTTCGTGCTGGCGGGCCTGGCAGGGCTCCGGTCAGGAACGATCTGCGCCGCCTACGCACAGCGCGTCGACGGCACGTTCCTGGAGGGAGCCGAGAAGGAAGCCGCGGAGGCACGCTGTATCGAGGCCGGACTGTCCGGCATCCACCTGCTCTGGGCGATCGACGCCGATGAGGGCGCCGATCCCCATGCTCGCTGGTCAGGGTTGATCGGCCGGCAGGGTAGGGGCCAACCATCGCAACCCGGTGGCATCAACTGACCGCCGGACTCAAGGAGGCAGACTGACCGATGGCGACCAATGCCTACTGTGTCAAGTGCAAGGCAAAGCGCGACATGAACAACGAGCAGAAGATCACGATGAAGAACGGCAAGCCGGCGACCCAGGGCACCTGCCCGGTCTGCGGCACCAAGATGTTCAAGATCGGCGGCTGACGCTCGCGTAACCACTCAGGTGTTCGGCCGCCCGGCCGCCGTTCCGACGGCGCACCGGGCGGCCTCGTCATATCCGGGCCGCGGGCACCTCGAGCGACCGCCGGGTAGAATCTCAGGCG
The DNA here is from genome assembly GCA_025937875.1 of Chloroflexota bacterium. Lineage (GTDB taxonomy): Bacteria > Chloroflexota > Limnocylindria > QHBO01 > QHBO01 > JAICQM01. Next base: position 9,162 of record JAICQM010000065.1, read on the forward strand.
TGGAGGAGGCAGCCGAGTCGTCGGTCCTGGCGATCGACCTTGGCGGGACCCGGATCCGCGCCGCGCACATCAGCCCCGATCTCACCGTCTCGCACCGCGTTGCGGCGCTGACCAATGACGAGGCAGGCGTCGATGCGGTCGTGTCGCGGATCTGTGAGATCGCCGCCGAGGTGCTCGGCGCAGCGCGCGCGGCGGGCCTTCCCGAGCCGATCGGGGTCGGGATCAGCGCCCCCGGACCGCTCGATCGCGAGCGGGGTATCGTCATCGAGGCCCCCAACCTGGCCGGCTGGCGCGACGTCCCCCTCGCCAGCCGCGTGGCTGACCACGTCAAGCTGCCGACCTTCCTCGAACGGGACACCAACGTCGCGGCGCAATGCGAATGGCGCTACGGCGCGGCCCGTGGGTCGCGCGACGCGATCTACATCACCGTCTCGACCGGCATCGGTGGCGGGATCATCGCCGACGGCCGGCCGCTGTTCGGTGCCGATGGCACGGCCGGCGAGGTCGGTCACATCACCGTCGAGCTGGACGGGCCGCTCTGCGGCGACGGCCAGCCGGGGCACGTCGAGGCCATCGCCTCCGGCACCGGCATCGCCCGCGCCGCGCGCGAGGTGCTGGCCGCCGGCGGGGCGCCGCGACTCGCGGCCAGCCTGGCCGGCGCCGAGCCTGATGCCCGCTCGGTGTCCGAGGCGGCCGACGCGGGTGATCCGGCCTGCCTCGCCATCCTCGACCACGCGTGGGAGGCACTCGGCGCGCTCGGCGCCAGCCTCGTGAACCTGCTCAATCCCGAGGTCATCGTGCTCGGGGGCGGCATCGCCGTCCATCGCCCGGAGGTCATCGAGCGTTTCCGCGACGGCATCGCGCGCCGGGCGTTCGAGGCATCGGCACGCCGCGTGCGCGTGGCGATGGCGAAGCACGGCGACGACGTCTCACTGATCGGCTCACTGCCGATCGTCATTGATCGTATCCATCGCTCCGCGGCCGCGCGGAGCGCCACTGGCGGGGTGCCTGCCGGCGACCCCGCCCCGCTGCAGAGGAGAACCACGACGTGACGACCCGGATCGGGATCAACGGATTCGGACGCATCGGTCGACAGACACTCAAGGCCATGCTCGAGCGCCATCCCGACGAGCTCGAGGTGGTGGCCGTCAACGACCTCGCCGACACCGAGACCAACGCGCACCTGTTCCGCTACGACTCGACCTATGGCCGCTTCGACGGCGAGGTGACCGCCGGGACGGACAGCATCAGCGTCAACGGTCACGAGATCAAGGCGTTCAGCGAGCGCGACCCCGGCGCCCTGCCGTGGGGGGAGCTGGACATCGACATCGTGGTCGAATCGACCGGCATCTTCACCGATGCGACCAAGGCCGCCGCGCACCGCGAGGCCGGCGCGAAGAAGGTCATCATCAGCGCTCCCGCCAAGAACGAGGACGTGACCCTCGTCCTGGGTGTCAACGAGGACCGCTACGACCCGGCGCAGCACCACATCGTGAGCAACGCCAGCTGCACCACCAACGGCCTGGCGCTGCCGGCCAAGGTGATCTTCGACAGCTTCGGGATCGAATCGGGCCTGATGACCACCATCCACAGCTATACCAACGACCAGAACGTGCTCGACGTGTTCCACAAGGACCTGCGGCGAGCGCGCAGCGCCGGTCAGAACATCATCCCCACCAGCACCGGCGCGGCGCGCGCCCTGGCGCTCGTCATTCCCGAGCTCAAGGGCAAGTTCGACGGCTTCTCCCTCCGCGTGCCAACCCCGACGGTGAGCGTCATCGATTTCGTGGCCGTCACCTCCCGCCCGGTCACGGCCGAGACGGCGAACGCGGCCCTGAAGTCGGCGGCGGATGGA
>JAICQM010000066.1 GCA_025937875.1 Chloroflexota bacterium
CAGCGAAGACCTCGAGACGCTCGTCTTCTGGGCGCCGGCCCGCCACACGCGCCGCGCGTGAAGCTCACCGATCACGCGGCGCGTAACCGCGCCTTCTGGAACGAGCTGTCGGACGGCTACCAGGCCGAGCAGGGTCCGCAGCTCGCGGTCCACGGCGCGGCATGGGGCGTGTGGCAGATCCCCGAGGCCGAGCTGCGCGTGCTGGGCGATGTCGCAGGGCGCGACGTCCTGGAGCTCGGCTGCGGCGCCGCCCAGTGGTCGATCACGCTCGCCGGTTGGGGTGCGCGGCCGGTGGGCCTCGACATCTCCGAGCGGCAGCTTGATCATGCCCGGCGCGGGATGGCCGCGGCCGCCGTCTCCTTCCCGCTGCTCCACGCCAGCGCCGAGGCCGTGCCCCTGCCCGATGCCAGCTTCGACATCGTCTTCTGCGACCACGGGGCGATGGTGTTCGGCGATCCGGCGCGCACGGTACCCGAGGCGGCGCGCCTGCTGCGCGACGGCGGGATCCTGGCCTTCAGCATGTACACGCCCTTCGCCGAGGTCTGCTGGCCGCCGGACGCGGACGAGCCGGCGGAGCGCCTGGCCAACGACTATTTCGGCATGCGGGTCGTCGACGTAGGAGCCTCGCAGCACGTCGAGTTCCAGCTGCCCTACGGGGAATGGATCCGGCTCTTCGCCGCCAGCGCATTGGAGGTCATCGACCTCGTCGAGTTGCGCCCGCGCCCCGACGCGGAGAGCACGTACCGCAGCGCCGATGCGCGCGAATGGGCACGGCGCTGGCCGCTGGAGCACATCTGGAAGGTTCGCCGCCGGCCGCGCTGAGCCGCCTGCCATACGCAACGACCCCGGCGCTGGGCCGGGGTCGTCGGAGATGCGGCGGCGGTGGGTCTAGCCCTCGCCGCCCTCCGATTCGGCATCGGTCTGCTTGCGGCGCCGGGCGGCGGCCGACTCACGCTGAGCGCGCGTCACGGCCACCTTCGCCTTGCCGGCCGCGGTTCGCGGGCGGTCGGTGGCTTTGGCAGCGGCGGCCTTCGAGGCCTTGGCGGCCTGGACCCGCTTGCGCTGCGCCGTCTTGCTCGCGGTGGTCTTGCGCTTGGCCGTGGCGGGCGCCTCGCCCGCCGCGCCGTCGAGGAGGTGGGCGGCGTTGACCTTGGCCATCAGGCGGCTCTTGCGCCGCGCGGCGTTGTTGGGATGAATGACGCCCTTGGCGGCGGCGCGATCGAGCGCGCTGATGGCATCGGTCACGGCGACCGGAGCGTCGCCCTCGGCCCGTCCCAGCGCGATGCTGGTCGCGCGCTGCACCAGCGTCTTGGCCTCGCTGCGGCTGCGCTTGTTGACGGTACGCCGGCGAAGCTCCTGTCGGACGCGCTTGAGGGCCTGCGGTGTGCGCGCGCCCTTCCAGGTGCGGGATGTTCTGGCCACGGAACTCCTCGGTGGGTGTCGAGATGGGTTTCGAGCATGCGACAGCGCCACGGAGGCGTGGCGCGCGGTCGCCGAGTATAGCAGCGGCTAGGTCATTCGGCCACTGCCACCAAGCCATCGGTCGCTCGACAAGGCACCTGCAATCGCAGATACTCCGCGCACGCGACGGCGGAGCGCGTGCCCCTTCTTCGCCCCATCTGCAACGATGCGCCCGTCGGCGGCGTCCATATCATTGTCGCACCTGGAGCACGCCAGCACGCCCGCATGACCACCACCGCCCTCCGCTCGCCACGCACGATCTTCCGCCACGTCTCCGGGCCGCGCGGCGCGCTGCTCGGCTTCCTCGCCACCATCTCGATCGCGCTCGTCGCGCTGGTAGGCACCTCGACCGCAGTTGGGATCACCAGCAGCGGACACATCCTCCCCAACGTGACGGTCGGTGGCATTGCCATCGGCGGCCTCGATCATGGCACTGCCGCTGCCCGACTCGAGGCGCAGCTGCCGTCGCTGAGCGCGGGCCACGTCACGGTCAGCGTGGACGGGGAATCCGTGGTCGTTCCATTCGCCGACATCGGTCGCGGGTACGAGATCGACCTGATGGTCGACGCGGCCTACGCGGTCGGCCGTGAAGGCAACCCCCTGACCACCACGGGTGCCCGTGTCCGCTCGGTCGTCGCACCGACCAATCTACCGGTCGTCGTCCATGCCTTTGACCGCGATGCGCTCGACGCCGTCGCGGTACGCCTGGCGCTGGGCTTCAGCGGCCCGCCCTCGGAGGCCGCAGTGACGCTGGTCGACGGGGCGTTCGTGGTGAAGCCGGCCGTCATCGGTACCCGGGTCAACCCGCGCGACATCAGCGCCGCCCTGGCGGGCGTCGCCGCCACCAGCGATCCGGCGGACGTCAGCATCGAGCTGACCGCCACCACCCAGGCGCCGACGGTGACCACGGCCGCTGCCGAGGCGGCCGCGGAGGCGGCGACGGCCATGGCCGGATCGGACCTGGCGCTGACGGTTGAAGCGGCCGCGGAGGACGATGAGCCCATCTCCCTCAGCGCCGCGCAGCTCCAGTCGCTCATCGTATTCGGCGCGGCGGATGGCGCTTACGGTCCCACGCTCGATCGTGCCGCGGCGGGGACGGTCGTGGCGGCGCTGGTCGATCAGGTCAACCAGGCTGCCACCGACGCCTCGTTCGCGTTCGGCGACGGAGGCCCCACCGGCGTCATCGCCGGCCAGGTCGGCCACGAGCTCGACGTGCAGGCATCACTGACCTCGCTCGCCGACGCGCTCGCCGAGCGCGCCTCGGGCGCCTCGGTGCCGTCGATGGCCCTCGTCACCACCGTCACCGAGCCCGCCCTCACCACCGCCGCAGCCGAGGCGGCGCTGCCCAAGATGGAGCGGCTCGGGACCTGGACCACGTACTACGTGCCGGGGATCGCCAATTACTGGGGCGCCAACATCAGCATCCCGGCGTGGCACATCGATGGCCGCGTCCTGGCCCCCGGCGAGTGGTTCAGCTTCTGGGATGGCATCGGCGAAGTCAGCTACGCAGCCGGGTACGGGGATGGCGGCGCGATCATCAACGGCCGCAGCCAGCCCACCGGCGCGCTGGCGGGCGGGATCTGCTCGACGTCGACCACCATGTTCAACGCCGCGCTGCGCGCGGGCCTCAAGATCGGTGACCGCACCAACCATTCCTACTACATCTCGCGCTATCCGCTGGGCCTGGATGCCACCGTCCTCAAGACCGATACCTACACCACCGACATGACGTTCCAGAACGACACGCCGGATCCGATCCTCATTCGCGCCTACGCGGCGGACGGGTTCGTGCGCTTCGACGTGTGGGGGGTGCCGACCGGGCGCCGGGTCGTGCTGAGCACGCCCTACGTGACCAACCAGCGCGCCGCCGCGGACCTCACGGTGGTCGATGCCAGCCTTCCGCCCGGCGCTGCCGTCCGCGACGAGTCGCCGCACGCCGGGATGAACGTCAGCGTCACGCGCTGGGTGTACGACGCGGCCGGTGACGTCCTCCACGAGGACAACTTCTTCAGCCCGTACCGGACGGTGAACGGCATCACGCGCGTGGGTCCGACGGCGTCGGGCGGGGACGAGGATCCGCCTACCACGTAGCCCGAGCCGGCGGCCTACGCGCGCCGCAACAGGCGCCGCACCGCGAGACCGATCGCCGCGACCAGGAGCACGAGCACGGCAACGAGGCCGGCGGTGCGGGCTGCATCGGACGCGAGCATCTCGGTGATCGGCGAGGGTGGCGGCGTCGGCGCGGGTGTCGGCACGGGTGTCGGCGTGGGTGTCGGCGTGGGCGTGGGCGTGGGCGATGGGGTCGGGCTCGGGGACGGTGTCGGCGTGGCGGTGGGGATCGGCTGGCCGGTGACCGGATCGACCATGGTGTGGTGCTGCCACAGGTACTCGCGGATCGTCAAGCCGGACGCGTGCACGGCGGCGGCAACCTCGCGGCCGAGATAGCGGTAATGCCACGGCTCGTAGGTGAAACAGGTCCGGTCCGACCACAGGTCGTCGCCCGGCTGCCAGTCCGGGTCGAGCGGATAGCTCATGACCCACCCGAACTTCCAGGCGTGCTCCTTCATCCAGGCGCCGGTCGGTGTGGTCGCCCAGTCACCCTGTAGCGCGCTCGGCCCGCCGAGGGCCTGGAAGTCGATCACCAGTCCGAGCTGATGCCCCGAATGCCCGGGCCGATGGGAGTAGGTGATCGCATCGTCGTAGCCGTCCACCGCGACCCAGCCGTTGAACGACGCAGCCTGTTCCTGGTAGCTCCGGTACGGGCTGTTGACCTCGATGGGCGTGCCGTTGGCAGCCGCCGCCTCGGCCAGGGCGCGGAGATCGTCGATCGCCACGGCACGGATCAGGCCCGGCCCGGCAATGCCAGCCTCGCTCACCGGTACCAGGTCGGGCGGGACGTAGTCCTCCTCCACGCGAAGGAGCCAGTCGACGAGTGTCACGCTCCAGTCGTCGTAGCCGCGCGGGACGGTCAGGATGTCGGCCAGCCGGCATTCGGGCAGGGGACCGATCGCCTCCGTCGGTGCCGGCACGGCAGCCACCATGATGAGCACCGCCGCGGCCAGGGCACGCGCCAGGCTCCCCGGCGCGCGGCCGGTGCGACGCTCGGGCCTCAGGTTGAGCGAGCGGGCGCCATCGGTCTGAAGCATGGGTGTCACCTACGATACCGTCATGCAGATGTCCAGGATGATTCGTCGATTCGCACTGGGGGCCGTGGCGGCCGCAGTGGCCGGTTGTGGCAGCACCGCGACCCCGACTCCGCAGCTCTCGACGCCGCAAGCGACGCCACCGCCGACCGCAACCGCCAGCCCCTCGCCGACCGCGGTCGTCCCGGTGGAGTTCCCGCTCGCGGTCGTGACCGGCATCACGAACCTCAAGGCCGCGGTCACCGTCGACGAGCTCGAGGCGCTCGCGGGTGCCGATGAGCTGGTGCTGCCGTGCGGCGTGGACGTGGTGTCGCCCGCCATCTCCACGACCGCGGCATGCACCGCGGCGGACGAGATCGCGACCGTGCTCCAGGCGGCGCAGACCCGCGTGGCACTCCTGCCGCCGGGGCTGGTGGAGCCGGCGACCAAGGTGCTGCGCATCGCCGGCGACGGGCCGTTCGGACTGTTCGGACCCGACCTCTTCGGGGATCCGGAGGCGCGGGCGCTGCCCTATCCCGTCACCGGCTCGGCCATGCCGAACGATCCGGCGCTCGACGTCGGCTGGACAGCCTACGACGCGTCCGAGGTCTGGACGCTGACCAACCTGGGCAGCCTGTGCGCCGATCGTGGTGCTGCGCATCAGACCGTGACGCTGGGCAAGGGCTGGCACTGGGCCTTCAACGGCGGAACGGCCGAATACTCGGGACCAGCCGAGGTCGACCAGCCCGATCCTCCTCCCTTCCCGCCCCAGGGGCCGCAGTACCCGGTCAACCCGATCGAAACCGGCAACGAGGGCGTCACGTCAGCCATCGTGAAACGCTCCGACGTGGCGATCGCCGACCACGAGTGCCCCATCCTGCCCGACGGCCAGTGGCAGCCCGCCACCGGCGCCTCCGTATCGCTGTCGGTGCCCGAGGCGATCATCCACGAGTGGCAGGACACTCTCGGCCTCGACGTCCTGTACCTCGCCGCCAACCACCTGAGCGACCGCGGGGTGAGCGGGATCCAGTCGACGCTCCAGCTGCTGGACGCGTACGGCCTGCCGCAGACGGGACTGGGGATGGATCTGGACGAGGCGCTGGCGCCGGTCTTCGTCGAGGTGGCCGGGCTCACCGTCGGCGTCGTCGCCTTCAACGATGTCCCCGGCTCGACCGTCGCCGCTCCCGGGACCCCCGGCGTCGCCTGGATCACGGAGGAGAACATCAGCGCCGGCGTGCAGCGTGCCAGGGACGGCGGCGCCGACCTGGTGATCTGCGCCCCGCAGTGGTGGGGCGGCGCGGAGTACCACGACGACCTGTGGCCGGTGCAGGCCGAACAGCTCGGCTGGTTCGACGCGGCGGGTTGCGACCACGTCATCGGGTCCGGCACCCACGTGGCCGGCCCACTGCTCGTCCGCCGCGATGCGGACGGCTGGAACACCGTCCTCGTCAGCCCCGGCAACTACATGTTCGGCCAGGGCTGGTGGCAGGAGACCCAGGAGGGCGTCATCCTCGACCTGGCGTTCCGTGGCGCCGAGCTCGTCAACGTGCGGCTCCACCCGACGGTGCAGATCCTCCAGGCGCGACCGGCCCTGCTCGACCCGCAGGGCGACGGATCCTACGTGCTCGAGCGGATCTGGAAGTACGCCACGCTCGACGCGCCCGGCTGACCCGGTAAGGCGCCTCAGGCGTCCGGCAGCTCTCGCGCCACGCCGAGGAGTTCCCCGAGCCACGCCGCCGCGCCGGCCCGCCAGGGTTCCATCTCATCGGCCGGAATGATGGCCAGCACGCCTCCCCAGCTCACGGCGCGGGACGCGCTGCCGAGGGAGATCGCGTCGCCGGTGAGCCGCTCCACGTCGTCGAGCGGGGCGAGGTCGCTCCACGCCTCCGCGTACGCCGCACGCAGCCGGCGCAGCGCGGCCGCGTCGGCGGGGAGCCCGAACCGGTCGGCGATCGAGTTGGTGAGGATCGCGATCGAGAAGCAGGGGTGGCCGATGACTGCATCGCCCCAGTCGAATACCCGTCCGGCGCCGGCGGCGAAGATGTTCCCGTCGTGGAGATCGTTGTGCTCGATGCCGGCCGGGATCGGCCCGTCGTGGAGCCGCGCCAGCGCGGCGCCGATGCGCGGCAGCAGCGACCCGAGCTCGTCGATCGCCGCCGGCTCCAGCGCGTCCTCGAAGTCACCGACGAGCAGGTCCCGGCGGCGCAGGAGCCGGCGAAGCGCCGCGACCAGGGCCGCTGGGCGGTGGTCGGGGACGCCGAGCGTCACCAGCTCCTGCACGTGGGCGGCGCTGGCTCGCTGCAGGCGTGCATAGCGCGGGAGGAGCTCGACCAGCGACGCCACCAGGGCATCGACGTCCTCGACGTCGCGGAGCCGTCCGCCGCCGTCGGCGAGCAGCAGCCAGCCACGGTCGACATCGACCGCCAGCGGGGGCTCCACGACGGTCGGGTCGAGGCGCCCCAGCAGGGCGACCAGTCCGGGCTCGTGACCCTGGTTCGACGCGCCCGCCTTCGCGAAGCGGACGCCGCCATCGGTCTCGAGCCGCCAGACCACGGACCACGGGCGCCGGTGCACCTCGTCGGGCTCGGCGATGCGCCGCTCGCCGGCGGCGCGCAGCGCGGCGTCGATCCATGCCGCGAAGCTCGCGCGCCAGCGCGCATCGGTCCAGACGGTCAGGCCTTCCATGGCGCGGATGCTATCGGTCTCGCGTAGACTTCCGCCTCGTGATCCCCCCGGAGCGCATGCGCAACTTCAGCATCGTCGCGCACATCGACCACGGAAAGTCGACGCTCGCCGACCGGCTGCTGGAGGCGACCCACACCATCGATCCGCGGCAGATGACCTCGCAGGTCCTCGACTCGATGGACCTCGAGCGCGAGAAGGGGATCACCATCAAGGCCCGCGCGGTGCGCCTCCACTACGACGCCGACGACGGCCGGACGTACGCCCTCAACCTGATCGACACGCCGGGCCACGTGGACTTCACCTACGAGGTCAGCCGCTCCCTCCAGGCCTGCGAGGGCGCCATCCTGGTCGTCGACGCCAGCCAGGGGATCGAGGCCCAGACGCTGGCCAACGTGCACCTCGCGCTCGCCCAGAACCTGCTGATCATCCCGGTCATCAACAAGATCGACCTGCCGGGCGCCGACCCGGCAATGGTCATGGACGAGCTGGAGGACGCGCTCGCCATTCCGCGCGAGGAGGTGATCCTGGCCTCGGCCAAGGAGGGAACCGGCGTGCCGGAGATCCTGGAGGCCATCGTCCAGCGCATCCCACCGCCGCCGGGCGACCCGGCGAACCCGCTGGCCGCGCTCGTCTTCGACAGCCACTACGACCCGTACAAGGGCGTGATCGCCTACGTCCGCGTCGCCGCGGGGACGTTGCACGACCACGAGCGCATCCGCTTCATGGCGACCGCCGCCGAGGGCGAGATCGCCGAGCTCGGCTACTTCCGTCCCGGACCAGTGGCGACGCGCACCCTGACCGCCGGCGAGGTGGGCTACGTCGCGACCGGCCTCAAGAGCATCCGCGAGGTGCGCGTCGGCGACACGCTCACCTCCGCCGGCCGACCGGCGACGGAGCCGCTGCCGGGGTACAAGGAGCCGCTGCCGCTGGTCTTCGCCGGCATCTACCCCGTCCGCGGCGACGACTACCCGCTCCTGCGCGACGCGCTCGACCGCCTCCACCTCAACGACGCCGGCTTCGTCTACGAGCCCGAGTCGTCGGCGGCGCTCGGGTTTGGCTTCCGCTGCGGATTTCTGGGACTGCTGCACATGGAGATCGTCCAGCAGCGCCTCGAGCGCGAGTTCGACCTCGACCTCATCGCCAGCGCGCCATCGGTCGAGTACCACGTCCGGTTGGAGCACGGGACCGATGCGCTGGTCGTCGACAACCCGGCCGCCATGCCCAACGCCGGCGAGATCGACACCATCAGCGAGCCGTGGGTGAGCACCCAGATCGTGACGCCGACCGACTACATCGGGGCGATCATGGAGCTGGCCACGACCCGCCGCGGGACGTTCGTCCACATGGAGTACCTCGACGAGCGACGCGTCAACCTGCATTTCGAGATGCCGCTTGGCGAGCTGATCATCGACTTCTACGACCTGCTGAAGAGCCGCTCGTCGGGCTATGCCAGCCTCGACTACGCCTATCTGGGATATCGGCCGGGCGACCTCGTCAAGCTCGACGTGCTGGTGGCCGGGGAGCCGGTGGATGCCCTCTCCCTGATCGTCCATCGGTCCAATGCGTACCGGTCCGGCAAGGCGCTGGTGGACAAGCTGAAGGAGCTGATCCCGCGCCAGATGTTCGAAGTGCCGATCCAGGCTGCCATCGGCTCGCATATCATCGCCCGCGAGACGATCAGGGCCATGCGCAAGAACGTGCTCGCCAAGTGCTACGGCGGCGACATCACGCGCAAGCGCAAGCTGCTCGAGAAGCAGAAGGAAGGCAAGGCTCGCATGAAGCGCATCGGATCGGTCGAGATCCCACAGGACGCCTTCCTCGCCGTGCTGCGCATGAACGAGGACGCCGGGTGATGTGGCGGCGGCGGAGGATGTGCGGATACACGATGCGATCGGGAACGCCCGGAGCGAGCCGATGAGCTTCTTCGAATCGCTGCGCCTGGCGATCGCGCTCGGTCTGTCGCTGTTCCTGGTCCTGCTGCGCTTCGACTCGGACCGAATCGTGCGCTCCGACTACTTCCGCTACCGCTCCACCTGGCTGGGGCCGGCCAGCTACTACGCCCTGGTGGTCGTCTTCGCGGTCGGCATCGCCTTCATCCTCCCCGATGGCCGGCGGCAGCTGTTCCTGACCGGCGGCGATCCCGACGTCGCGCTGCCGATCATGCTGCTGTTCGTGGCGGTGGCCCTGATCAACGCCGCGGCGCTGGCCTGGCTGCGCTACGGCGGCATCCTTCCGCTGCCCTCGCAACTCCTGCCCGACCGCGTGGTGGGCGCCCTGATGAACGCAGTGGCCGAGGAGATCCAGTTCCGATCGATCGTGTTCGGGATGCTCATCTTCGCCGGCATGCCGACCGGCTGGGCGCTCGTCGTGCAGGCCCTCGTCTACGGCCTCGCCCATCGCCGCCTGTGGCAGGAGCGCGACTGGTACTTCCTCGCCGGCTCGGTGATCCTCGGCTACGCCGCAGGCCTCGCGACCCTGCACAGCGGGTCGGTCATCCCGGCCATCGTGGGGCACTTCGCGGTCAGCATGGCCTTCTTCGCCTTCGCGGGCGGGCGGCTCCGCCAACGCCCCATCTGACGTCCGCCGCCGGCCACGCCGACGGCACGATGCCGTCGCACCACCTCTACCTCCACGTCCCCTTCTGCCGGCTGGTCTGCGCGTACTGCGACTTCGTGACCGTCGGCGGACGCCGCGACGACATCCCTCGCTACGTCGACGCACTCCTCGCCGAGATGCAACTGCGCCCTGCCCCCGGCGAGCTGCGCACGATCTATTTCGGCGGCGGCACACCGTCCCTCCTGCCGGCCGGGGACGTCCGGCGCCTGGTCGGCGCCGCCCTGGACCGATGGAGGGGCAGCACCGCGGTCGAGGAGGTCACCCTGGAGGCCAACCCCAGCGCGCGGGAGCGGCCCGACTGGGCGGCGCTGCGCGCCGCGGGTGTGACGCGCATCAGCCTCGGCGTGCAATCGCTGCGCGATGCGGACCTGACCGCCCTCGCGCGCGGGCACACGGCGCGAGAGGCGCGAGACGCGTACGCTGGCGCGCGGGCGGCCGGCCTCGCGGACGTCAGCGTCGACCTCATCTACGGCATCCCCGGCCAGTCGCTTGCCGACTGGGCCGATGGGCTGGCCCGGGCGCTGGCGCTCGACCCGGCGCCGGATCACCTCAGCCTCTACGCCCTCCAGCTGGCCCTGGTTCCCGATGAATGGGCCGCACCGCCCCGACCCGGCGCCCTGCGCTGGCGCCGCGGGCTTGAGGCCCGCCAGGACGACGGGCTGGCCGCCGAGCAGTACCGCCTCGCCGAGGCGACGCTGTCAGAGGCCGGCTACGAGCACTACGAGCTCTCGTCCTGGGCGCGGCCCGGGCACGCCTCGCGCCACAACGGCGCTTACTGGGCACGCCGCGCGTACACCGGGCTCGGGGCCGGAGCCCACTCGTACGACGGGGCGGTCCGCCGGTCGTGGAACACGCGCGACCTGGACGCCTACGTGGCGGGGGTCGAGGCGGGGAAGCGACCGTTCGGCGGCATCGATGAGCTGGACGCGCCCACGCGAGCCTTCGAGGCCGTCGCGCTCGGCCTGCGGCGAGTCGCCGGCCTGTCACGCGCCGCCTTCGCCGCCGAGTTCGGCAGCGACCCGGTCGAACGGTTCGCGCCGGCGGTCGCGGCGTC
>JAICQM010000101.1 GCA_025937875.1 Chloroflexota bacterium
CTGGACAGGGCCAGGCCGTCCTCGTCGCGCACGGTGGGACGGGCCTCGATCTCGAGCGGCAGCGCCAGGTCGCGCACCACCTGGCGCAGGACGGCGACCTGCTGGGCGTCCTTGCGCCCGAAGATCGCGACGGTCGGCCGCACGATGCCGAACAGGCGCGTGCAGACCGTGGCCACGCCGCGGAAATGGTCCGGGCGGAACGCTCCCTCCAGGACGGTCGCCAGCGCGCCCGGATCGACCCAGGTGTCGAAGCCGGGCGGGTACATCTCCGCCTCGCCGGGGGCGAAGAGGAGGTCGATGCCGATCGCCGCCGCGGCCAGCGCGTCGCCGGCCTCGTCGCGCGGGTAGCGGGACAGGTCCTCGCCGGGGCCGAACTGGGCGGGATTGACGAAGAGGCTCACCACCACCGTCTCGCACGTCTCACGCGCGGCGCGCATGAGCGCCAGGTGCCCTGCATGGAAGGCGCCCATCGTCGGCACCAGGCCGATCCGGTCGCCGCGCTCCCACGCCGGCTGGAGGGCGGCCGCCACCTCGTCAACCGTCCGGGCGATCGGCAGCGGCTCGTCGGTCACGGGCGCGTGGCCTCCGCCAGGGCGCGGTACAGCGCCACCAGGTCGGGTGCGCGCGCCTCCAGTGCGGCCAGGTGCGCATCCACGGTCGAGGTGTCGCCGCGGGCGATCGGCCCGGTGAGCTGGAAGCCGTTCTCGATGGTCCGCGTCATGAGCGGCACCAGCGCCTCGGCCGGCACGCCGGCCTCGCCCACCAGGCGGGCCGCGACGCGCTCCAGGGTCACCAGGAAGTTGGAGGCCACTGCCGCGCCGGCGTGGTAGATCGGCTTGTCGGCATCGGCCAGGACGAACGGTCGTAGGCCCAGCGTGGCGGCCAGCCAGCGGGCGGCCGCTTCGGCCGCATCGGTCTCGAAGGTGATGGCGCTCCAGGCGCCATCCAGCTGCTCGGCGCCCCGGTCGCGGGTCAGGGTCTGAAGCGGATGGGCGGCGAAGCGGCGCTCGTGCGGGGCAAGGGCGGTGACGCTGGTCGCGCCGCTCACGTGGGCCACCCATGGACCGATGGCGAGGCGCTGCGCCACCTCGGGGATCGCCTGGTCCGGGACGGCCAGCACCACCAGCTCGGCCGCGGGATCGGGGTCGCGGCCGGTCGTGACGGTGAGGCCACGCTCGCGCAGGCGCGCCGCGATCGCCGATCCGGCGCGCCCCGCTCCGACCACGTGCACCCGTTCGAACACGGGGGTAGCGTGCCACACTGGGACCGATGCGGACGCTCTCCCGGACCGATGCCCGACGCCTCGCCATCCGCTCGCAACTGCTCGCCGGTCCGCGGCCGGCGACGATCCTGGAGGTCGTCGAGCGCCTGGGCCGGATGCAGGTCGACCCGACCTCGATCGTGGCACGCGCCGAGCGGCTGACGCTCTGGTCGCGGCTCGGCGCCTACGACGTCGACGAGCTGCGCCGCCTGCTCGAGGAGTCGCGCGAGCTGTTTGAGTACCGCGCCTTCATCTACCCGACCGCCGACCTGGCGCTGCATCGGCCGGCGATGCGCCGCTATCCGGACCTGCGCTACGGGCGCGGCCGCTACGTCACCCAGTGGCTGGCCGACAACGCCGGCTTTCAGGCCTACGTCCTCGGCGAGCTGCGGTCGCGCGGCGCCCTGGCCTCCAGCCAGCTCGATGACCGGGCCGAGGTGCCGTGGCAGACCGGCGGCTGGAACGACGGCAAGAACGTCGGCCGCATGCTCGAGTTCCTGTGGGCCGGCGGCGAGATCGCCATCAGCCGGCGCGAGGGCAACGAGCGGGTCTGGGACGTGTTCGAGCGGTTGCTGCCCGACGTGGAGGAGCTCCCGGACGAGGTGGTCGCGCTGGAGCGGCTCGACCGCACGCTGCGGGCGAAGGGCATCGTGCGCGCGCCGTTCCTGCGCAACCTGGCCATCGATGTGCCGGCGGAGGAGCTCGCACTCGAGTCGCTGCTCGCCGATTCGGTCGCGGTGCCGGTGGGGATCGACGGCCTCGCCGGGGAGTGGCTCGCCCACGCGGACGCGCTGACGGAGCTGGACGATGCGCCGTGGAAGCCGCGGACCGCGCTGCTCGGCCCGTTCGATCCGCTCATCGCCGATCGCGAGCGCGCCGAGGCCTTGTTCGACTTTACCTACGCCTTCGAGCTCTACAAGCCGGCCGCCAAGCGGGAGTACGGGCCGTACGCGCTCGTGGCGCTGCACGGGGACCAGCTCGTCGGCCGCATCGACGCCCAGATCGACCGCCGTGCGGGCCGTCTCGAGGTCCGAGCCTGGTTCCCCGAACCCGGCGCGCCGCGTGGGACGTTGGCATCGGTCGAGCGTGAGCTGCGGGCGCTCGGGGAGTGGCTGGGGGCCGCGGACGTGACGCTGCCTACTTCCGGCTGACGGCGACCACCCAGAACTCGGGACCGGTATCGGTCAGGCTGGCCTCCAGCTGCCCCTGCTCGAAAGCGGTGTCGCAATCGGTGCGGCCGTCGGCCAGGCACGCGACCTGGTCCTCGACCCAGCGCCAGACGGGTGTCGGACCCGGCAGCAGGTCGCGGGCGTAGGGAAGGTACGTCGTCGCGGCGTCGCGCGCCGCCTGGCGATCGCCGGCCGGGAAGGTGAGCACCACCTGTTCCACCGGCACGCCCACGAAGTCGAGCTGGTTGCCATCGGCATCGGTGCCGGTCACGTGATGCGGGCCGGATGCCGCGAACGTCATCCCGGCGGCCTCCAGGTCGGCGCGGGCGCGGTCCAGCTGCGGGTCGTGGGCGGTGCCGTGCTCCGTCGTCGCCGGCGAGGTCAGCACGACCGTCGGCACCGGGCCGCAGGCGGTGAGGAGCAGCGCAACGAAGGCCATGCCAAGGAGCTTCACGCGCCTACGGTACCGGCGGGTCGACGACCGTGCACGCCGCCGACCAACGGCCGTCAGGCGGCGACGGTCACCGTGCGCTCCTCGGCACCCCGGACCAGCGTGAGCTCGAGCGGCCCCTCGCCGGCCAGCGCGTCGTACAGGTCATCGGCGGACGAGATGGCCGTCCCGCCCACCGCCACCAGCAGGTCGCCCTCGGCGATCCCCGCCGTGGCGGCCGGAGAATCCTCCTCGACCTCGCGGACCAGCAGCCCGTCGCGGTCCGGCAGGCCGACGGCGCGACGCAGGTGCCGCGCGACGCGCGATGGCACCAACCCCACGCCCAGGCGCCGACGCGAAGGAGCCTCGCCGCGGCCCAGGGCCGTCACGCGCTCGCGAAGGGAGGCATCGGCCGCGATGGCCTGGTAGAAGCCCCCGCCCAGTCGGTTGGTGTTGATACCGAGCAGGGCCCCCGACGCGTCGACCACGGGACCTCCCGACGACCCGGGCAACAGGGGAGCGGTGTGCTCGATCGCGCCGCGCACGCGACGTCCGCGCGGCCCGCGGAAGGAACGATCCACGCCGCTCACGAAGCCGAACGTGGCACGCGCCCCGCGGCCGCCACCGTTGCCGAGCGCCACCACCGGGTCGCCGGCTGCGGCCGCGCCATCGGTCCAGGCCAGCGCCGGTGCGGAACCGGTGTCGACGGCGAGGACCGCGACGTCGCCATC
This sequence comes from Chloroflexota bacterium, assembly GCA_025937875.1. GTDB lineage: Bacteria > Chloroflexota > Limnocylindria > QHBO01 > QHBO01 > JAICQM01. The sequence goes on from JAICQM010000101.1 coordinate 3,592, forward strand.
GGCGTCCACGCCACGCACCTCGGCCTCGGCCTCGCGGCCGTCGGCGAACGTCACTGAGACCTCGCCGCCGTGCAGGTTGTGGGCGTTGGTGAGGATGAGGCCGTCCTCGAGGACGATGCCCGACCCGCCGCGCCATCGGTTCCCGATGCCGACCACGGACGGGCCGGCCTTGTCTGCGATTGCCTTGATCTCGCTGCCCAGCTCTGCCAGGGCTGCCATGGGACGTACCTCATTGGTCTCAGGATGTGACTTGCAATGTGCAAGTTACCACTGGCGAACCGGCTGTCAAGGCCGATGACGTACGATCCGCGCATGGCCGCCCCTGACTCGCCCTTGGCCGCCGCCCTCGAGCGGGTTGGCGACCGATGGAGCCTGCTGGTGATCGAAGCCCTGCTCGACGGACCGCGGCGCTTCAACGAGCTGACCGAGGCGGTGCGGGGGATCGCGCCCAACATCCTGGCCGATCGCCTGCGACGGCTCGAGGCGGATCGCATCCTGCGCGCGACGCCGTACTCCGAGCGGCCGCCGCGGTTCGCCTACCAGCTCACCGAGGAGGGTGCCGCGCTGGCCGGGGCGCTGCACCTGCTGGCCGACTGGGGCGGTCGCGCGGCACCGGATGCCGAGCCGATGCGCCACGCCGCGTGCGGCACGCCGGTCGAGGCGCGCCTGTGGTGCCCGACCTGCGACCGGATGATTGGCGACGACGAGGCCGACGCGGTGCGCTACCTGTGAGCCCGGCGCCCCTGTACATCGACGCGTCGCCGGCGGACCTGCAGCGCGCCTTCGGCATCGCCGACGGCGACCTCCCCGACGCGTTCGTCGTCGATGGCCGCTGGGGCTTTGCCGGACACGTGGCCGACGTGCAGCGCACGTGGCCGTCGGCGCGCGCGGTGGAGGAGCGAATCATGCTCGTCGAGGTCGCCGGCCGGCGGGTCTGGCTGGCCGCCGTCTTCGGCGCCGCGCAGGCGCTGACCTACGCCCACCTGGGGCTGCGGCTCGGGGCGCGGTCCCTGGTCCAGATCGGTTCATTCGGCGGCCTCGCCGATGGCTGGGCGGTGGGCGACGTGTTCGTGCCGTCCTCGGTCGTCGGCCGCGACGGCGTGTCGCACCAGCTCACCCAGGGCGCCGCCGTGACGCCGGACCCCTCGCTCGGGGATCGGCTGCGCCGCGCGCTGGCCGCGGCCGCCATGGAGGTGCGCGCGGGGACCCTGGTCACCACCACCTCGATCGCGCTCGAGCGTCATGCCGACATCAGCCGCTGGCGCCGCGCCGGCTACGCCGGCGTGGACATGGAGACCGCCGCGACCCTGGCCATGGCCGCCCAGGAGGGCGTGCCGGCCGCCGCCGCGCTCTATCTCATCGATAACCTCGCCGACGATCACACCGTCTTCGACCAGACCGACGACGAGCGCATGCGCACTCGCTTCGCCCGCGACGCGATCCTGCGCGCCGCGGTGGCTTCGGTCATCCAGTCGGTGAGCTGACCATGGGCGGGGACCATCCCCATCCGCCGCCGGCAGGTAGCCGGCTTGCCCGCGCCATCGAACGGGGACGTGGGCCTTTCGGTGCCTGGCTCCGACGCGCGGCACCTTGACACGTGACTGATTAGTCACATATAGTCCACAGCCTGATGGAGGAGATGGAAGCCGCCTTCCGGGCACTCGCCGACGCGAACCGTCGGCGGCTGCTGGACCGGCTCCGCGAGCGCGACGGCCAAGCGCTCGGTGAGCTGGAGGCGGCGCTGCCCGGCATGACCCGCTTCGGGGTGATGAAGCACCTGCGCGTACTCGAGGACGCGCGCCTCGTCACGACCCGCCGCGACGGCCGCCGGAAGCTCCACTTCCTCAACCCCGTTCCCATCCAGCTCATCGCCGACCGATGGATCAGCCGCTACGCGGCGCCCTGGGTCAGCGGGCTGGCCGACCTCAAGCAGACCCTGGAGGCAGAGTCACCGATGTCCGCACCCAAGCAGGTGTACGAGATCTTCATCCGCACCACCCCTGAGCGCCTGTGGCAGGCGCTGACCGATGGCGAGCTGAGCCGCCAGTACTACTTCAACACCGAGGTCCGCAGCGACCTCGAAGTCGGGAAGCCATTCCAGTACTTCGGCAGCGACGGCACCATGCATCTCGATGGCGAGATCATCGAGATCGACCCGCCGCGCCGCCTGGTCACGACCTTCTCTGCGCTGTGGAGCCCGCAGCTGGCGGCCGATCCGCCATCGCGGATCACGTACGAGATCGAGCCAATGGGCCCGACCTGCAAGCTGACCATGATCCACGACGGCTTCGAGGCCGAGACGGCCACGTACCGCGAGGTGGCCGGTGGCTGGAGCCTCATCCTCTCCGGGCTGAAGAGCCTCCTGGAGACAGGTGAGCCGCTCCGCGTGGAGATGCCCGAACCAGTGGTGGCCTGACGCCCACCGGCGCAACCGTACGACCGCAGAACCGCGCCCTCGGCCTTCGCCGGCCGGTTCTCCGGTCGTTTGGTTGTCCCCATGGCTGCACCGCTGCTCAGAAGGGCTTGGCGAGCATCAGCCACAGGATGACGGCCAGGCCGACGCCACCGATCAGCGCCAGCTGGTAGGCGACCGGCGCGTCGAGCATCGCGGCCACGTCGGCATCGCTCATCGCTTCGCCAGCGCCGTCCCGCAGGCCCAGTCCCGTACGGAGGCGTCCGTAGTATGGCGTCGCCATCGCGTACATCGCGGCGATGACGAAGACGAGCACCCCGATCGCGATCCATAGCCACAGCGATCCCCACCAGTTGCCGGTGAAGGCAGAGCCGATGCCGCCCACGAGCAGCAGCAGCAGGCCGAGGTAGGCAACCCCCAGCGCGCCCTGGGAGCGCTTCAGGATGACGGCGGCGCGGTCGCGATCCGGCCGGCCCCGGAGCTCGAAGGCGGCGGCCATCGAGACGGCGTGGGCACCGATGAAGATGGCGGCACCGGCGATGTGTGCGAGGACGAACCACTCATGCATCGGTCCAGCCTAGAGGGGCCTGTCAACGTCTCCTGCTGGCGTCGCCGTATACTCTCGGGGAGTATCCAAGCACTTCGAGGAACGCCGCTCTCGTGGACCATTCCCAGCACGACGACCACGCCGCCCACCATGACCCGCACGCGGGCCACGGAGATCACGCCGCCGACCATGCGAGCAACGCGGAACATGCCGGCCATGCAGGCAACGGCGGCCACGGCGGCCACGGGGGTCATGGCGGCCACGGGGGTCACGGCGGCCATGGCGGCCATGGCGACCATGCCGGCCACGACCCCGACGCATTCCGGCGGCAGTTCTGGATCGTCCTCGCGCTGACCATCCCGGTCGTCTTCTGGAGCGAGGAGATCCAGATGTGGCTGGGCTACACGGCGCCCGCGTTCCCGGGCTCGACGTGGATTCCCGCCATCCTGGGGACCATCATCTTCCTGTACGGCGGCCGCGTCTTCCTCGAGGGCGCGCGCACTGAGCTGGCCGGCCGGCAGCCGGGGATGATGACGCTCATCACGCTCGCCATCGTCGTTGCCTTCATAGCGTCGTGGGCGGCGACGCTGGGCGTGTTCGAGGTCGACGTGTGGTGGGAGCTGGCGACGCTCATCACCGTGATGAGCCTCGGCCACTGGATCGAGATGCGCTCCATCATGCAGGCGCAGGGCGCGCTGTCGGCCCTCGC
>JAICQM010000104.1 GCA_025937875.1 Chloroflexota bacterium
GACGCGTCTGCCGGCAAGCGGACGTTGCCGGTGCGCCTCCCCGCGGCGACCGTGCGCGCCGGCTATCTCGTGGCCGCGATGGCGGCGTTCGCGGTGATCGGCCTCGGGGCTGCCAGCGGCGTGCTGCCGTGGCCCACGCTCTTCGCGTTGCTGGCGCTGCCCCTGGCCCTGCGCATCCACCGCGGCATCGGCCTGCATTACGACAGTCCCTACACCCTGATGGCGGTCATGGGCCAGAACGTGAACCTGGCGCTGGTCGTCGGCGCTCTGCTGCTGGCCGGCTACCTCCTGGCAATGGCGGTGATGGCCCTCACCTGACCCCGCGCGGTCGTGGCCGCCGGAAGTCGGGCGGCGGCTCGTCCTCAGTCCTCGCCCGTGGCGCCCGTCGCGGCGGAGGCGGTGGCGGCTTAGGTACCGCCGGGGGCGGAGCGGGCGGAGCGCTGACCGACGACAGCAGGGCGGCTGCGGCGTCTCGATCGTCAGCCGTCTCGAAGGCGACGCGCAGGTCGGTGCGATACCAGTTCAGCCAGATCGCCGGCCGGCTTCGGCGCAGCCAGGCCAGCCGCCCACGCTCCAGGCCGCTCACCGCGGCCGAGGCGGCGGGAATGTCGAGCGTGACCTGGCCGGCCGGTGTCTCGGCCACGACGCGTGGCGGCGACCCGGGCACGAACGTCACCGCCATGCCGGCCGCCTCCACCGGCGGCCCGTCGCCGACCGCCAGGCGCCCGGTCGCGACTCCCGGGGTCGCCGGCCGGTCGCTGCCGCCAGCCCAGCGCGGGACCGCCGCCTCGTGGCGGAACACCGGGTAGGGCAGTCGACGCGCCAGGAGCAGGAAGATCCCCAGCCCGACGAGCGTGCCCATGGCTGCCAGCGACCGGTCGATCGGCAGCGCCGGGTCGTGCTCCAGCAGTGCAACCTCCAGCGTTCGTCCCCAGCCGATGAGCGTGCCGGCGGCCGGGCTTTCGAGCAGCGCGACCACGGCCGGCGGCTCGCGGACCTGCTCCCCGACGAGGTCGACCGGCGTGACCGTCGGCGGATAGGCGGTCTCGACGAGCACCGCCTGGGTCGACTCGGCGCCGGCGGCCCGCTGCAGCCAGGTGGCCTCCCCGGCGCCGATGCGCCGCGCGTCGCAGGCTCCGTCCAGCGTGCAGGCGGCGATCCCCTCGCCGGTCAGCCGCAGCTTGATCTCGACGACCGTGCCCGCCGGCAGGGAGGCGATCTCGGCAGGGTCTTCCAGGCGCCGGGGGTCGGCCGCGCCGGGTGACTCGACCAGGTAGCGGCCATCCAGCCCGGCGGCGGAGACCCCCCTACCCGGGCCCGGTGCGCCGCGTGCCGCCAGTGCGTCGGTGACGCGCGCCACGAGGTTCGCATCGGTCTCGACGCGGGCGGTGACGTCGCGCGTGCGCAGCCCGTCCGCCGGCTGAGGTGTTCGGACCAGCAGCATGCTGCGACGGTCCGGGCCGTCGCGCAGCGCGAGCCAGCGACGCGGGCGGCCCTGCGCATCGGTCCCCGCCGGGAGCCCGGTGTCGAAGGCGTTGCCCACCACCTGGAGCATCGTGGCCGAGCCGACGTCGCGATCGATGACCTCGCTCGGCGCGGCGCGGGTGGTCACCAGCTCGAGCCCGGCGAGGGTGATCGGTACCAGTGACAGGGCGAGGAGCCCGAGCGCGACCGGGACGACCACGCTCCGCCCACGCAGCGCGGGCGCCAGCGCCTGCGCCAGCCGATCAAGCCCGACCGGGACGAAGGCGATCAGCGCCAGGGTGCGATCGATCAGGTGGCGAACGACCAGGTCCCTTCCTCGAACGTGGCGTGCAGCAGGTCGCCGCCGGTGCCACGGGCGAAGACGTCGATGCGGCCCGGTCCCCAGGCGCAGGCCGTCGGATCGCTGGCCAGTTCACCGCCCAGCGATTCCCAGCCCTGCCAGCCGGCGGGCTCGTACCAGCAGTGCCACAGGCCCCCGTCGCGGCCGCGCGCGAAGCAGTCGATGCGGTCCGCCCCCCAGCTGCAGGCCGCCGGATCGCCGGTCAGCTCGCCCCCCAGTGACTCCCAGGGATGCCACGCCGAACCGTCCCAGTAGCGGTTCCACAGCGCGCCGTCGGGCTGGATCGCGAACACCTGCATCTCGTCGCGCGCCCAGCTCGTGACGGCCGGCGCCGACGCCAGCTCGCCGCCCAGCGATTCCCAGCCTTCCATCGATGCCTCCTCGACTACCAGTGAGCCCTGCGCCGGCCCCGGCGTGACGATCGATCTTGCCACTCCACGGCTATCCTCGACCGATGGAGCGGCGACGCCTCGGACGCACCACGCTCTCGGTCACGCGGCTGGGCCTGGGCCTCGCGGCGCTGGGCCGGCCCGGGTACGTGAACCTCGGCCACGGGGACGATGTGCGCGGGTCGACCGACGTCGTCGGGCTCGAGCGGCGGACCCATGCCGTCCTCGATGCGGCCCTGGACGTCGGGATCGGCTATCTCGATGTCGCGCGCAGCTATGGCCGGGCCGAGGCGTTCCTGTCGTCGTGGCTCGCGGCGCGCGACATCGGTCCGGAGGTCGTGACGGTCGGGACCAAGTGGGGCTACACCTACACCGCCGACTGGCGGGTGGATGCCGACGTGCACGAGGTCAAGGATCACTCGCTCGCCACCCTGCGCCGGCAGTGGGCCGAGACCCGAGCCCTGCTCGGGGGTCGGGTCGACCTGCTCCAGGTCCACTCGGCGACGGTGGAGTCGGGAATCCTGGAGGCCGATGATGCCCTCGACGCGCTGGCCGCGCTGCGCGCGAGCGGCGACGTGCGGGCCGTCGGGCTGACGCTGTCCGGCGCGGGCCAGGCCACGACCCTGCAACGCGCGATGGTGATCGAGCGGGACGGCCACCGCCTCTTCGATGCCGTCCAGGCGACATGGAACGCGCTGGAGCCCTCGCTCGGCCCGCTGTTAAGGGAGGCGCATGCGGCCGGCATGGGCATCATCGTCAAGGAGGCGCTGGCGAACGGCCGGCTGGTGCGCGGTCCGGAGGCAGCCGCCGTCGCCTCGGAGGCGCAGCGGCTCGGCACGTCGCCCGACGCCCTGGCGTTGGGGCATGCTCTCGCCCAGCCCTGGGCCGATGTCGTGCTGTCCGGCGCCGCCACCGTGGAGCAGCTGCGGTCGAACGTCGATGCGCTCCGGGTCGTCCTCGACGAGGCGGCCGTGGCTGCGCTGGGCGCCCTGGCCCAGCCGGTTGACGCCTATTGGCGCCAGCGACGGGCTCTCGCCTGGACCTGAGGAAGTGTTGGTGGACTGGACCGGGATGGCATGTGCGGGTGAAAGGCGCCTCCTCGATCCATCGCGGAGCCTGGCGCCTCGCCCCGCACGTGGGCTACGTGTCGACGATTCATCGGTGGATGTGTAGCCCAGGGCGGTCCGCATCGGCTCCGCAGGCGCCAGGCATACCGATGAATCGATGCTGCGACGCCCAGGACGCTCCCGAGGCGTCAAACCCGCGGTCCATCGAGCGCGGCGCGGACTAGACTCGCAAGATGGACCGCTTCCGCACCATCATCGAGCCGTTCCGCATCAAGAGCGTCGAGCCGGTCCGGATGACCACCGTCGCAGAGCGCGATGAGAAGCTGCGGGCCGCCGGCTACAACCTGTTCAACCTGCACGCCGCGGACGTGCTGATCGACCTCCTGACCGACTCGGGAACCGGCGCCATGAGCGCCGAGCAGTGGGCCGGCATCCAGCGCGGCGACGAGTCCTACGCCGGATCACCGTCGTGGTTCCGCTTCCTCGACGCGGTCACCGAGCTATGGCCGTTCGCACACGTCATCCCCACGCACCAGGGCCGGGCGGCGGAGAAGATCCTGTTCAGCGTCATCGCCGGACCGGGCAAGGTGATCCCGTCCAACACCCACTTCGACACCACCCGCGCCAACGTCGAGTTCACCGGTGCGGAGGCGATCGACTGCGTCATCCCGGAAGGTCGCGAGCCGGCCACCATCCACCCCTTCAAGGGGAACATGGACACCGGTGCCCTTGACGCGCTCATCCGCGAGCGGGGCCGAGAGCACGTCCCGGTCGTGTTCGTGACCATCACCAACAACTCCGGCGGAGGACAGCCGGTCAGCCTGGCCAACCTGCGTGCCGTGCGCGAGGTCTGCGACCGATACGGCCTTCCGCTCTTCCTCGACGCCTGCCGGTTCGCCGAGAACGCGTGGTTCATCAAGCAGCGCGAGGAGGGCTACGCCGATCGGTCCGTGCCCGACATCGTGCGCGAGATGGCCGGTCTGGCGGACGGGATGACGATGTCGGGCAAGAAGGACGCGCTCGCCAACATCGGTGGCTGGCTGGCCATGAACGACGACGCCTGGGCCGAGCAGTGCCGCAACCTCCTCATCCTGACCGAGGGCTTTCCGACGTACGGCGGGCTCGCCGGGCGCGACCTGGAGGCGATGGCGGCCGGCCTGCGCGAAGTCGTCCAGGATGATTACCTGCGCTACCGGATCCGCTCCACCGCCTACCTCGGCGAGGCGCTGATCGAGGCCGGCGTGCCGTGTGTGCAGCCGATCGGCGGGCATGCCGTCTACCTCGATGCGGCAGCGCTGCTGCCCCACGTTCCGGCGCTCGCATATCCCGGCCAGGCGCTCGCCGCCGCCCTGTACCGTGAGGGTGGGATCCGCGGCTGCGAGATCGGCAGCGTGATGTTCGGCCAGCATCCCGACGGTACGGAGACGCCGGCGCAGATGGAGCTCGTGCGCCTCGCGATCCCGCGTCGCGTCTACACCCAGTCGCACATCGACTACGTGATCGAGGTGATTCGCTGGGTCGCCTCGCAGGCGCGCGAGATGCGCGGGATGCGCATCGTCGAGCAACCGTCGGCGTTGCGTCACTTCACCGCCCGCTTCGAGCCGATCGAGTAACGCCGGCGTCGCTGGGGGCACGCGGAACGGGTGACGCGAAGGCGGCCACGACCTAGACTCGCGCCGTGGCGATCTGCGGGCAGTGCGGGCGGGAAAGCCCGGACGACTTCGGCTTCTGTCCGGGGTGCGGTGCACCCCTGGGTGCCACGCCCGTCGCGCGCGAGGTGCGCAAGGTCGTCACCGTCCTGTTCTGCGACCTGACCGGGTCGACCGAGATCGGCGACCGAACCGATCCCGAGGCGCTGCGCAGCCTGATGCGCCGCTACTACGAGACCGCCCGCGTCGTGCTCGAGCGACACGGCGGCACGGTCGAAAAGTTCGTCGGTGACGCGGTGATGGCGGTGTTCGGCATCCCGGTCGCGACCGAGGATGACGCGCTGCGCGCCATCCGGGCCGCGGTCGAGCTGCGCGACACGGTCCACGCGCTGGGACTCGAGGCCCGGATCGGGGTGAACACCGGCGACGTGGTGGCCGGGGAGGGCGACACGCTGGTCACCGGCGACGCGGTCAACGTGGCGGCGCGGCTCGAGCAGTCGGCAGGAGCCGGCGAGATCTTGCTCGGTGACGCGACCATGCGGCTCGTCCGCGACGCCGGCACGATGGAGCCGGTGGATCTGTCACTGAAGGGCAAGGCCGGGCATGTCACTGCCCATCGCCTCGTTGCGCTCGACCCGGCCGCCGCCGGCTTCGCGAGACGCTTCGACAGCCCGCTGGTGGGGCGCGAGCGGGAGCGGGAGCGGCTGCGCGCCGACTTCGCGGACGCCGTCGCCTCTCGCGCCTGCCGTCTCTTTACCCTCATCGGTCCGGCCGGGGTGGGGAAGTCACGCCTGGTCGCCGACTTTCTCGACGGGGTGGGCGAGGCCGCGACGGTGGCGCGTGGGCGCGCCCTCTCCTACGGGGAGGGGATCACCTATTGGCCCCTGGTCGAGATGCTCATCCAGCTCGGCGTCGAGCCGAGCGAGGCGATCCGTTCGTCACCCGCCGACACGCAGCTCGCCACCCGCGCCATCTTCGAGCGCCTGGCGGAGGAGCGGCCGCTGGTCCTGGTCATCGATGACCTGCAGTGGGCGGAAGCGCCGCTGCTCGACATGGTGGAGCACATCGTCGACTGGTCACGGGACGCACCGATCTTCGTCCTCTGCATCGGACGGCCGGAGCTCCTCGACGTGCGGCCGGGCTGGGGCGGCGGCAAGGTCAATGCGACCGCGCTGCTCCTGGAGCCGTTGGGCGAGGCCGAGTCCACCGCCCTGGCCGACGGCCTGCTGGCCGGCCTCGACCTGGATGCCGAGACGCGAGCCCGCATCCTGGCCATCGCGGAGGGCAACCCGCTGTTCCTGGAGGAGATGGCGGCCCTGGCTCGCGAGGCCGATGGCACGGTGAGCGTCCCGCCGACCATTCGGGCCCTCCTCCAGGCACGCCTGGACACGCTCAACGAGGCGGAGCGTGCGGTCATCGAGCGCGGCGCGGTGGAGGGCAAGGTGTTCCACCGCGGCGCGGTGACCGCCCTGGCCCCGGAGTCGAGCCGTGACGGCGTGCCCGGCCAGCTCCTGGCATTGGTGCGCAAGGAGCTCGTCCGGCCCGACCGATCCCAGATCGTCGGTGACGATGCCTTCCGCTTCCGCCACCTGCTCATCCGCGACACCGCCTACGACTCGCTGCCGAAAGCGGTGCGCGCCGAGCTCCACGAGCGCTTCGCCGAGTGGCTCGACGCGCACGGCGACCTCCTGGAACAGGACGAGCTGGTCGGGTACCACCTCGAGCATTCCGCCCAGTTCCGTGGTGAGCTGGAGCCGGACGACCCGCGGGCCGTCGAGCTCGGCGCGCGCGCCGCTGCCCGGCTGGGCCGCGCGGGTGTGGCCGCCCTCGAGCGAGGGGACACGCATGCCGCCACCGGCCTGCTGTCGCGCGCGCACGCGCTGCTGGCCGAGGGTGCTGAGCGTCGGCGGATCATCCCTGACCTGGTGCAGGCGCTCGTCATGAGAGGCGAGCGCGCCCGGACGGATGCGTTCCTC
>JAICQM010000255.1 GCA_025937875.1 Chloroflexota bacterium
CAGGCCAGGTTCTCGGCGTCGGCCGCACCGGAATTCAGGCCGCGGGCGCCGAACGGCGACATGACGTGCGCCGCGTCGCCGGCCAGGAAGGCCCTGCCCACCCGGAACCGATCGGCCAGCCGCTGGCTGAACCGATAGCCGGTCATCCAGATGAGCTCGTACAGGACGTCCGGGCCGATGACGGCGCGGATGCGCCGGTCCAGCCCGCCGTTCACGAGCTCGGCGCTGGCATCGGTCTCGGGTGGAACCTGCCAGTCGATGCGCCACACGCCGTCCGGCTGGGGATGGATGAGCACCTGGCGGCCGGGGTTCCACGGCGGGTCGAAGAAGAAGCGCCGCTCGGTGGGGAATGGAAGCTCGGCGCGCACGTCGGCGATGAGGAATCGATCCTCGAACGTGTGACCCTCGAAGGCCAGGCCGATGGCATGGCGCACCGCCGAATGGGCACCATCCGTCCCGACCGCGTACGTGGCGTGGGCCGTCGTGCCGTCGGTGAACGTCAGCTCGACGTCGTCGCCCTGCCGCAGCCCGGCGAGGCACTTGCCCCACTTGACGGTGACGCCCAGCTCGGCGAGGCGGGCGATGAGCAGCCGCTCCACCTCGGTCTGGCTGATGTTGACGAATGGCGGGAAGTGCTCATCGCTGGCCCCGGGCAGCGTAACGCTGAACAGCTCGCGGTCTCCGTGATACGTGCGACCGACGCGCCACTGCACCCCCCGCTCGGCCACGCGCTCCCCCGCGCCCAGCCGATCCCAGATCTCGAGCGTCTCGCGCTGCATGCACAGCGCCTTCGAGCCCTCCCCGAGGTGGGCCGGCAGCGCGTCGTAGAGCGCCACATCGACGCCATGCTGCGCCAGGCGGCCGGCCAGCGTCAGGCCGATCGGTCCGGCGCCGACGACCGCGACCTGGCTCATCGGTCCATCGGCCCCATCCAGTCAGTCCTGGAGGGCGTCCCAGACCTCTCGGTCGCGCTCGGCGGTCCAGATGCGGGGATGGTCGATCCCGTCGAGCTCGTCCCAGGTGCGCTGGACGTTGAACGGCATGGTGTGCTCGAAGATCGGGAAGCCGGCGTAGCGCGGCGCGAGCTTGGCATGGACGTCGTCGAACGCCTCTTTCAGCGTGCCCTGTCTATCTCTCACGGCGCGCGTACCCTCCAGCGTGGTGCGCAGGAAGGCTCTCGTGTCCTCGATGGCCTGCTGCACGGCGGTGTCGCGGACCACCGGGCCGCGGCCGCCGACCAGCTGCGCTGCGTTGAGCGCCGACACGTTGTCGAGGGTCGTGCTGCTCCACTCCGCGACGTGGGCATCGCCCATGTACGGCGCCGCCTCCGCCTCGACCAGGTCTCCGGCGAACAGGATCCGCTCGTCGGGCAGCCAGATGACGATGTCACCGCTGGTGTGGCCGCGACCCAGGTGCCGCAGCTCGACGGTTCGGTTGCCCAGGTCGAGGGTGATGGCGTCGTCGAACGTGGTCGTCGGCCGCGTCAGGCCGGGAATCGACTCCGCGCCCAGGAAGAGGCGGGGCATGCGGCCCTGCTCGCTGGCCCAGTCTTCCGCTCCGCGCTCCTCGATCAGCGCCGCGGTCTTCGCATGGCTGATGATCCGCTCCGCATTGAACGCGCTCGCGCCGAGCGTGCGCACCGCGTGATAGTGGGTCAGGACGAGATCGCCGAACGGCAGCTCGCTGACCCGATCGCGCACGACGTCGATCCAGCGCTGGGCCATGACCGGCGTCGCGCGGGCCTCGATGGCCAGGATCGCCTCGCTGCCGACGATGGCGCCGACATTGGGATCCCCCTGCGCGGTGAAGGCGTAGACGCCGTCCGCCAGCTGCTCGAGCGTCGCCTCCTTCTCCGCCAGGTCGGCCGACGACGCGAACGGCTTGCTGCTCATGCCCTCGATTGTAGGCGCCGATAATTGGTTGGTAAGGGCTCGTGCGGATGATGGGACGCATGGATGATGACGTGGTGAACGTTCTCGCGGGCATCCC
>JAICQM010000264.1 GCA_025937875.1 Chloroflexota bacterium
GCCAGCATCCAGCCGCCGGCCCCGGCCATTCGGGTGCGGCCGATGAGGGTGAACGCCCCGTACACGACGAGGGCGACCAGGCCCACCACCCACAGCCCGTGGAGGTTGGCCCACACCAGGAACAGCGGCGCGAGCCACAGGACACGTCGCGGGCGACCCGCGTCGAGGCTCAGCAGCAGCGCGACCAGCATCCCGAGCAGCACCCAGGAGAGGACCTGCGGCCGCACCGTCACGAACGGGATGAGGACCAGCGTGGCGACGACGGCGGCCGCGACCACCGGGAGCGTACGCGCGCCCAGGCGGACCGCGGTCGCGGCCGGAATCCAGATCGCGACGCCGGACAGGGCGCCGAACACGACGAGGGTGACGGTCGCCCCCACGCTCGAGACGAGCAGGTGGATGAGCACCTCGCCCAGCCACTCGTGGAGCGTCCAGGCGCCGCCCCAGGTGAACGAGAACGGGTCGGTCGTCGGGATGGCGCCGCGCTCGACGATGAGGCGACCGGTCGCGCGGTGCCAGAAGAAGTCGGCGTCGACGAGGTTGTGGACCAGCGCCACGGCCACCAGGAGCGCCACCACCACCAGCAGCGCCAGGGTGACCGGGGACGGGAGCCGGTGCTCCGCAGGCTCGGGCGCGGACATGGCGGCGAGTCTAGCGGGTACCCTCCCCCGGTGAGCAGGCCGCCGATCGTCAGGGACGTCGTCATCCTCTCGGCGATCGCGCTGCTGGTCCGCGGCCTCGCGGCGGCGCTCGTCAGCTGGCCGGCGTACACCGACCCGGCCTACTACACCCTCGTCGCCGAGCGCATCGCCACCGGCCATGGCTTCACCGTGCCGGTGATCTGGAGCTTCCTGGAGGTCGGCGCCACGCTGCCCGCCGACCCCGTCCTGCCGGTCGCCAGCAACGGGCACTGGATGCCGCTCACCTCGCTCCTCCCGGCGGCGTTCATGGCGATCTTCGGCACCGCGTACGGTGTGGCCCAGGTACCGATGGTGCTGCTCAGCGCGGCCCTCGTCCCCCTGACGTACCTCGTCGGTTGGCGCTTCTGGCACTCGCGGACCGTGGCGATCGGGGCCTCGATCCTGGCCCTGTTCGCCGGCCCGCTGCTGATCATGTATCCGCAGGTCGCCAACTTCGCGCCCTTCGGCGTCACCGGCGCCCTGGCGATCGGTGCGTCGTGCCTGGCCGTCAGTGCCCGGCGCCCCGGGCCCCTCCTGGTGGCCGCCGGCCTGGCAGCGGGCCTGGCCACGCTGGCGCGGGTCGACGGCCTGCTGCTGACCATCGCGCCCGCCACGGCGTGGCTGCTGCGCTGGCGCCCGCGCGACGGCGAGCCGGCGTGGCGGCCCCGACCGGCCCTCGCGTGGGGCGTCGCCAGCGCGGCGGCGTATCTCGCCGTCATCGGTCCATGGCTGGTCCGCAACCTCGGCACCTTCGGCTCGCCGTTTCCCTCCGCGGGCGGGCACACGCTGTGGATCACCGACTACAACGAGCAGTTCTCGATCGGCCACCCGGTGACGCTCGACGGCTACCTGGCGGCCGGTCCGGGCCTGATCATGGGGTCCAAGATCGGGGCCCTGATCGAGCTCATCGGGCGGACCGGCGTCCTGCTGGGCGGGATCTTCCTGGTCTTCTTCGCCTACGGGCTGCTGCGGGCGTGGCGGCGGCCCGAGCTCGTCCCGTTCGTGGCGACGTTCGGCGCCGTGTTCGCGGCCATGGTGCTCATCTTCACGTTCCACGCCCCGCATGGCGCCTTCTACCACGGCGCCCCCGCCTGGCTGCC
>JAICQM010000231.1 GCA_025937875.1 Chloroflexota bacterium
CGTACGGGACGAGCGGCGCCAGGTCGCGGAGGTCGGCGTTGTTCCACACGATGGGGACGCAGCCGACGGGCGCGCGCATCACACCTGCGCCTCGGCTCGACCGCGCAGCTGCTCCTCGTAGGCCGGCCGGCCCTCGGGGACGGGGACATCCCACCAGCCGGTCTTGTCGGGCCCCGCGACCGGCAGGTCGCGATCCACGCGAAGGTGGACCAGCGACGGCCCGCCCGACGCCAGGGCCCGCTCCACCGCCGGCCGCACGTCGGCCGGCGCATCGGCCTGCTCGGTGTGGATCCCGAAGGCGCGACCGATGGCGGCGAAGTCGGGCGAGTAGGGCGCCCCGTCGCGCAGGAAATCGGTCGCGGCGGAGCGCCCGAAGTGGGCCTGCTGGCCGCCCTTGATGCTGATCCAGCCCGAGTTGTCGAGGATCACCGTGCAGACCGGGGAGCCGAGCATCGCCGCCGCGGCGAGCTCCTGCATCGTCTGCAGGAAGTCACCGTCGCCGCACACGGCGAGGACCTGCGCCTCGGGCCGTGCGAGCTGCGCGCCGATCGCCGCCGGCAGCGTGAAGCCCATCGTCGAGAAGCCGCCGCTCGTCAGGTGCGTGCGCGGCGAGCGCGTGACCCAGCGCTGCTTGACCATGCCCTGCGGCAGGCCGGCACCGGTCACCACGATCGCGTCGGGTCGGGTCGCGGCCTGCACCTCGCGCACCGCGCGGGCCATGGTCATCGGCAACGCCTCGGAGCCGGACTTGACCTCGACCTGTTCCATCCACGTCGCGCGCAGGCGCGCGATCTCGGACCGATACCCCTCGTCGCCGGTCCCGCTTCCCAGCGCGTCGAGCAGGTCCGCCAGGCCGGCCTTCGCGTCGCCCACCAGCGGCACCGTAGCCGGGTACGTCTTGCCGATCTCGCGCTCGTCGATCTCGAGCTGGATGAGCTGCGCCGGCGGGATGGCGAACGTCACGCCCCTGCGCCATGAGCTGGCCGACCAGTCGACGAAGCGGCAGCCGACCGACAGGATCACGTCCGCGTTGGCGGTCAGCGCGTTGCCGACCGTCGATCCCGTGTCACCGATCGTCTGCCCGGCCAGCGGATGCGTCTCGTCGATCGCTCCCTTGCCGTTCCAGGTGGTCACCACCGCCGCCCCCAGCCGCTCCGCGACGGCCCGCAGCTCGGCGGTCGCCTCGGCGCCGATGACGCCGCCGCCGGCCACGATCACCGGCCGCTGCGCGCCGTCCAGCAGGCGCGCCGCCCGCTCGACGAGGCCGGCATCGGGGCGCGGGCGCCCGGCCGGGGCGGGATCGCGCAGGGTGACGGCGGCCGCATCGGCCTGGACGTCCATCGGGATGTCCAGCAGCACCGGTCCCGGACGGCCGGTGAGCATCGCGTTCCAGGCGCGGTCGAGGACGAACGGCAGCTCGTCGACCCGCGACGGCTGCCACCACTCCTTGACCACCGGCTCGAAGATGCGCGGGTTGTCGGCAACGTGGCGCCGCTCGAGCTCCTGGAGCAGGCCGCGGCCACGCAGGTAGGTGTGCGGCGACCCGGTGAACAGCGCCACCGCGGTCGAGTCGACATACGCGGTGGCCATCCCGATCACCGTGTTCGTCGCGCCCGGACCGATGGAGGTGAACGCCAGCATCGGCTGCCCGCTGGCGCGGTAGAAGCCATCGGCGAGGTGCACCGCCGACTGCTCGTGCATGACCTGCACGGTGCGGATCTCGTCGCCGCGGTCGGCGAGGGCGTCGACGAGCGTCCAGCAGCCGTGCCCGGGGATGCCGGCCGCGAAGCGTACACCGCGCTGGACGAGGTGCTCGACGACGATCGCGGCGCCGCTGAGGCGCTGGCCTGGCATGGACCGATTCTATCGGCCGCGATGGTGCGATCATGGGAGTCTCATGACGCGGACCCTGACCGACACGCCGCTCGGGCGCACCGTCGCCGAGACGGCGACCGACATCTGGAACGACAGCTGCCACGTCGACGAGCTGGCCTACGCCGTCTCGTTCGGGGCGGTCGGTGCGACCGCCAACCCGACGATCGTGGTCGACAACTGGCGCAGGGACCCCGACCGCTGGGCGGCGCGGGTCCGCGCCCTCGGCGCCGAGCAGCCGACCTCGTCGGAGCGCGAGCTGGCATGGGCCATCGTGGCCGAGATGAGCGTGCGTGCCGCGCCGCTGCTCGAGCCGGCCTACGTCGCCTCCGGCGGGCGCGCCGGCAGGCTATCGGTCCAGACCGATCCGACCCTGTACCGCGACGCGGCGGCGATGGTGACCCAGGCCTTCGGCTTCACCGAGCTGGCGCCGAACATCATCGTCAAGTTCCCGACCACCGCGGCCGGCGTGGCGGCGATGGAGGAGGCGACCTACCGCGGCATCAACGTCAACGCCACGGTGTCGTTCTCCGTCGCCCAGGCCGCGGCTGCCGCCGAGGCGGTCGAGCGGGGGCTGGCGCGCCGCGACGCCGAGGGCCTGCGGACCGATGACATGGGCCCGGTGATCACGATCATGATGGGCCGGCTGGAGGACTGGCTGCGCGACGTCGTCGAGCGCGAGGGGCTCACC
>JAICQM010000216.1 GCA_025937875.1 Chloroflexota bacterium
CTGCTGGAGAAGCACGCCACCGGCGCCGACACCCGCCCCGATTTCGACCGCTTCATGGCCCGGCACGGCCACTACTTCCCGCCGGGGCTCGGCAGCGTCGACGAGCTGATCGAGCACCTGCATCGCCAGGCGTCGCAGATGGCGTCGCTGCTGGCCAGCATGAGCCCGCAGCAGCGCGCCGAGCTCCAGCAGCTGATGGACGACCTCCTGCGCGACGACCGCCTGCGCTGGGACATGGCGCGCCTGGGGGCCAACCTCCAGCAGGCACGACCCGACCTGCCCTTCGGCGAGCCGTACCCGTTTGCCGGCGATGAACCGATGGGCCTGGCCGATGCCCTGGCCGCCATCGATCGCCAGCAGCAGTTCGACGCCATGGAGTCGGAGCTCCTGGCCGCCCGCGATCCCGATGCGCTCGGCCGCCTGGATCGCGACGCGCTGCGCGACCTGGGCGGCGACGACGCGGTCGACGAGCTGGACAACCTGTCGGAGCTGGCGAAGGCGCTCGAGGAGGCCGGGTACCTCCAGCGCGACGGCGGACGGCTGGAGCTCACCCCGCGCGCGGCGCGCAAGCTCGGGACCCAGGCCCTGGCCCAGATCTTCGGGCGGCTGCGCCGCGAGGGGTTCGGCGGCCATGCCATGCCGCGGCCTGGCCGCGGCGGCGAGCGGACCGACGAGACCAAGCGCTACGAGTTCGGCGACCCGTTCAGCGTCGACATCAACCGCACCCTGTTCAACGCCATGGGGCGTCACGGCCCGGGCGTCCCCGTCGTCATCGGTCCGGAGGACTTCGAGGTCCATCGGTCGGAGGAGACCACGGTCGCCAGCACGGTGCTCCTGCTCGACATGAGCCGCTCGATGCTCCTGCGCGGCTGCTCGACCGCCGCCAAGCGGGTCGCGATGGCGCTGCACGCGCTGATCGCCACCAAGTACCCGCGTGATCGGCTGTACGTCGTCGGCTTCGCGTACTACGCGCGCCAGATCAAGCCGGAGGCGATCGCCACGCTCAGCCCGTACGAGTTCGAGTACGGCACCAACCTCCAGCACGCCCTGCTCATCGCCCGCCAGCTGCTGGGCCGGCGTTCGGGCGGCAACAAGCAGATCGTGGTCATCACCGACGGCGAGCCGACCGCCCACGTGGCCAACGGCCAGGTCGAGTTCAGCTACCCGCCGACGGTGCGCACCATGCAGTCGACCCTGCGCGAGGTCGGGCGTTGCACGCGCGAGGGGATCGTCATCAACACGTTCATGCTGGAGCGCTCGCGGTACCTGTCGGAGTTCGTCGATCTCATGTCGCGCATCAACCGCGGCCGCGCCTTCTACGTCGAGCCCGAGCACCTGGGCGAGTACGTCCTCGTCGACTACGTGACCGGTCGGACCAGCCGCGCGGCATAGGCTTCTGCCCGGCGTCGAGCGTATATACGTATATACTCCCGCCCGCATGCCCCTCTGGTCCCCCGAGGTCGAGGTCGACGAGCGCCTGGCCGGGCAGCTGATCGCCGCGCAGTTCCCCGCCCTGGCGAATGCGCCGGTCCGCTTCTTGGCCGCCGGCTGGGACAACACCGTCTTCGCCGTCGACGAGCAGTGGGCGTTCCGCTTCCCGCGCCGCGCGATCGCCATCCCCGGCGTCGAGCGCGAGCTGGCCGTGCTGCCGCTCCTGGCGCCGCAGCTCGAGGTGCCCATCCCGGCACCGACCCACATCGGCCGGCCCACGGACGACTTCGGCTGGCCGTGGTTCGGCGCCCCGCTGCTGGACGGTGACGAGCCCGGCCCGCAGCTGTCAGATGCCGCCCGCGCCACCCTCGCGCCGCAGCTCGGGCGCCTGCTGCGCACGCTCCACGCGGCGAGCGTCACCATCGAGCTGCCGCACGACCCGCTGGAGCGCGTCGAGATGGGGCGCCGCGTGCCATTCGCGGCCCAGCAGCTCGCCGAGCTGGCGGCGGTCGGCGTCGTCGACCGGGTGGCCGCCGCGGCCCCGCTGCTGGAGGCCGCCCACGGCCTGGCGCCGAGCACGCGCCGTGCCCTCGTCCACGGCGACCTCCACTTCCGCCATCTGCTGGTCGACGAGCAAGGCGGGCTGTGCGGGGTAATCGACTGGGGCGACGTCTGCATCGGCGATCCGGCGATGGACCTGCACCTGGCGTGGAGCCTGCTGCCGCCGGCCGCGCGACCCGCCTTCTGGGCCGCCTATGGACCGATCGATCCCGACCAGGCGCTTCGAGCCCGGGTGGTCGGCCTGTTCCTGGGGGCGGTGCTGGCGCAGTACGGTGCCGCGACCGGTCTCGACGGCGTGCGCGACGAGGCCGTCAGTTCCATCGACCGGACCCTCGCCGACTAGCGTCGCTCGTTGCCGTGCTTGAAGTTGCCGGTGGCGCGGGCCATCAGGTGCTGGGCGCCGCCGGCGTCGAGTGAGGCAATGCGTTCCGCGAACCGCTCTGCCGCGGCCCCGCGCAGCGTCGTCACCGGGCGTCCGGTGTGAGAGATGACGACCGTGCCGTCGCTGCGCCGGGTCCAGGCGAACGGCTCCTCGTCCAGGCGTCCTCGCGCATCCATCGGCCAATCGTATATACGTATATACGCTCGCGCCGATGCGGCTCGCGCGGCTGATATGCTCGGCGACGCATGCAGAACGACCTACCGCCGCTCCCCATCGGCCGCAGCGGGGCGATGCGCGCCGAGGCGGTCACCAACGTGGCCGGCGACCCCGCGGTGCTGGTGCGCGAGGGCGAGCGGACCCGCGCCCTGTTGGCCTCGACCCGCACCGGCGACGGTGAGGCGCTGCTGGTCATGCCGCTCGACGAGGAGGTCGAGGTCCGCGTCGACGGCGACGCGCTGGCGATGTACATCGCGTCGGGCTCGGTCCCGACCCCCGGACGCGGGAGCGGCGTGCCCGGCTGGGCCA
>JAICQM010000105.1 GCA_025937875.1 Chloroflexota bacterium
GGCATGGCATCGAAGTGGAAGCGGCCGGCGGCGCCAGCGATCTCGCGGCCCTCGGCCATGGCCACCACCATCGCCGTCCAGGCACCGTCGCCATCGGCTGGCTCGGCCGTGCCCGCCAGCGGCACCAGGTAGCGGTCACGCGGACCGCCGTCGGCGTAGGCCACCTCGAGGATGATCAGGCGGACCGCATCGGTCAGGGGAGCTTCGTCGACCTGCCGGACCGCTGCGACCGGCCGCGCCTTGGCGCGGAACCAGCGCTGCCAGACGATCCAGTCAGGCAGCTCCATCGGTCAGCTCGAACCAGTAGAAGTCGTGCGGCCCCAGCGTGAGCAGGTACGGCAGCTCGCCGATGCGCGGGAAATGGACGCGCCCGATGAGCTCGACTGGCACGCGCCCCTGGTAGGCCGACAGGTCGAGCTCGACGTACTGCGCGAAGCGCGACAGGTTCGCCACGCACAGCAGGGTCGTCCCCGCGTGCTCGCGCAGGTACGCCAGCACCTTCCGGTTCTCCGGATGCAGGAACGCCAGCGAGCCGCGGCCGAAGGTCGGGTACTGCTTGCGGACGCGGATGAGGCGCTTCATCCAGTTGAGGAGCGAGCCGGGGACACGCTCCTGGGCCTCGACGTTCACGGCCTGGTAGCCGTAGACCGGGTCGCTGACCAGCGGCGAGTACAGGGCGTGGACGTCGGCCTTGCTGAAGCCGGCGTTTCGGTCCCCGGTCCACTGCATCGGGGTCCGCACGCCGTGACGGTCGCCGAGGTACACGTTGTCGCCCATCCCGATCTCGTCGCCGTAGTACACGACCGGGGTGCCGGGCATCGAGAACAGGAGCGAGTTAAGGAGCTCGAGCCGTCGCCGGCTGTTGTCGACCAGCGGCGCCAGGCGGCGGCGGATGCCGAGGTTGATGCGCGCTCGGGCGTCGGCCGCGTACTCGGCCCACATGTAGTCACGCTCCTCGTCGGTGACCATCTCCAGCGTGAGCTCGTCGTGGTTGCGCAGGAAGATGGCCCACTGCGCGCTCTCGGGGATCTCCGGGGTCTGCTCCATGATCTCGACGATCGGATAGCGGTCCTCGCGCCGCAGCGCGATCCAGATGCGCGGCATGAGGGGGAAGTGGAAGGCCATGTGGCACTCGTCACCGTCGCCGAAATAGGGACGCACGTCCGGCGGCCACTGGTTGGCCTCGGCCAGCAGCATGCGTCCGGGATGGCGCTGGTCCATCGCGGCGCGGAGCTGCTTGAGGACGACGTGCGTCTCCGGCAGGTTCTCGCAGCTGGTGCCCTCGCGCTCCACGAGGTAGGGCACCGCGTCCAGGCGCAGCCCGTCGACGCCGAGGTCGAGCCAGAAGCGCATCACCCGCATCACCGCCTTCACCACCGCGGGGTTGTCGTAGTTGAGGTCCGGCTGGTGGCTGAAGAAGCGGTGCCAGTAGTGCTGCTGTGAGCCGGGGTCCCACGCCCAGTTGCTGACCTCGGTGTCGGTGAAGATGATCCGCGCGTCGGCGTAGCGAGTGTCGTCGTCGCTCCAGACGTACCAGTCGCGCTTCGGGTTCTTCCGGGACGACCGCGACTCGAGGAACCATGGATGCTGGTCACTGGTGTGGTTGACCACCAGCTCGGTGATGACGCGCAGGCCGCGCTTGTGCGCCTCGCGGACGAAGGTGCGGAACTCGCGCAGCGTCCCGTAGTCGGGATGGACATCGAAGTAGTCGGCGATGTCGTAGCCGTCATCGCGCAGCGGGGACGGGTAGAAGGGCAGCAGCCAGATCGCGGTCACGCCCAGCTCGGCGATGTAGTCGAGACGCGCGGTGAGGCCCGCGAAATCCCCCATCCCGTCACCGGTCGAGTCGTCGTAGGCCTTGACGTGGATCTGGTAGATGATCGCGTCCTTGTACCAGAGCGGATCGTCCCGGTGGGCGGGGACGGTCCCGTCGGTCATCGGCACCGCCGCGGGCGTGGTGACGTCCTCGGTGGCAGGCGTGCGGCTCACGTCGTTTGCGCTCCTGGGTGATCGGTTCAGACGGGGGAGATGGTGAAGATCCGAAACGGCTCCCCCGTCGGGTTGAGCTCGACCGCCAGGTCGGCGCCGCGTTCCGTACGCTGTTCGCCGGTCATGAGGTCGGTCAGGCGGTACGGCTCATCCCACGCGATGCCGATCGACGGCAGGTGGGGGTGCAGGATCGCCGTCTGTGCGGCGACCGGGTCGCAGTTGACGGCCACGTAGATCGGATCGACCCAGCGCGCCGGCTCGCCGGTCAGCAGGTCGATCGCCGACGTCGCCGACGTCGCATCCGCGGCCGCGTCGAGATCGGGCAGCGCCTTGCGATAGAAGAGCGTCCGGTCACCGGTGACCCGCTCGAAGCGCAGGTTGTCGTAGAGCTGCAGGGCACGGTGCGCGCGGCGAAGCTGGTTGAGCCGCGTGATGAGCGGCTTGATGTTGCCCGGCGCATCCCAGTCGCGAGCGCGGATCTCGTACTTCTCGCTGTCGAGGTACTCCTCGCGGTCGCCCAGGCGTGCGGCCTCGCACAGCTCCCACCCGGAGTAGATGCCGTAGCTGCTCGACAGGGTGGCGGCCAGGACGCTGCGGACGACGAACGCCGGACGGCCATGATCGAGGTGGTGCGGGTTGATGTCCGGGGTGTTGGTGAACAGGTTGCCGCGGTAGTACTCGCGCATCTCGCCGCGGGTCAGCTCGGTCAGGTACTCGCGCAGCTCGCCCGCCGCCTCGCGCCAGGTGAAGTACGTGTAGCTCTGGGTGAAGCCGACCTTGGCGAGGACGCGCATCATCTTCGGCTTCGTGAACGCCTCTGACAGGAAGATGACGTCGGGATGCTCGCGCTGCAGGTCGGCGATCAGCCACTCCCAGAACGGGATCGGCTTGGTGTGCGGGTTGTCGACCCGGAAGATGCGCACACCCCGCCCGATCCAACTCGCGAACACGTCGCGCCACTCGTGCCACAGCGCCGCCCGCGCGGACGCATCGCCGGCGTAGAAGTCGATCGGGTAGATGTCCTGGTATTTCTTGGGCGGGTTCTCAGCGTACTTGATCGTCCCGTCCGGCGCGTGGCGGAACCACTCGGGATGGCTGGCAACGTAGGGATGGTCGGGGCTCACCTGCAGCGCGATGTCGAGCGCCAGCTCCATCCCCCGCTCCTCCACCGCGGCACGGAAGGCCTCGAACGCGTCCAGCCCGCCGAGCTCGGGTGCCACGTCGCGATGGCCGCCGTCGGTGGAACCGATGGCGTACGGGCTCCCCGGGTCGCCCGCCCCGGCTTCGAGCGTGTTGTTCCGTCCCTTGCGGAAGGCGGTACCGATGGGATGGATCGGTGGCAGGTAGACCACGTCGAACCCCATCGCGGCGATGTCGTCCAGGCGCCAGATGGCGTCACGCAGCGTGGTGGGCGCAGGCCGCGCCGGATCGCGGCCCTGCGAGCGCGGGAAGAGCTCGTACCACGCCCCGTGGCGAGCGCGCTCGCGGTCGACGATGACCTCCAGCTCGCGCGCGTGGCGCGTCGCCGCCGAGCGGTCCGCGTGACGGCGCATCGCTGCCCCCAGGCGCGCGCCGGCAAGCGCGGTGAGCGCCGTGCGCGGGCTGCCCTCCGCGTCGAGGGTGGCGATGCCAGCCTGGATCCGGTCGGCGGCGTCGGTGTCGGCGGCCGCTCGAGCCCGGTCGCGGCCGGCCTCCAGCAGGAGGCGACCCTCGGCCAGTTCGGTCGCGACCGAGACACCGGCGGTGACCTTCTTGTCGGTCGCGTCGAGCCACGAACGCCACGTGTCGCGCCAAGCCTCGATGGTGTAGGCGTGTCGCACGCCGCGCTCGAGCGTCGCCGATCCCGCCCAGCGATCGTTGTCGACCAGCCGCATCGGCGATTCGCGCCACGTGCCGGGCGGATCGTCGATCGCCCGCACCAGCAGCGCGGCGTCGAGCAGGTCGTGGCCGTCGGCGAAGATATCGGCGGTCACCAGCAGCGTGTCGCCGATGATCCGCTTCACCGCGTGGCGGCCCCCGTCGAGCTCGGGCTGGACGCGCTCGATGACGATCGTGCGCCGCGTTCCGATCGCCTTGGGGCCGGGCTCCTCGGCGCCCGGGCCGGCGGCAAGGCGGTCGGCGAGCTCGGCGGCGTGTCGCAGGCCGGTCCGTGTGGTGCTCATCGGTCCAACGGTACCCCAACCGCCGGAGGCGGATTCGAACCAGCCACGCCCCTTCGGGGTACCCTCGTTGGACCGATGCCTTCGCTGCCGCACGCGTCGCGTGCCCCCCTGGTGACCGTGGTGCTCCTGGCGCTGGTGCTGGCCGCCTGCGACGCCACGCCGCCGAATGCATCGAGCCCGGCTAAGGCCAGCGGCTCGCTCCGCGCGTCGGTGGTTCCGAGCCCGCGGCCCACGGTCCCCCCGACCGCGACGCCGTCACCCTCACCGACCCTGGCCGGCTCGACCATCCCGCCCCTGGCCAGCGGACCGGACGCCCTGGCCCTGGAGCCGTTCGCCAGCGGACTGCGCGAGCCGATCGGCATCACCAATGCCGGCGACGGCAGCGGCCGCCTGTACGTCAACGAACGGGGCGGAGCGATCCGGCTCGTCGAACCGGACGGCACCGTGCGGCCCGAGCCGTTCGTCGACCTGTCCGCCCTCATCACGGCCGGCGGTGAACAGGGCCTCCTGGGCCTCGCGTTCCATCCCGACTTCGCGGCCAACGGGCGCCTGTTCGTCTACTACACCGCCGCCGGCGACGGCGCCAACACGCTGGCCGAGCTGCGCGCGACCGCCAGCCGCCAGCGTGCCCGTCCCGACACCCTGCGCGTCCTGTTCGCGATCCCCGACCCGTTCGGCAACCACAACGCCGGCCAGCTCGCCTTCGGCCCGGATGGCTTCCTCTACGTCGGCCTGGGCGACGGGGGTGCCGGCGGCGATCCGCTGGAGAGCGGCCAGGATCCGAACGCGCTGCTGGGCAAGATCCTGCGCCTCGACGTCGACACGCCGCCGCCGCCCGGCGCGACCTACGCCATACCGCCCTCCAACCCGTTCGCGACCGAGGGGGCGCAGCCGGGCGCCGGCGCGCCGGAGGTGTGGGCCATGGGCCTGCGCAACCCGTGGCGGTTCAGCTTCGACCCGCAGTGGGGTGACCTGTACATCGCCGACGTCGGCCAGGGCAGCTGGGAGGAGATCGACCGCCAGCCGGGCGACTCGGCCGGTGGCGAGAACTACGGCTGGGACGTGATGGAGGGTCGCTCGTGCTTCATCGCCGCCGACTGCGACCAGCGTCCGTACGTCAAGCCGATCGCCCAGTACCGCACCCACGAGGCGGGCACGTGCGCCGTCGTCGGCGGGCACGTCTATCGCGGCGCTGCGCAGCCTGAGCTGGACGGCGTGTACGTCTTCGGCGACTACTGCTCGGGCAGCATCTTCACGCTGCAGGTCGACGAGGGCACGACCACGGTCAAGGTGGTGCACGAGAGCGGCCGCGCGGTGAGCTCGTTCGGCGTGGCCGAGGACGGGGAGATCTACGTCGCCGACCTCGAGGGCGGCGCTCTGCTGCGGGTGGTGGTCCCCGACTGATCATCCGCACGCCCCGAGCGCCCGCAGGCTGACCCAGCGTCCGTGGCCGATGACGACATGGTCGAGCAGCGCGATGTCGAGAAGCATGCCGGCCGCGCTGATCTCGCCGGTGATCCGGATGTCCTCGGCCGACGGCGCCGGGTCGCCGCTGGGGTGGTTGTGGACGACCACGATACCCGCCGCACAGCGCCGGACCGCATCCCGGAACACCTCGCCGACCCGGACCGAGGACCCTGCCAGGTTCCCGACGTACACCGTCGCCGAGGCGGTGACCGCGTTCTTCGTGGTCAGCAGCAGCACGCGCAGCTCCTCGCGCTCGAGCAGGCCCATCTCCGCCATCAGCCGATCCGCCACGTCGGCCGGGCTGCGCACCACCCACGGCCGGTCCGGCCAGGCCGTCGCGACGCGGCGGCCGAGCTCGACGCCGGCCAGGATGCGGTGCGCGCGCTGCCGGCCGATGCCGGGGATGCGGGCCAGCTCCCCGGCCTCCATGCGGCCCAGCTCGGCCAGGCCGTCCAGGCGACGCGCGACCTCCGCGGCCGCTTCGGGGCCCACCAGCCGCGCCAGCAGGGCCTCGTCGCCGAGGGCGTGGAAGTCGACCGGCGGGAGCGTGTCGGTCAGCCGGATCGGCTCACGAAGGGCCATCGGCGCATCGTGCCCGACGACCGCGTACCGGCGCCTTAGCGCTCGCTTATCAGCCCGCCTGGAGGATCAGCAGCAGGGTGCTGATGGCGTTGAACGAGCCGTGGAGGGCAACGACCAGGGGAAGGCTCCGCGTGCGCTGATAGGCGATGCCGAGCACGAGGGCCAGGGCCAGGATGGGTGCCACGATGAGCACGCCGCCATCGGGGACGTGGATGGCAGTGAAGAGCACGGCCGATCCCACCAGCGCCCGCCGTGGCCCGTATTCGCGCTCCCAGGCGCTCATCACCATGCCACGGAAGAAGAGCTCCTCGCCGAACGGGACGATGAGCCCGGCGGCGAGCACGGCGACGATCGGCGGGACATTCGCAAGCAGGTCGGCCACCATCTGCTGGCCCTCGACGCTCTGCCCCGTCTGGCGTGCCACCCATTCGACGCCCAGCGACAGCACCGCCACCAGGCCCCAGGCGGCGATGCCCAGCAGCACACCGGCCACGATGTTGGCCAGCGTGCGGCGTCCATCGGTCAGGCGAAAGCCGGCCAGCGCGTCGGGCAGCAGGATGAAGAGCGCGCTGGCGGCGACGAACGCGAGCGGGGTCAGCAGGAGCAGCACGGAACC
>JAICQM010000162.1 GCA_025937875.1 Chloroflexota bacterium
AGCAGCTCGTCACGGCTCAGTCCGAGACGGATCTGCGTCTCGTGGGCGGCGGTGAGCAGGTCGAGCCCGGGCTGCGCCACGGGCTCGACGACGAGGATGCGGGCCATGTGGCCCGAGTCTAGCGCGGGGTGGGCTCGCCGCGCACGCCGCCTCGCGGCGGCGCTTTCGACGCGTGACGTGTTCCTATGGGTGCAAGGATGCATGTGGGCCGCCCACGGGGCGGCCCACACAGCGCGGTAATCAGCGATTAGCCATCTCCCTGTCAGTCTTTCGGCGCCTTCTCCCCCGGTTCCGGGAAGATGATGATGGGGCATTCGAAGAGGCTGGGCGGACTGCCGGCGCCATTGAAGGGGACGAACTCGGCAACCAACGAGGAATCAAGGACGTTCAGATCGGTGCCGATGCTCGAGAACTCCATGTCGATCGTGTAGGCCCCGGTGTTGCACACTTGGAACCCACCGTTAGTGGCGCAGCTCACCTCGTCCATCAGGCCGCCAGCCGCCCCGGTGTAGTCAGTGTCCACCCAACGCGTCGATCCCGCGAGGGTGCTGTTATTGACCTGGAGGTAGCAGAGGGCGTCGTCGGCACCGTTACCGGTTTCGTTGAAGATGTAGGCGGATCCGCTGACGATGATGTAGCCGCGGGCAGGGGCGGTGATCGTGGCTGTGATCCGGCCCGCTGAAGCAGCGTCGCCATCGACCGTAGAGTCGTCTGACGCGTAGGCGATCCGATTGAGGCTGCTCGCATGATAGCCATCGACCAGGTCGCTATTCAGATTCGCCACGTTGGTCGTCGAATTGACCGTCATTGGCGGAACGTTGGTGTTGGTCTGGATGTCGAGAGCTGGGTTGGCGTTACCATCGGCGAACAGCGCGCCGCCCGTGCCGGCACCGCCATTGCTCACCGCGACCATGGCGAATCGATTCGCAGAGGCAGCCGTGGCGAACAGGGCGTTGTTGCTGCTGGAGGTGAACACCCCACCGGTGCCTTGGCTCGCATCACCGCGGATGCCGTTGGCGGCGTTACCGCTGCCGGTCTGCGCGACCGCGAACGCGTTGCCGTTTACGTTGGAGCTCATCTTGGTCGCCGACGAGCCGGCGGAGTTGGTGGTCGAGCCCATGATCAGTGGCTGCCCCGCGGCGCCGGAGACGAGGCCAGCCCCGAAGACCACGGCCGCGACCGCCAGGACGGCGGCGAAGCGCGCGGTGGAGAGTGACAACTTCATCGAGAGTCCTCCGATGTGACGATTGGGCGGGGAACGGGTCTGAGGCACTCCCTGCGGAAGGGCAGCCGCTCCGGGTTCCGCGCGTGATGGTGAGACGTCCGGGTTCGGGAATCCTTAGGGGCCTGGGCACATCAGGCCGGAGTGCCGAGGCCGTGCAAGGGGCCCGGCTCGAGGCTGGATTGCCGCCACCTCCACGGCAGCACCGGATCAGCGCGCGACGGCTCGGGCGCCGCGTCAACTCAGGCTGCATTCTTGCACCCCTGCCAAGCGGTTGGAAGCCCGTTTTCGGGCGACCATCGTCCGCTAGACTGCGCCGCGGCATGGGAGTTTCGTCGACGGTCCTTCGCGCACTCGGCGTCATCGTCCTGCTTGGCGCGCTGGTAGTGGGTGGACTGTGGGTCGGCGCCCAGCTTCGCGCCGACGGCGCCCGCGCGCTGGCACCGGCCGGGACCCTCATGGAGGTCCACCTCGAAGACGGCACGGTGTACCTCGGCGACGTGACGAACGAGTCGGACGCCTACGTCCAGCTGAGCGCGGCCGCGGTCATCGTGCCCGAGCAGGGCGAGGAGGAGGCCACCTACCGCGTGCAGCCGCTCACCGGCGAGCCGTACTCGCTCGTCGGACCGGTCGCCATCGCGCGGGACAGGATCTCGCTGATCGGGGTCGTGAGCGCCGGCTCCGCCGTCCAGCTCGCATACCAGGACGCCATGGCCGGCGCATCCATGCCGAGCCCTACGCCCAGCTGATCGGCTACCAGGCAGGCAGCGTGGGAGCGGCGTCGGCGAGGCGCGGGTTGGATCGGTCGCGGTCGGAGACGACCGGGTCGGCGACGCCCCAGTCGATGGCCAGGGCGGGGTCATCCCATGCGATCCCCGCCTCGGTGGTCGGATCGAAGGCGCTGCTGACCTTGTAGGTCACATCGGCGACCTCGGAGCGGACGACGAAGCCGTGGGCGAAGCCGACCGGCACGAACAGCTGGCGGTGCGCCACGTCGTCGAGGTCGACCACCTCGTGCTCGCCGAACGTCGCTGACGAGCGGCGGATGTCGAGCACCACGTCGCGGATCGACCCGCGCGCGCAGCGGACGAGCTTGGCCTGGCCGGGATCGGTCTGGAAGTGGAGGCCGCGCAGGGTGCCGCGCCGGCTGCGGGAGTGGTTGTCCTGCACGAAGCCGACATCGATCCCGACCTCGGCGTAGCGGTCCGCGCGAAACGTCTCGAGGAAGAAGCCGCGCTCGTCCCCGTGCACATCGGGCTCGACGAGGACGAGCCCCGCGAGCCTCGTCGGGAGGGCCCGCATCAGCGCGCGACCAGCTCGCGAAAGTAGGCCTCGTAGTCGGCGGTCACCGCGTCCCAGGTGTAGTGGGCGCGTACGCGCTCCTCCGCCAGCCGCCGAAGGCGCGTGACCTCGCCGGCATCCTCGATCACCGCGCGCATGAGCGCCGCCAGGTCGTCGGGATCGCGGTAGGCGAAGTAGCGGCCGGCATCTCCCACGACCTCGCGGTGCTCGGGGACGTCGTGGGCCAGCACGGCGTTGCGGTGGCCCAGCGCCTCCACCAGGGCGGGATGGGTGCCGCCGACCTCGGTCGCCTGAACGTAGGCGAGGGCGTTGGCCTGCAGGGCGTGATACTCGTCGCCGAATCTGTAACCGAGGAAGCGGACGCGATCGTCGGCGACCGCCTTGACCTCGTCGATGTAGTCCTGCGCGTACGGCGCGTCCCCAACCATCACCAGCGGCACGTCGGTCGCGATACGGCCGTAGGCCTCGACCACCAGCTTGGCGTTGTTCTCGCGCTCCATGCGGCTCACGTACAGCAAATACCGATCGGGCTGGAGCCCCAGCCCGGCGAGGCGCTCCGCCCCATGGCCGCGCTCGTACAGCTCGGTGCCGTAGGGGAAGCAGCGCGTCTCGCGGCCCAGCTCGTCGCGGTAGAAGCGCTGGATGACGTCTGCGTCGGTGACGACCTCGATCGGCATGCGGGCCGCCAGGCCGGCCGCCCAGCGGTAATAGCGCCTGGCGAGACCGCCCCACTTGGCGCGCTGCCATTCGAGACCGTCGACGTTGAGCACGACCCGCTGCCGGCGGGCCCAGGGGATGAAGCAGATCGGCGCATTGGCGCTGTTACAGACGTAGGCGATGTCGTACCGCCGGAAGACGGCGTGGACGGCCGAGTAGAACGTATGGGTGAGCGTCTCCGCGTACTTGTGCCGCACGGCGGGCAGGTGGACGAGCTGGACGCCCCGATGGCTCGGCGGCTTCCCGGGCGTGTTGCCCGTGCGGCAGTAGACGGTCACGCGGTGACCACGCTCGACGAGGCGGGTCGAGAGCTCCTCGGCGAACGTCTCGAAGCCGCCATAGCTGCCGGGAATGCCGCGCGTGCCGAGGATCGCGATGCGCAGGCGGGCGGGGTCGACCAATCAGTCACTCCGGTGGGATGGACCCGATGATACCGGTCCGCCACTCGATGCCGAGGCCCAGCGATCGCGCCAGCGCGGTGTCCAGGACCGCGTGCGGCGGTGGCGTGGAGTCGCGGACGAAGTCGCGCAGCGCCATGGGAAGTGGCGCCAACAGGTGCGCCTCCTCCAGCACCCGGGACGCCCAGGCGTGGCGGCTCACCGGTGGCTCACCGGCGAGGTGGACGAGGGACGGCGCAGCAGGCAGGGCCACGAGCGCAACGATCCGGTCGGCCAGCGTCGCTGCCGGTGTCGGGTTGCCGACCTCGTCGGCCACGACGCGCAACGGCTCGGCGGCCCCGGCTGCCCGGCGGCCGGCGGCCAAGATCTTCGACGGGAAGCTGCGAGGCCCGCCGAAGATCCACGCGGTGCGCACGATCAGGGCCCGGGGGTACGCGGCGCGGACCGCATCCTCACCCGCCAGCTTCGACGCGCCGTAGGGATTGATGGGGTGCGTCGGGTCCGCTTCGGCGTAGGCGCGTGGCTCGGCGCCGTCGAAGACCTCGTTGGTCGAGACCTGCACGAATCGCGCACCCACGTCACGCGCGAGGGCGGCCAGCACCCCCGGTGCCACACCGTTCAGGCGCATGGCACGCGCGGGGTCGCGCACGCAGCCGTCGACATCGGTCCAGGCGGCGGCGTTGACGACAAGATCGGCCGCCACGTCGAGGGTGGGATGCTCGAGGCGGAACGCGGGGCGGGACAGGGCTGCCGTCTCCCAGCCCGCGGCGTCGAATGCGCGCACGAGCTCGCTGCCGAGCTGGCCGGCGGCACCGGTGATCGCGACGCGCACCGGGGCCTACTCC
>JAICQM010000042.1 GCA_025937875.1 Chloroflexota bacterium
AGCTTCGCGATGGGACCGTGGGTCACGAGCTTCATGGGCGAGACGGCCGGCACGTTCGCCTTCGTCACGGCCAGCAGCCTCTCGGTGCTGCTCAACGCGCTCGTCTCGCCGGTCCTCGGTGCGCTGAGCGACCGCACCGGCGGGCGCAAGGGGTACCTGCTGGCCTTCACCGCGCTGTGCGTGGTCCCGACCGCCCTCATCGGCTTCATCGACATCGGCCTGGGGCTGCTTGCCTTCGCGATCGCCAATTTCGCCTACCAGGCCGCTCTCATCTATTACGACGCGCTCCTGCCCGACGTGGCGCTTCCGGCCGCCCGCGGGCGCCTGTCGGGGATCGGCGTCGCCCTGGGCTACCTGGGCGCCATCGTGGCCGGCCTGCTGTACGGCTTCACGACCGATGCCAACGGCGACACCACCGCCGCCAGCTTCGTCCTGGTGGCGGCCCTGTTCGCGGTGTTCGCGATCCCCATCTTCCTGCTCGTCGCGGAGCGATCCACGGGCAGCGGCCAGCCATTTCGCGTGACCGATGCCGCCCGCTCGTTCACCCAGCTGCGCCTGACGATCGACCACGCCCGCCAGCGCCCCGGATTGCTCCGGTTCATCGTGGGTCGCTTCTTCTACTCCGATCCCATCAACACCGCGATCGCGGTCATGAGCCTGTTCGCGATCCATGCCGTCGGCTTCACGAGCACCGAGGCGCGGTTCGTTCTCATCGGCCTCATCGTGGCGGCCGTGGTGGCCAGCGTCGGATGGGGATTCCTGTGCGACCGCATCGGTCCCAAGCGCACGCTCATGTTCGTGCTCCTGTCGTGGGTCGTGGGCCTGCTGGTGATCGGTCTCTTCCTGGCCAAGGTCCCGTTCCTGATCGCCGGCGTCATCCTCGGCTCGGGACTGGGCGGCGTGGCGGTGACGGATCGCCTGTACCTGCTGCGCCTCACACGCCCCGACGAGGTCGGCGAGATGTTCGGCCTGTACGGGCTGGCCGGCAAGCTGTCGGCGGTCATCGGCCCGCTCCTGTACGGTGGCATCATCCTGGTGCTGGATCCGGCCCGCATCGGCCCGGTCGCCTACCAGGTCGCCATCCTGTCGCTGCTCGTGCTGATGGTGGTCGGGATCCTGATCGTCCGCGGCGTCCCGGAGCCGCCACCGGCGCCGGACGACACCGTCGAGCAGCTGCTGGTGGGAGTGCGCGAGGAGGCTCGACCGACATGACGATCGTAGTCGCCCACCGGGGCGCATCGGCCCGGGCGCCGGAGAACACGTTGCCGGCGTTCGCACTGGGGGTCGCGCACGGGGCCGATGCGATCGAGCTCGACCTCCATGTCAGCGCCGATGGCGAGCTGGTCGTCATCCACGACGACACCCTCGACCGCACGACCGACATGACGGGTGCGGTGACGAGCCTCGCCCTGGCCGATATCCGACGTGCCGACGCGGGTGCCATGTTCCCCGGCGCCGATGGCTCCTTTCCGTTCCGTGACCGGGGGCTGCGGGTGCCGACGTTCGCCGAGGTGCTCGACTCGCTCCCCGACGGCGTCGGGCTGGTGGTCGAGATCAAGGCCCGCGCCGCCGTCGCGCCGGCGGTCGAGGCGCTGCGGTCGCACCCGGTGCGCGCCGCCGGGCGGGCCAGCCTGATCAGCTTCGACGAGCGTGCGATCGACGAATCGCGTGCCCTCGACCCCGACCTGCCGACCGGCTACCTGCTCGTCCCCGGTGAACCCCTTGAGCCGGCGCTGAGGTACGCCGTCGAGCACGGCCACGCCGCCGTGCACCCGTGGGAGGGCGACCTCGGCATGGATCCCGCCGACGCCATCGCCCGTGCGCGGGCCTACGGGCGCGAGCTGGGATGCTACGTCGTCAACGAACCGGGCCGCATGCAGTTGCTCGCCGCCTACGGCCTGTGGGGCTTCGTGACCGACGTGCCCGACGTGGCGCGCGCCGCCCTCTCCCAGATGCGGGCGTGAAGGGCGAGCTGGCCTTCGGGATCACCGCCGCGCCGCGTGACGGGACCGAGCGCCTTGGCCCGGCTATCGAGGCGCTCGGCTACGCCGAGCTGTGGGCCAACGACACGCGCCGTGGCGCCGGGCTCGAGACGCTCGCGGTGACCGCTTCCGGGACGCAGCGGCTCCGCTTCGGCGTCGGCGTCATCGGTCTCTCCGAGCGTGGACCCCGAAGCATTGCCGTCGAGCAGCGGGACGCGGTCGCGGCCGGGCTGCCGGCAGATCGCCTCACGCTCGGCGTGGGGAGCGGCTCCTCGCGCTCGCTGGCCCTGGTGCGGGAGGGCGTCGCCGAGCTGCGCTCCCTCCTCCCCGGCCAGCAGGTGGCGGTCGCCGGGGTGCAGCGCCGGATGTGCGAGCTGGCCGGCGAGATTGCCGACACGGTGCTCCTCAATTGGTCTCTCCCCGGCCGGCTGGTGGAGCAGCGGGGCTGGGTGGCCGAAGGTGCGGCGCGGGCGGGCCGCGACGTGCCGCAGCTCAGCGCCTACGTGCGGGTCGCGGTCGGGCCCGGGGCGGACGGCCGGCTGCGGAACGAGATGGAGCGCTACGCCCGCCGTTCAGCGGCCTATGCCCGCACCTTCGCCTCCCAGGACGAGCTCGTGGGCGTCGCGGTGGCCGAGGCCGCCGGGCTGCGGGCGGCCTTGCTTCCCTACCGGGCCGTGCTGGACTGCTGCGTCGTCCGCGGCCTGCCGGAGGGGGACCGCATCGGGGACTGGCTGGCCGTCGCCGAGGCGGCCGCGGGCTAGTGTCCTGGTCCATCTCCCGTAACCCGCTTCTCGCAGGATGGGACTAACGGCCACGATGTGCCCGGAATGTGCAGCCCACGGGACGGCCGGCCACGCACGACCCCGAACCTGGCTGCCTGTCCCATCCGAGGTGTCGATCGGCCACGTCGTGGGCGTTAGTCCCCTGGAGGGAGACTCGGGCCGGCACCCGGTCGAAGTCAGCGGCGCCGGCCGCCGCCCAGGACGCCCAGGACGGCGCGCAGGATCGTGTTGAAGGCCCCGGAGCGCGCGACCCGTGCGCCCTCCTTGGCCACGTCACCCCAGTCGACGCCGCGCTCCGGCGCGCGCGTGGGCCGCAGCCGGCCGCGTCCCTCGGGATCCTCGACGCCCTCCATGCGCTCCGCCTCCGCGGCCTCCTTCGCCAGCTGCTCGACCTGCGCTGCGAGCATCTCCCGCGCGCTCTGCGGGTCCTGGTCGGTGGCGTACTCGGGCACGAGCGGCGATGCGGCCACGACCGCGTCGAATGCGACCGGGGCCAGCTGCGCCATGAGCGATTGGGGTGGGCGCATCATGGTGCGGGCGGTCGGCATCGGTCTGCCCTTGGGATCGAGCGCCGTGACGAGCGCCTCGCCGGTGCCCAGCCGGGTGAGCTCCTCCTCCACGTCGTAGAACTCGGTGGTGGGGAACGTGTCGGCGGTGGCCCGCACCACCTCCAGATCGTTGGGCGTGAACGCGCGCAGCGCGTGCTGCACCCGGTTGCCGAGCTGGGCCAGGACCGACGACGGCACGTCCGACGGCGCGTGGGTCACGAAGAACACGCCGACACCCTTGGAGCGGATGAGGCGTGCCACGAGCTCGATCTGCTCCAGGAACGTCTTGTTCGCGTCGCGGAACAGCAGGTGGGCCTCGTCGAAGAAGAAGACGAGCTTGGGGCGGTCCTGGTCGCCGACCTCGGGCAGGGCCTGGTAGAGCTTGGCCAGCAGCCACATCATGAACGTGCTGAAGAGCGCCGGGCGATCCTGCATGTCGGCCAGCTCGAGGACGCTGATGATCCCCTTGCCGTCGGCGGTGATGCGCAGGAAGTCGGCGACGTCGAACTCGGGTGCGCCGAAGAAGGCGTCCGCCTCCTGCTGCTCGAGCTCCACGATCTTGCGGATGATGACGCCGACGGTCGCGGTCGCCACGCCGCCGTACTCCTCCATCTCCTTCTTGCCCTCGTCGGAGTCGAGGTGGTTGAGCAGGGCACGGAGGTCGGGGAGGTCGATGAGCGGCAGCTTCTTGTCGTCGGCGTACTTGAAGGCCAGCGACAGGACGCTCTGCTGCGTCTCGTTGAGGTCGAGCACCTTGGAGAGCAGGATGGGGCCGAACGACAGGACCGAGGCGCGCAGCCGCACGCCCTTGCCGCCCCGATCGAGGGTCAGGAACTCGACCGGAAAGGCGCGCGCCGCATAGTCGGCGAAGCCGATCTTGGCCGCCCGCCCGGTCAGCTTGTCGTTGAGCTCGGCGGGTGCCCCGAGGCCGGAGATGTCGCCCTTGATGTCGCTGATGAAGACCGGCACGCCCGCGTCCGACAGCTGCTCGGCCAGCACCTGCAGGGTCTTCGTCTTGCCGGTGCCCGTGGCGCCGGCCACCAGGCCGTGGCGGTTCATCATCGCCAGCGGGACGCGCACCTGGGCTCCGGCAATCGCCTCCTCGCCCTGCATCGCGGCTCCGAAGGTCACGGCGAGCCCCTCGAATCCGTAGCCCTCGGCGATCGCCGCCTCGAGTCCCTGCTTCGCATCGGTCATGGCCGCGAGTATAGGTAACGGGTAACGCACGGACCGATACGCCCGGCGCGGCCGGGCGGGCTACGCTGCGCGCATGACCTATTCGATCGTCGCCCGTGACCCGGAGACCGGCCGCTTCGGGGTCGCGGTGCAGTCGCACTACCTGTCGGTGGGACCGGTGGTCCCGTGGCTCGAGGCCGGCGTCGGGGCGGTCGCCACCCAGGCATCGGTCAACGTCAGCTTCGGGCCGATCGCGCTGGAGATGCTGCGTGCCGGCTGGGAGGCGCAGCGCGTCGTCGACGCCCTCGTGGCCGGCGACCCGGGCGCGGCGCAGCGCCAGCTGGGCGTGGTCGACGCCGAGGGCCGCGCGGCCGCCTACACCGGTGCGGAGTGCATCCTGGCCTGCGGCGATCACGTCGGAGAGGGGTACACGGTGCAGGGCAACCTGCTCGCATCCGACGAGGTGTGGTCGTCGATGGCACCCGCCTTCGAGGCCGCGCGCGCGGAGGGCGCGCCCTTCTGGGAGCAGCTCATGCGCGCGCTCGAGGCGGCGGAGGCGGCCGGCGGCGACGTCCGGGGGCGGCAGTCGGCGGCGATGCAGATCGTGGACGCGGGCGCGCGCGGCGGCGCCTGGCGCGGGCGGCACCTCGACCTGCGGGTCGAGGACCACGCAGACCCGATCCCGGAGCTGCGCCGCATCCTGACCCTCGACCGCGCCTACGCGCTGCTCGACGACGAGGGAGACGAGGCCAAGGCGGGCCGGACCGAGGAAGAACGCTATGCCGCGGCGCGGGCGATGGCCCCGGACGCCATGGAGCTCGTGTACTGGATGGCGCTCCAGCACGCCGAGGCGGGGCGCATGGACGAGGCGCGGCGCGAGATGGCGATCGCGTTCGGCGCGTCCGACGGTGCCAATTGGCGCGCGACGCTGGAGCACATGCGTGACGGCGACCGCGTCAATCGCGAGACCGCCGACGCGCTCCTTGACCTCGGGGAAACGTGACCGTCGGTCATGTGCGCGCGTGCTTCGCGTTAGCGGAGTAATCGCGTTCCTGACGCCATCCTGTCGCGGTTTCCACGCTCAGCGCGCGGGGCGGCCGGCCCCCATATCTCGTCGTATGCGATCCAGAACAGCAGTTGACCAACCACGGGGCGCGTGGCGACGCGCGAGCTACCAGTTGGTGGCGGTCGATGCCTCGATCTCGCCGACCGACGCGAGCCAACGCTCGGCGTCGATCGCGGCCTTGCAGCCGTCGCCCGCGGCGGTCACCGCCTGCCGGTACCGGTGGTCGTGGACGTCCCCGGCGACGAAGACGCCCTCGATCCCGGACCCGGTCTCGTCGACGACCTCGAGATAGCCGCCATCGCCCACGCGCAGCTGGTCGGCGAACAGGTCCGTGTTGGGCTTGTAGCCGATGGCGACGAAGAGCCCCTGCACGTCCAGCTCCGAGGTCTCGCCGGTGGCCGTGTCGCGCAGGGTGAGGGCATTGACGGTCATCTCGCCCTTCACCTCGGCCACCTCGCGGTTGAAGAGGATCTCGATCTTGGGATCGCGCTCGGCGCGCTCCTGCATGATCTTGCTGCCCCGGAAGGCGTCGCGGCGGACGAGCATGGTCACCTTGTCGGCGAAGCGGGTCAGGAACGTCGCCTCCTCGAGCGCGGTGTCGCCGCCGCCCACCACGGCCACCTCGCGGCCGCGGAAGAAGAACCCGTCGCAGGTGGCGCACGCGCTCACCCCGCGGCCGCGGAACGCCTCCTCGGACGGCAGGCCCAGCCACAGGGCCGAGGCCCCGGTGGCGACGATGACCGCGTCGGCCCGGTACAGGTCGTCACCGACCCACATCCGGAACGGGCGCTCGCTGAAGTCGACCTTCGTCACGTCGCGCTCGACGATGGTGCTGCCGAAGCGCTCCGCCTGCTCGCGGAACTTCTGCATCAGCTCCGGGCCCTGGATGCCCTCCGGGAAGCCGGGATAGTTCTCGACGTCGGAGGTGATCATGAGCTGGCCCATCGGGACGTTGCCGGCCAGCACGAGCGGCTCGAGGTTGGCGCGCCCGGCGTAGATGGCGGCTGTCAGCCCGGCGGGTCCGGAGCCGATGATCGCCACCTTGCGATACCGCTCGTCGGTGTGGGCGTGGGCGGCATCGGTGCTCGGCGGGACGGTCGCGGTCATGACCCGCTCAGCATACCCAACGCCGCGCGCGATGACCCGCCGGGGGACGCCTCAGCCGAGCGCCGTCGGCAGGTTCTGCGCCAGGTCCCATAGGCCCACGACGACCAGCGCGGCGCCGACCACGAGCTGCAGGGGCCGCTCCCAGCGGATGAGGGCCCGGGCCAGCTGCGCGCCGCGCGCCTGGCCGAGCAGGCCGAGCACGAAGAGCGGCAGCCCGAAGCCGACCCCGAACGCCAGGAAGAAGGCGAGCTGGTCCACCACGTCGCCGAGCGTGAGGCTGAAGGCGAAGATGCCGACGAGGAACGGGCCGCTGCACGGCAGCGCGATGGGGGCGAAGAGCAGCCCGTAGCCGAATGCCCCCGCGGCCGGCCCACCCCGCCCCAGCATCCCCGGCGACAGCTGCGGCAGTCGCGCGAATGGATTGCGTCCCAGGAGGAGAAGCACGCCGAGGACGACGAGCAGGACGTCCGCCACCGGCAGCACGTAACGAATGAACGGCGTCAGCGACGCCGAGAAGACGGCGAAGAGCGCACCGATGAGCACCATCCCGCTCACGACACCGCCCCACACCAGTGTCGCGGCGGCGAGGGGCGGCAGCGCGACGACGGATCGCCCGGCCACGGTTCCATCGCCGGCGGCGACGGCTCCACTCCCCGTCAGGTAGGCCAGGAACGCGGGGTACAGCGGCAGGATGCAGGGCGTGATGGTGGCCCCGATCCCCAGCGCCACCGCCCCCAGCAGCTCGCCCACGCGGCGCGCTCAGCCGTCGCCGACGAGGGCCGCGATGTCGGCCGCCGGCATCTCCACCCCCAACGGCAGCAGCTCGACGCTGCCGTCGGGACGGAACAGGATCTTGGGCATGCCGGGCGGGAAGAGGACCTCGGTCCCGAAGCGGTCGCGGAGGGCGGTGGCGGTGGCGGCATCGGCCTTGACGAACGGCCAGTCCCAGCCCTGCTGGTCTGCATAGGCGGCGAGGTCGGCCGGGACCTCGTAGGCCTCGACGTCGATCGACACCGAGTGGAAGTCGGCCAGCTCGTGCGCAGCCCGCACCTCGTGCATCTGACCCCGGCAGTTGGTGCACCAGATGGCCATCGTCTCGACCAGGAGCGGCTTCTCCGCCGCAAGCGCCCCCAGCGTCACCGTCGTGCCGCTGCGGACGTCGACGAGCGCGATGCCATGCAGCGGGTCGCCGGTCAGCACGGCGGGCACTGTCGCGGACGGCGAGGCGGTGCGACCGGTCACCGATGCGCTCGCGCTCGGCGAGCCGGTGTCGGCTGCACTCGGGGACGACGTCCCCCCGGCGACCGATGGCGTGACGGCCGCGGTCGTGGGGCCACCGCCGCCCTGGCACGCGACCAGGACGGCCGCGACCGAGATGAGCACGATGCGACGGATCACCCGGCGACAATACCTCGACCGTATGACTGTCGCGTGACGCTAGGGCCTCGGCGTGCGATCCGCGGGACCGGGCTCGTCGAGGTCCTTCGCATCCGACTCATCGCCGGTATCGGTCCCGTACGGCGCGTCGGGATCGCCGCCGCGCTGCGGTCGCTCGATGTCATCGATCGGCGCCGTGTCCGGCGTCATCTCGTCCGGTTCACCGGGATGCGGGTCCTTCGGGATCTTGAACGCGTCGTTGATGCCGCCCATGGTGATTCACCTCTCGTTTCGATCGGGAAGGTCGGTGTCCGAGAGCGCCCAGCCGAGCGCCTCCTCGAAGGCGGCCGCTCCGCCCGCCTTGTCGATGACCCGCGTACAGGGATCGTCGCGGATCATGGCCGGCAGGGCGGCGCTGGCACTGCCGGTCCAATAGATCACCGGCAGCCGTGGGAATCGGTGCCGGGTGGCCATGAACAGCGCCGCCGACAGCTCGTGCTCGAGGCGCCAGTCGAGGACGATGGCCTGCGGCGCCGGCGCCTCGCGGAACGCTCGCAGGAACGGCAACGCGCTGTGGAAGGTGCGCGGCTCGGCCCCGGTCGCGACGCACAGCTCCGCAGCCAGCTCAGCGGCGGGCGGCTCGTCCTCCACGATCCAGATCGAGGGGCGAGCGGGATCGGTCCCGGGGGTCGCGCGGTCCATGGATGTCGGCGCTCATCCTGCACGCTTCGTGCCGATGACGCCGGCAGCCGGTACGATCAGGCTGTGAACGGACGACGCGAGACGGTGACCGTGCGCGTCGGTGACGTGCCGGTGGGGAGCGCGCACCCGATCGTGGTGCAGTCGATGACCAACACCGACACGGCCGATGCGGACGCGACCGCGATCCAGGTGGCACAGCTGGCGCACGCGGGGTCGGAACTGGTCCGGATCACGGTCAACAACGACGAGGCGGCGCAGGCGGTTCCCGTCATCCGCGACAAGCTGGACCGGCTCGGCGTCGGCGTGCCGCTCATCGGCGACTTCCACTACAACGGACACCTGCTGCTCACCAGGTACCCGGCCGCGGCCGAGGCGCTGGCGAAGTACCGCATCAATCCCGGCAACGTGGGCGCCAAGCACCGCGATACGAATTTCGTGCAGATCATCAAGGTTGCGCTGCACCACGACCGCCCGGTGCGCATCGGCGTCAACTGGGGCTCGCTCGACCAGCAGCTGCTGACGACCATGATGGACGCCAACGCGGCCAGCCCGGAGCCGAAGGACAGCCGCGAGGTGATGATCGAGGCCATGATCGAGTCCGCCCTCCGCTCGGCGCGGCTGGCGGAGGAAACGGGCATGGCCCACGACCGCATCATCCTGTCGGCGAAGGTCTCCGGCGTCCAGGACCTGGTCGAGGTCTACGGCCGGCTCGCCGACCGCTGTGACTACCCGCTGCACCTGGGGTTGACCGAGGCCGGGATGGGGACGCGCGGGATCATCGGCTCGAGTGCCGCCCTGGCCATCCTCCTCCAGCGGGGCATCGGCGACACGATCCGCGTCTCGCTGACGCCGGAGCCGGGTGGCGATCGCAGCCAGGAGGTCCAGGTCGCGCAGCAGGTCCTCCAGTCGCTTGGCCTGCGCAGCTTCGCGCCCCAGGTGAGCGCGTGCCCGGGCTGCGGCCGCACCACCAGCACGTTCTTCCAGGAGATGGCGCGCGACGTCTCCGACTACCTGCGCGAGCGGATGCCCGCCTGGCGCGCCGAGCGGCCGGGCGTCGAGGAGCTCAAGGTCGCCGTGATGGGCTGCGTGGTCAATGGCCCCGGCGAGTCGAAGCACGCCGACATCGGCATCAGCCTGCCCGGCACCTTCGAGGAGCCGGTGGCGCCGGTCTTCGTCGACGGCGCCAAGACGACGACCCTGCGCGGCGACGACATCGTTCCCCGCTTCCTCGAGATCCTCGAGGCCTACGTCGCCGCCCGCTATCCGACGCCCGGGTCGGCCGCCGCAGCGGCCGCCTCGGACGCGGCGGGATTGGCTCAGCCGGGCAGCGTCGGGCAGTAGGCGCTGCGCGCCGGCGGGCTGATGGTCCGCCCGATTCGCACCTCGTCGAACTCGGCGGTGCCATCCTTGGCGATGTCGATCTTGACGACGAGGTCGGACTCGCCGAAGCCGGGCACGCCCTCGGGGAGCTGCGTCGAGTCGATGAGGACCGTCCCGTCGATCGCGAGCTGGAACGGATCGGAGAGCGGGAACTCCAGCACCGGGGCGCTGCAGGTTTCGACGACCTGCTCGGTCGGGGTCCCGCCGGCATCGGTGTAGGTCACCGTCGCATCGGTATCCATCGCGTTGACAACCAGCGCGTGGAGCACCTTGGCCGTGGCACCGCCGCCGCCACCGCCACCGCCGTTGCCACCGCCGCAGGCCGCCAGGAGGAGGGAAACGACAACCGTCAGCAGCAGTGTTGATCGCGAGCGCCAAGTTGGGCGCTTCATCGCTCGCTCGGACATGTGGGTTGTGTTCCTCCTCCTTGGGTGGCTACCGATGGTCGATGGGTTCCGCGGCTCGCTGCCGCGAGGGTTGGCGACGATCCTACTCGTCGGACGCAAGCCGCAGCGCCGTTCGCATCCGTGCGCCGCGGCTCAGGTGGCGGCCAGGAACGTCCAGGCCGCGGCCGCGAAGGCGAGGATGGCGAAGGCGACGACGGCGAGCGGCAGCAATGCCACGCCCAGGTTCTGGCGCACCTCCTGGTGCTGCGGATCGTGGTGGTCGGCGTGCAGGTCGTGCACCGTGTCGATCACCAGC
The DNA here is from genome assembly GCA_025937875.1 of Chloroflexota bacterium. GTDB lineage: Bacteria > Chloroflexota > Limnocylindria > QHBO01 > QHBO01 > JAICQM01. Next base: position 10,823 of record JAICQM010000042.1, read on the forward strand.
GGCGCGTCGTCGCGCGGTGCCGGCAGGTTGGCGGTCATCGGTCCTCCTCCAGGATCGTGGCGAGCTGCTGATGCAGGTCGGCCGGACTGAGCAGGCCGATCTGGTGGCCGGCGACGATGCCGTCGCGACCCACGAAGAACGTCTCGGGGGGCCCGTAGATGCCGTACGCGCGGGCGACGCTACCGCCGGGGTCCATGGCCGCGGTCCAGGTCGCATGCTGGGATTGCATGAAGGCACGCGCCGCGTCCTCGGAATCGTCGTACACGATCCCGACCACCGCCAGGCCGACGTCGGCGTGCGCGGCCTGCGCCTCCTCGAGCAGCGGGAACTCCTCGATGCACGGGCCGCACCAGCTGGCCCAGAAGTTCACGACCACCGGCCGGCCGGCCAGGTCGGCACTGCGCACCGGGTTGCCGTCGAGGTCGACCAGCTCGAACGCCGGCGCCGGCGCACCGATGCGGGCCATCGACGGTGCCAGCGCCCCGCTGCGGATCAGCAGCCAGCCGCCGAGCGCGGCGAGCATGAGCAGTGGGAGGACCACGGCCCCGATGCGCCAGGCGAGCGGCAGCGTCGCGATGCGCCGCGCGTCGGGAATCAGGCGCCCCGGCTCCCGCGGAGCGGTGAGCGCCGCCATCAGTGTCCCGGCGCCTCGTCGTGCGGGCGCTGCTCGGTCTCGACCCATTCGCGGTCCGCGGCGCGGACCCAGCCGACGATGCTCGCCACGAACACCAGCAGCCCGGGCACGAGCAGGAACCAGTTGGCGAGCTGATCCTCCGGGCGGAAGGCGAGTCCGGCGAAGATGAGGATGCCACCCAGGGGCATGAGCGACGGGAGGTACGACGGTGGCGGCAGGTGGACGCCCTTCGGCGGATGCGGCGTGGCACCGGCCGCGCGCGACCCGCGGCTGGAAACGGCGAACACGAGCCCCAGCACGAAGAGCAGCCCGACCCCCAGGATCAGGAAGCCGAAGGCGGTGTCGTTCACGTCAGCGCTCCGTCAGCTCACTTGAGGAAGTAGAGGATCGCGAACAGGGCGATCCAGACCACGTCGACGAAGTGCCAGTACATGCTGATCGCTTCGACCGCAACGTGGTTGCGGGCACTGAACTGGCCGTTCAGGGCGCGCGCGAACAGGATCGTCAGCCCGACCGCCCCGCCGAACACGTGGGCGCCGTGGAAGCCGGTGAGGGTGTAGAACGTCGTCCCGAACAGGCCGTCCCCGATGCCGAAGTTGAGGAGGCTGTAGTCGTACAGCTGGCCGGCCAGGAACAGGATGCCGAGCAGCAGGGTGACCCCGACCCACATCCGCAGCCGGCGCTGGTCACCGCGGCGGATGGCCCACACGCCGAACTGCATGGTGAAGCTCGAGGTGACCAGGATGATGGTCAGGATCGCGGCCAGCGGCCACGCCTCCAGCTCATGGGCGCCGGGCGGCGGTCCCCAGTGGCCGCCGGCGGCGCCGGCGCGGGCGTTGAAGTACGCGGCGAACAGGCCGCCGAAGAACATGATCTCGCTGGCGATGAACAGCAGCATCCCCACCAGCGGGATCGGCATGCCGCGGTTGAGCTCGGGATGCGGGTACCCGGCTTCGACGTGGGTCGTCATGTCCGCGCTGACCGCGGTCGGGGCGTCGACGGTCACGAGCCGCTCCCTTCCGCCCCGGCCGCGGCGGCGGGCTCGACGGCGAGATGCTCCGCGTCGTGCCGGTGGCGCAGGTCGAAGACCGGGCGCTCACTGCGGACCGGCGGTAGCTTGTCGAAGTTGTAGGCCGGAGGTGGCGAGGTCGTCGCCCATTCCAGGGTATTCGCCTCCCACGGATCGTCGCCGACCTGCTCGCCGTTGATCAGCGTGGCGACCACGTTGACGAGCAGTGGCAGGATGCTGATCGCGATGACGAACGCTCCGACGGTCGAGACCATGTTGTAGATCGTCCAGCCCGCGTCGGGTGAGTAGTCGGCGATGCGGCGTGGCATGCCCAGGATGCCGAGCGAGTGCATCGGGAAGAAGGCGAGGTTGAAGCCGATGAAGTGAAGCCAGAAGTGCCACTTGCCGAGCCCCTCGTTGAGCCGGCGCCCGGTCATCTTTGGGAACCAGAAGTAGGTCGCCGCGAAGATCCCGAACACCGACCCGCCGAAGAAGACGTAGTGCAGGTGGGCGACCACGAAGTACGTGTCCTGCATGTGGAAGTCGATGGCCGGTGCGGCCAGCATGACGCCGCTGATGCCGCCGATGAGGAACATCGAGATGAAGCCGACCGCGAACAGCATGGGCGTCGTGAAGCTGATCGAGCCACGCCACATGGTCGCCATCCAGTTGAACATCTTCACGCCGGTCGGAACGCCGATGAGGGCGGTCATGAAGGCGAAGAAGGGCAGGAAGACCTGGCCGGTGGTGAACATGTGGTGGGCCCAGACGCTGAAGCTGAGCAGGCCGATGCCGATGGTGGCATACACGAAGGCGCGGTAGCCGAACAGCGGCTTGCGGCTGAACACGGGCAGGATCTCGCTCACCACGCCCATCGCGGGCAGGATGACGATGTACACCTCGGGGTGGCCGAAGAACCAGAACAGGTGCTGCCAGAGGATCGGGTTGCCGCCCGCGGCGGGGTCGAAGAACGAGCCGCCGTAGTTGCGATCGATGAAGAGCGCGATGAGGCCGGCGGTCAGGACCGGCGTGGCGAGCAGGATGAGGACCGCGGTGACGAGCACCGTCCACACGAAGATCGGCATCCGGAACAGCGTCATGCCCGGCGCCCGCATCTTGAAGATGGTGGTGATGAAGTTGACCGATCCCAGGATCGAGCTGGTGCCCACGAACGCCAGGCCCATGATCCACAGGTCGGTGCCCACCCCGCTGGCGTAGCCCTCCGACGAGAGCGGCGCGTAGCCGGTCCAGCCCTCGGCCGCCGCGCCCCCGAACAGGTAGCCGCTGAAGATCAGCAGCCCGCCGAGTGGCAGCATCCAGAAGCTGAGGGCGTTGATGCGCGGGAAGGCCATGTCCGGCGCGCCGAGCATGAGCGGCACGATGTAGTTCGCGAAGCCCGACAGGATGGGCACGACGAACAGGAAGATCATGATCGTCCCGTGCATCGTGAAGGCCTGGTTGTAGGTCTGCTCGTCGATGAACTGCAGCCCCGGCACCATCAGCTCGGACCGGATCACCAGCGCCAGCACGCCGGCCGCCAGGAAGAACAGGAACGAGTTGATGATGTACAGGATCCCGATCTTCTTGTGGTCGACCGTGGTCAGCCAGTCGAGGACCCAGGACCTGCGGTAGCTCTCCGCCCGGGGGTCTAGTGTCGTGGTCGCCATGCTCTCCTCGTCCCTACTGCGCGACGAGCGTGCCGTTCATGCTCGGATGGATGGTGCACAGGAAGTCGTACTCGCCGGCTTCCAGCGCCGGGACCTGGTAGTCGATCGTCTGATCGGGGCCGGTGATGGCCTCGCCGCCGAACTGCTCCTCGTCGCCGGCGAAGATCGCGACGTCGTGCGGGAGCGCCTCGAGGTTGGTGAAGCGGATGATGAACGGCTGGCCGGCCGGCACCTCGATCCGATCGGTATCGAACGCCAGCTGGTTGGCTGAAAGCTCGATCACCTCGGCATCCGGTGGCGCCGATGCCTGCGGCGGGGGCTCGCCCTCGCGCGCGGCGGCCAGCCAGGCGTCGTACTCCGCGCGCGGCACGGAGCGGATGGTGAACGTCATCGCCGCGTGATCGGTTCCGCAGAACTCGGCGCATTGCCCGGCGAAGGTCCCCTCCTGGTTGAGGGAGAACTGGAGCTCGTTGTCCTCCACTCCCTCGGGAAGCGGCATGACATCGGTCTTGATCAGGAAATGCGGCACGAAGAACGAGTGAATCACGTCGTCCGAATGCAGGATGAGCCTGATCTGCTCGTTGACCGGCAGGACCATCTCGGGCGGCTCGGCCGCCGTCCCGGTGATCGCGTAGTCGTTGTCCGGATCGGCGTCGTCGTCGAGATAGCGGAACGTCCACTGCCACTGGAAG